>JAIQFL010000070.1 GCA_020073365.1 Terriglobia bacterium | reverse complement strand
TCCCGTCGGCCCCTGCCTTGTAGAGCGGTCCCAGATCGTAAATCATGGCCAGGTCGTCCGGCACAAGCACAGTGTTCCCCTGGCCATCCTGCAGTTGAGGCCGGATGCCGGTCGATAGATCGGAGAGCTTTCCGAGTAGCCGGCCGGGCCGTGGGAGCTTGGGCCCGAAGTCGTTCAGCCCGCGAATGCCAATCACCAGGTCCTCCAGCTCCTTCGGGATCGAGGGACCGGTTGAGTTGGCGAAATGCTCGTCGCCACTGATTTGATAGCGGTGAATCGGTGCACGCAGAGACTGTTCCACCTGGGCCGCCGTTCCCGAAAACTGGATCATGTCCCGCCCGCGGGAAACGCTCAGCACCTGGAATCCACTCAATTCCAGCCACGCCGCGATCTTGTCGATGTCATTCTGGCTGACGCCGAATCGGTCCGCGTACTGTTCAGGGGTGAGCCAGTGATGATAGAGAGGCGACTTCAGATCCTGCTGGTCCTTCAGCAATTGATCGAGGTCGGCCTGCTGGGCCGCCGTCTTCTTCAGGCCCAGGGCGAGCGAATCCAACTGCAGATTGGCAGCAGCCGTCCCCAGGTCGAATCGCGGTTGCGCCAGCGGATGGGCGGACCCGCGCAGGATGACTCGCTCCGTTCCACGAAGCCGGCCTGACAGCCGGTCAGACTGTGCCTGCAATGAAGCGCTCGGCATCAGCCAGACAACTAGCAGCCAGGCCCATACGTAACGGGTCTGGCGCGTGTGATTAAGAATCCTCCGATTCTTCATCGTGTACATTTCCTCCACTTATCTGACCAGCCGTTGAATATTGCAGCGCTCGAAACTCAGGGCCGCGAAAACGGCTTGGACCGCGTATATATTTAAGCGCAATCTGCGCTGAAAAGAGCCGAATTTTCGCGGGTTTCTCTTCCATTCAGTCCCATACGTAATGGCTCCGTCCCCTTAAATAAGGATTTCAGATTTTTTTGTCTCGTGTAATCCCTCCACTCATCGGATCAACCGCTGAATATTGCAGCGCTCCCAGCTCGGGGCCGCAAAGACGACCTGGACCACATCATCTGTCTAGGCGTGATTTTCTGATGAAGAGTGCCGGGGAGTCGCGCCTCTTTTTCACCCGAATCGACTATGGCCGGGCGCGCGTCCATCGCTCAGCTTGACGGGCGTTCCGGATCTTGGCCGCCTGGCGGTGACCGACTCAGGAAATAATTCGTCTCCCTCTTTTCAGGACTTTACGGCCTCAAATAGTCCCTCGCCCAATTCTCGTGTGCCACCATAAAATCAGGTAGATATCGAAAACTACCGACAGGCCGGCCTCCCCGACTGACATCGTCCGGGGAGCCCCGGCCTTTTCTATTCTTATGAAGAAACCTCCAAAACCCGGCGCCGATGGCGCCCATCCCAACCGTTCCACGGGCCCGCGCTCCGCCGCCGGCAAGGCCCGTTCCCGCATGAATGCCCTCAAAACCGGCATCTATGCCAACTCACTCATCATTCCCGGCGAAGATCCCGCCCATCTCGCCACCCTCACCGAAGAGTACTTCCAGCGTTACCAACCCGGCCTTCCAGAGCAGCGCGACCAGGTCGATATCCTGGTCCGCTCCACCTGGACCCTCCGCCGCCTCGCCGCCGCCGAAGCCCAGGTCTGGATCTACGAAATGGAGCGCGCTTACGAGCTCAGCCCCAACGCCCCGCTCGGCCAAGCCTTCCACAACTGCGATCGCACCCTCACCCGCCTCCAGCGCACCGTCAATTCCACCCAGCGCAACTACCGCGACGCCGTCCATGAACTCGAACGCCTCCAGGCGCTCCCCCTTGACCCCGATCCCCCTCCCTCCTCCGAAGTCTCTCGCGAGAGCCACACTCCCGAACCAAAACCCGTCCTCGCCCCCACCCAAGCCCCCCAGCCCACCCCGCAACCCGCTGAAAACAAGTCCGTTAGCCACGCCACCCAGTTCGTTCCGTCAGCTTCCACTCCGCCCCCTTCGGCCCCCCAAAAGGCCAGCCAAAAACCGCTCCCCTTCCACATTCCCGGGAGTGGCTGCCCCTTTGACCCAATCGAGCCTCTGGAATGGAAGCGTTGTCCCGTCTGCTTTCCCCACGATTGCTACGCCGATGCCCAAAAATGACCCCAATTCCGCTGTCGCGGCGCTCCCTTGCTCCGCCACCCACGCCGTTATTAGAATTGACTAGAATTGACCGACAGTGTCCAAACTCATAGCTCTCGCCACATCTTCCCTGGCCGCGGCGCTACTGTTTTCCTGCGCCCGCCCGAGACCGGTCTCGCTCGCCCCTCCGCCGCTTCAGCCCGCGCTGCAACGCGGGGCGGAGCCTAAACCTCTGGCCCCTGGCCCCCGGCCCCCGGCCCCTGGCCCCGCGGCAATAGCCCCCGGCCCCCAGCCCCTGGCCGATGACCTCCACGAGGACGACCCCTTCGGCGCCGCCCAGTACTTCATCGAGCAGCGCGTCCCCGGCGGTGGACTGCTTCCCATAGAACGCTACCTGGAGGCCGATCGCCATGCCCAGCGCATGCCCCGGTACTCCCTGCGCGCAGGGCGCCTCCTGAGCGAGGTCGCTTCCGATGCCGCCGCGACCTTTGGCACGTGGGAGTCGCTGGGCCCCGGCAACGTAGGCGGGCGGACGCGCGGGCTGGTGATCCACCCACGGGACTCCAACACCATGTGGCTGGGAGGCGCCACCGGCGGAGTCTGGAAGTCGACCGACGGCGGAAAGAGCTGGAAGCCGCAAACTGACTTTGCGCCCGTGCTCTCCATCAATTCCCTGGTGATCGACCCCAACGATCCCAATACCCTCTACGCGGGGACCGGAGAGCAGACCCAGAACTGGCGCGGCGCGGGGATCTTCAAAACCACCGACGGCGGCCAGACCTGGAACCAGTTGGCCGCCACCAGCACTGCCGATTTCTATTTCGTGAACAACCTGGCCGTGAGCCGCGCCGCCTCTTCGCAGGTTTACGCGGCCACCAACACCGGCCTGTGGGCCAGCACCGATGGCGGCGCATCCTGGACGCTGTCGCTGGCCTCACCCGATGGGGGCCCCGCCCCCACGCTCACCGGCGGCACCACCCACGGCTGCTTCGATGTGGCCGTGCAACCGGGCCAGCCCGCCGACGTGGTCTTCGCCGTGTGCCATCCGCCTGGCAGCCTGCAATATGCCATCTTTCGTAATTCCGATGCGGCGAGAGGCGGAACGTGGGCCATGGTGCATTCCGATCCGCGCATGTGGTACACGGCTCTCGCGGTTGCGCCCTCGCAACCGGGCACCATCTACGCCGTATCCGTGACCAGCGACACCGGCCGCTTCGCCAAGGCGCTACTGGCGGTTTACCGCTCCACCAACAATGGGAACCCCGGCACCTGGGAGACCCGCACCTCCAACCAGGACGCGAACCGGCTGAACTCCGGCATTCTCAGCGTGGACAGCGCCTACTCTTTCGGCAATTCCTTCTGCAACGGGAGCAATCCCAATTTCAACGGCCAGGCCGGATACAACCTGGCGCTGGCGGTGGATCCGGTGGACCCGAACCGCGTGTGGGCGGCGGGGATTGGCATCTTCCGCTCCGACGACGGCGGCGCCAATTGGGGCTACGCCTACATCGGCGACCACCCCGATCAGCACCTCCTGGCCTTTGACCCCGGCTTCGACGGAGCCGCCAACCAGGTGCTGTACAACGTCAACGACGGCGGCGTATACAAGACCACGCAAGCCAGGGGTAAGACCGGGACCTGCTCCTCCCAGGGTTCCGCGGTTACCTGGACCACGCTCAACAACGGCTACGGAACCACGCAGTTCTATCACGGAGTGCCCTATCCGGGCGGCGGCGCTTATGTCGGCGGGACGCAGGACAACCAAACCGTGCGCGGCAGCGACGCCCGCGGTCCCAACCAGTGGGACTACATCTATGGCGGCGATGGAGGCGTTTCCCGGGTGGACCCTGCCAACGCCGGCATCGTCTATGTGGAGTACGTTCACGGGGCGATGGCCAAGTCCGTCGACGGCGGCAATAACTTTCGGAATGCCACCACCGGAATCACCGAGGACTCCGGCAACTTCCCGTTTATCGCCTGGTACCTGTTCGACCCCACCAATTCGCTGCGCCTCTATGTGGGTGGCGCGCAACTGTGGCGCACCGAAGATGGAGCCGCGCACTGGACCGCCGCCAGCGCGCCCGTCGATGCGGTGACCGGAGCCCTGGACAACATCCGGTCGATCGCGGTCTCGCCGGCGGACCCCAACCTGGTCCTGTTCGGAATGAGTCACGGAAGAATCTTCCGCAATACCGACACGCTCGCCGCCACCGGGGACACCGTGTGGGCTTCCGTCCAGCCGCGGTCGGGAAACGTATCGCACCTGGAGTTCGACACGCGGCAGCCTTCCACCGTGTACGCGACCTACACCACGTTCAACACCGCGCCCGGCGACCAACACGTCTATCGCTCCACCGACGGAGGCGTGACGTGGGCCGGGATCGACGGCGCCGGCAGCACCGGCCTGCCCGACGTCCCCGTGGAGACGCTGCTAGTGGACCCCGACGATTCCAATCGGCTCTACATCGGTACCGATCTCGGCGTATACGCCAGCTTCGATGGCGGCCGAACGTGGGTTCGCGATGACAACCCGTTTGCCAACGCCATCACCACCACGCTCGCGATCGACCGGACCGGCGGCACGAAATACCTCTACGCCTTCACCTACGGCCGCGGGGTTTGGCGGGTCCCGCTGAGCGGTGGGGGAGCGACTCCGTGCACCTACTCGATTTCACCGTCGAGCCTGGCGCTGGATGCCAACGGCGGAACGTTTTCGGTAGACCTCACCACGTCGCCCGGCTGCGCCTGGTCCGTGATTCCTCCGGTAACGGCGAGCACCGCATTCGCCTCGGCACAAGGCCCGGCGTACGGCTCCGGAAGCGGGAAGGTATTCCTCACGGTGCCGGCCAACCACACCACTTCGACCCGTACCAACACGCTGCTGGTACAGAACCAGATACTCATCGTCACCGAGGCCGGCGCCGTGAGCTCCACAATTGGCGATGAGGTCTCACGGTCGTATGTCATCGCGTCGCTCCCGTTTGAAGGCTTTGGTAGTAACAGCGCGCTCACGGCGAACGCAAACGACCCCCGGCACTCCTGCACGGGCTCGGTGAATTTCCGGACGGGATGGTTGACGTTCACGGCCCCGGCCAGCGGCAATATACAGGTTTCGGTCGAGTCGCTGCGCAGCGACAACTCTTCGGCGAATTCGGGAATCGCGATCGCGGCCTACCCTCTGAATGCAGGCTCGCTCGGCGGCGAGCTGGCCTGCGCCACCGTGCCCAAGGATTCGGCCGGTCCCATACAGGACGCCACGCTCATCTTCCCGGTGGTCCAAGGCGCCACCTACGCGATTGAGACTGCCTCGCTTTCCACGGGGGCTGTGTCCGACCTGGCGGCGTTGTACATCGGGGTAGGTCCGTCGCCAGGCACACCCGCCCTGGACGTCGGTCCCGCGGAGGTGACCATAAAGCCGGGAGACACGCGCCGCTTCCAGGCCATCGCGCAGAACCTTCCGAACGCGGCGGTGCGCTGGACGGTTTCACCGCAGGTTGGCTTCGTCGCACCGGATGGGACCTACACCGCCCCGCCGGCGGCTTCACCCAGCACCGTGACGATCACCGCGCAGAGCTTCTCCAACCCCGCGCTGCAGGCCGTTTCCATGGTTACGATTCAGGAACCGCCGTCAGTTTCGCTGGGCGCCACGGCCGTTGCCAATGCGGCCAGCTTTCAGGCGGGTCCCGTCGCGCCGGGAGAAATCGTCACGATCTTCGGCAGCGGCATCGGACCGGCCAATCTGACCACCGCGCAACTGACCGCCCAAGGAAAGCTGGCTTCCACGCTGAGCGGCACGCAGGTGTTCTTCGACGGCATCCCCGCGCCGCTGGTGTATGTCGCGGCGCAGGTGGTGAGCGCCATCGTACCGTACGAAGTGGCGGGTCAACAGACCACGCAGATGGTGGTGGTGCGCAACGGCCAGAGTACGCAGCCGGCGACACTGCAGGTGGCCGCGGCCGCGCCGGCATTCTTCACGGCGGATTCTTCCGGCAGTGGGCAGGTAGCTGCCCAGAATGAGGACGGCACGCTCAACGGCCCGCAAAACGGCGCGCCCGCGGGGTCGGTGGTCGCGTTGTACGCCACGGGAGAGGGGCAGACTACACCCGGCGGCGTCAATGGCCGAATCGCGGGCAAGGTGGTTCCCAAGCCCGTTGCGCCCGTGAGCGTCCGAATTGGCGGGGTGGACGCCGAGATCGTGTATGCGGGCGCGGCTCCCGAAGCCGTCGCCGGGCTGCTCCAGGTGAATGTCAAGGTGCCCGCGTCGCTGAAGGCCGGCGCGAACGCGGTCGCGATCACCATGGGCAACACCTCGAGCCGCCCGGATGCGACCATCACGCTTCGGTAACTATAGCTACTGAGCTGCAGAAGTTCAGTCGCGCATCGGGATCCGCTAGACCTATCCGCGGCGTCTCGCCCGTTCCTGGCGATCCAGGCCCTCGCGTAGCAGCATCTTAATATAAGTTTGGTAGCCGATCCCCATGCTCCCGGCCTGACGCCGCGCGCGATCGAGATCGCCGGCCGGAATACGCAGCATCACTTTTTGCGACGGCCGAAGTGACTCCGTTTTCTTCGACAGAGTGATGCCGACGCTCTTCCCGCCGATACGCAGTGCTCCCTCTTTTCCTGCCTGCTCGAACAGCTTTATTAGTCGGTCCTGATTCTCCTCGAACCAACGAGCCTCTTCCGCTTCGGTTCGCGTCTCGGCCAGTTTCTTTTTAGGCATCGTGCCCTCCCTTAATGCGCCGCCACAAGGCGCGCCACTTTCGATTCGCAGGGAACGCGGTCACCACCCGGATCTTTCGCCGCCGCCAGGTCCACACAACCACGAGCAGCCGCCCGGCGTTGGTTTCGCCCAGTTCAGTGTGCCGGTCCTCACCACTCCGCTCTTCGGTCTTTAGTGGGAGCGAAGCGCCAAAAACAACCTGCTCGGCCTCATCCGGTGCGACCTTATGCCTGGCAAGATGCGTCGTGTTGGCCTCGTTCCAGTCGAAAAGCGGCTTTCGTGCGCCGGGCATCCAGTCTCAGTGTATACCCTTTGTCCATACAATGCATCGCGTCGAAAAACGCCGTGCGCACCCCTGAGTGGTCCATGACTCACAACAACTGGTCGCCCGCGACGACCTGGCTGACCCCAGGACCAACCAAGCACCGGTCGCGATCACCCTGGGCAACACCTCAAGCCGCCCGGATGCGACCATCGTGGTTCGGTAGGTTTGATAGACTGATGCTGGAGCACGTTATGGCAACGAGACATGGAGACCTGAAACCGATCCCGATGCCGCATCCGCTCATCACGATCGGCAGCATGGCAGTGATCGCCGGCCTGTTCGTGTGGGGGTTGCAGACGGACTTTCGCCAACCCGGGATCGTGATCGACGCCACCGTGCTGGTGGGGGTCGTAGCGGTTTGTGAGTGGTCCAAGCGCCGCCGCGCCAGGCGGCCGCACCAGCCGCCGCGAGTCGAGACCGTCCTGGATTTGAGCGGACCATCCGAGCATCACGGTTAGAGATCGGCAGACCAAGCGCAGGTATCTGGAATAGTTCTGGCGGCTTTTTGGGTCATTGTCCGCGGGAGGCTCGTTTGGATCGACGTGATTTCTTGCCGCGGCTGGCCCAAACCCTTGGTGCACTCACTCTGTGCGGGCGCTTCGTCCGGGGCTTTGCTCATCCGCAGGAAAGCGCAACGTCCAGGACAGAGGCAGCGCAGTTGGAGCGCCGTCTTCGTGAGTGGGAACGGATACTGCTTCCCGAAGCACCGCCTGCCACGAGGTTCCCCTCCTTTCGAACTCTGCAGCAATGGGCTGCCGCCCAAGTCCCACTGCGACAGCCTTTTGTGACCTTGAAGTTCGAGGGGTATCCTATCTACGCGTTGAAATTTGCGGATCTGGCAACGCAGGACCTCGCCGGTGACCGCCTCAGCGTCTTCGCCGAGGTCCGCAAGGGAGTCGTGCTCCCGGATGGCGAACTTCGTAAGATTTTCCCCGGATACTCTGCCGGCAAGGATTTCCGGATGGCCACGGTGGCCGCCTTCTTTACCGCGGCAACCATGCAAGGCGTCATTCTCAATGTGCTTGAGCAGCGCTTATTGTCGGCCCTTACCCAATCCAAACTGCTGCTGTCCCAGAAGGACGCCTACACGACATCCCAGAAGGATGCGGCCCTCATCAGCGTCGCTGTACCGAGGCCGGACATCCTGGAACACGAATTCAATCACGCCGTCTATTTCACGGAAGAGCCCTATCGGACGGCTTGTATCGGCCTATGGAATTCCCTGGACCGCGGTGATCGAGAAGTCTTCGAGTCCTTGATGATCGCGTACGGATTTGCCTACAACTTTGCGGAAGATCCCGACTTGGCGGCGCGAGAATTCGTCGCGTTCTTTCGAGCTACGGATATCCTTCTCAGTGACTATCTTCCTTCGATCGGCAGAGACGTGGCAGCCTCAAAGCCGGGCGACGCCTTGTATCGGTTGAGACCATATTTCGCCGCCGACTGGCGCCTCACTCAAGAGTGGCGGAACCGCGTGATCGGCGTCGGGGGTCAATTGAGGGAACTGGAACGTCACAGCGAGGTTTACCGTCGTTTGAACGCCAACCGCCCTCCTCCGCAGGGACGATGATTACGGCAGCGTCTGATCGGACCCTGTAACGGCGGCCGAAAAGACTCCGTTTCTTCGACACGGTGATGCCGGCGCTCCTCCCGCCGATGCGCAGTGCTCCCTCTTTCCATGCCTGCTCGAACAGCTTCAGCAGCCGGTCCTGATTCTCCTCGAACCAACGAGCCCGACGGCATTGCCTGTCACTCTATTTTGCAACAATGGGTAACAGCCAAAAACAGCCAAGGATACCGATGCCCATTCGCTCCGGTGTTTCGATTCTGGCCCTTCTGCTACTCGCGTTGATGTTCCTGCTGGCCGGGGGCGCCGCCCTTCGCGAGTCCGTCACCATTGATGAGGTGGCTCACATTGGCGCCGGCGTAAGCTACTTGCAAAAGCTCGATCTGCGCTACAACGAAGAGCATCCGCCCCTCGCCAAGGTACTGGCCGCACTGCCGCTGGTGGTACGCGGAACCCGCGCTGACTACTCCGGTATTATCTGGAGCGCCAGCCAGGACTTCTTTCCCGCTTACCTGGGGGAGTGGGTCTTCGGCGAATACGTTCTCTCGCATTGGAACACCCCGCAGAGTACGCTCGCCTGGGCCAGGCTCCCCATGCTGCTTCTCACCCTCGCCCTGGGCTGGGTGGTGTTCGCCATCGCGCGCCGGCTGGGCGGGGACTGGGCCGGACTGCTCTGCCTGGCAGTCTATGCCGGCACTCCCGTGTTTCTGGTCTTCGGTCCATTGGTGTTGACCGACATTCCCATCACTTTCTTCTCCCTCCTGGCGCTTTGGGCGATGGCCGATCTGTGGGACGATCCTAACCGGAAAAACACTCTCCTGATGTCCCTGGCGCTGGCCGGCGCGATTCTCTCGAAGTTCACCGCCCCCATTCTGTTCCTGGTGTTCTTCGCGGTGGTGCTGAGCTCCCGCTGGCGGCCCACCGCCGGGCAACCGGCCGCGAAAACGGACGCGCGCCTGTGGCGCCGCCTGCGCTGGCGCGCCATGCGGAAGGCAACCTGGTGGGCAGCGCTGGTGGTGTATGCGGTCTACTTCCTGCTCTCCTGGAACCAGCCGATGGACATTCCGGGCCTTGCCGGTCACGGTCCCCTGGCCGCGCTTCTGGGACGGCTGCTGATGCCGCCATGGCTCTTGCTGCGGGGATTGGCCTGGGTGGTGATTACCGGGAACCGGCCGACCTTCATCCTCGGTCACGCTTATCCTCATGGGATCTGGTTCTACTTTCCCGTCTTGTTCGTGCTGAAGTCCCCTCCCGGCTTTCTTGGCCTGCTCGCGGCGGCGCTGGCGGTGGCGTTGATCGGGAAGCGGCTAGGCTGGTTCCCGATCATCCCGGCAGAGTTTGCCACACTCTGGCGCGTGCTCTGGGTGTCGCTGGTGGTATTTGCGGGAATATGCGTGGTGGGCCACTTCGACGTCAGCATCCGCCATTTCACCATCCCCCTGGTGTTGCTGATTCTGCTGCTGGCGCCGCTTCCGCGGCTGCTGGGGCGGATCCGGACGGCGGCTCCGAAATTAGCGTGGGCCTCCGGCGCGCTGGTGGTGCTGCTCGGCGTCAGTTGCCTGGTCACGGTCGTGCGCGCATATCCATACTACTTCCCCTATATCAACCCGCTCGGCTCTGGCCATCCCGGATACTGGCTGGTTAACGACTCGAATCTCGACTGGAACCAGGCCCTTCCGGAAGTAGAGCGATTCGCCCGGGAGCATGGCCTCAAGGACGTCCCTATCGACATCTACGGATTTTCCGAATCCACGGCCTTCGTGCCGCAGTCGAGGTTGTGGGATTGCCAGGCGCCCTCGGATGCCGACGCCGGCCTGTGGGCTGTGGTTTCCGCCAACGAGATTCTCGATGCCCACAACTGCATCTGGCTGATGGAGTACCCGCATGAACCACTGGCGGGCGGCAGCATGTTCGCCGTGCATCTTCCAGCGACGATCCCCCCCTGCCGGGCCCCGGGAGGGCCGCCGCCCATCGAGGCGCGGAAGCTCTTCCTGGGGTTTCCGTTTGAGATGCGCCAGGTCTTTCAGGGACTGTTCCGCCGTCCTGAGGACATTCTGAGGGTTATGGCGGACATGCGGGCAAACTTCGAGAAGCAGGCGCAGAGTAAAAAGAAGTAGCTCGGCCTGATTTGAAATTCGCTCTAAGAGTCACTGCCGCTGTGGCACGCCTGAAGGCAGAATCGACGGTCCGCCAAGCGTCCCCAAAAGTGGGGGGTGCCCACTGGGCCCGGCAAGCAAAAGTGCTTGCGCCACGACAACAATCGTTCGGCCATCACTGATGCTGATGTGTGATGTGCCAAGCTGGACGTATGCGCACGACGTTAGACCTCGACGACGACCTCCTTGCCACCGCAAGGCAATTGGCTCGAGAACAAGGCTTGACGATCGGGCAACTCATCTCGGAACTTGCCCGGCAATCGCTCGCGGCCAGAGCACCCCTAAAGGTGCGCAATGGAGTCTTGCTTTTTGTGCCGAAGGCTGGCGCCTCGAAACCCGATCTGCGGACCGTGAACAAATTGCGAGAAGAGATATGAGTATCGCCCTCCTTGACGTGAATGTCCTGTTGGCTCCATGGACGACAGTCCCGTCGCGGTGGCTGCGCCAGCGAACAGTATTGGGCTAAAGCCTGGCTCTATGGCTGTCCATAGGTGATCAGTCGCGCGCCCCGGTTGCGCGTGATGTAGTTGTAGACCCATTCCACCAGCACCAGCAGGCGGTTCTCGAACTCCACCAGGTACATCAGATGCACAAACACCCAGAGGAACCACGCCACGAAACCCCACAGGTGGAGCCTCCCGAATTCCGCTACCGCCCGGTTGCGCCCGATCGTCGCCAGATTGCCCTTGTTGAAATAGTGGAACGGGGCCACTGGCTTGCCGCGCAGTTTCTTTCCGATCAGCCGGGCCACATAGCGGCCCTCCTGCATCGCGACCGGAGCCACGCCGGGAAGCGGCTTGCCTCCCTGGTGGACAAAGTTCGCCAGATCGCCGATCACGTGGATTTCGGGATGCCCGGGCACGCTCAGGTCGGGCTCGACCAGGACGCGTCCGGCTTTGTCGAGCGGGGCGGCCGCGCGTTCCGCCAAGACCTTACCCAGGCTGGAGGCTCTCACGCCCGCCGCCCACAGGACCGTGCGAGCCAAGATGCGGTCTTCCTTATCGCCTATCTTCACGGTCACGCCGTCTTCGTCTACGTTCGTGACTCTGGCCCCCGTGCGCGGCAGCACCCCCAGGCCGACCAGTTGCTTCTCGGCTTTCGCCGAGAGATCCGGTGGAAACAGCGGCAGCATGCGATTCTCGCCTTCCACCAGGATGATCTGGGCCTCCGCCGGATTGATGTGGCGGAAGTCGTGGCGCAGCGTGTCGCGCGCGATTTCCCCCAAAGCGCCGGCCAGTTCCACGCCCGTCGGCCCGCCGCCCGCGATGACGAAACTCAGGTACGCCCGCCGCTTCTGCGGGTCGGTTTCCCGCTCGGCCTGTTCAAAGGCCGACAGCACGCGCCGGCGGATCGCGGTGGCGTCCTCGATGGTCTTAAGCCCGGGAGCGATCGGCGCCCACTGCTCGTTTCCGAAATAGTGATGGGTGGCGCCGGTTGCGACGATCAGGTCGTCATACGGCGCTTCGCCATCGCGCAGGATCACGCGGCGCTTCTCCACATCCAGGTCGACGACTTCCCCGAGCAGCACTTGGGTATTGCGGTGCTTCCGCAGGACGTATCGCAAGGGCGATGCGATTTCCCCGGGCGAAAGCGCGCCGGTGGCCACCTGGTAAAGCAGCGGCTGAAAGAGGTGGAAGTTGCGGCGGTCGATGAGCGTCACCGAGACCGGGGACCGGCCCAGCGATTTCGCCGCGTACAGGCCGCCGAATCCACCGCCGATGATGACCACTCGATGGGCTGCGCTCATTGTGGGTGAAGCTTGGACTGCGCCATGGTGGCCTGGCGGAGGAGGATGAATTCCGAGAGGTTTTCCGAGGTCAGCATTCCCTTGAGATAGCCGTCCTCGTCCATCACCAGGGCGCATGCGCCGGGTCCCGCGAGTAGAGGCAACGCATCGGTGAGAGGGATATCGGGAGAGACCCGGGGGAACTCCCGAGCCATGGCTCCGGAGACGTACGCATCCGGTCCATCCGTAAGCATTGCGCGTACCAGCGCCGCACGCGTCAGGAGGCCGATGACCGCATCGCCGTGCATCACCGGGAAATCGTGCTGCGAGGTGGCCAGCAACAGGTTGCCGGCATCGCGGATGGTCTCGCCGTGCTGCAAGGTACGGAAATCCGTGATCATGGCAGCGTGTACCGGAAAGCCCGACGTGAGAATCCGGCCGCGCGCCGCGGCGCCCTCCTGAGACGCCCCCAGGTAGACAAAGAGTGCCACGAAAACCAGTATGTAGTTGCCCCACAAGAGCCCGGCAAGCCCCATGAAGACCGCCAGTGCCTGGCCGGCGCCGGCGGCGATGCGCGTGGCCTCCTCTTCGGGCCGATGGAGCGCCAGGAACGAGCGCAGGATTCGCCCGCCATCCATGGGATAGGCCGGCAGCAGATTGAACAGCCACAGCATCAGGTTGCCCAGGGCAATCCGTTCCGCCAGATTCGCGTCGGTGGGCTGGCGCAATTGCTCCAGTGCCACAAACCCCTGCCGGCTTGCTACCCACGCCAGCAGGGCGACGGCAATCAGCAGGTTGACGGTAGGCCCGGCGAGGGCAATCCACAGTTCTTCCCGCGCCTTGGGCTGGCGCTCCGGCCGGGATACGCCGCCGATAGGGAACATCACGATTTCCGTCGTGCGGATCCCATAACGCTTAGCTACCAAGGTATGACCCAACTCGTGCAGCAGTACCGAGGCGAACAGCGCCAGGATGTAGAGCGCGGTGGTGGCGCCGGACTGCTGTCCGCCCACCCCAATGAAGAGCAGGAACACCAGCAGCAGGATGAAAGTGAAATGCAGCCGGATGGGAACGCCGAATATGGTTGCGATGCCCACACTGCCAGAGATGAAGCTCTGCTTGGGCTTATCTTCGTGCGGCGGTCCGTTCGGCACTCAGGATTCGATGCGTTGACGCGTGAGGAAGATTCCTGCCGCGAGGGCTGCCGACCCCAGCATCACACCGGCGATTTCCCGGCGGTGCCGCAGCAGTCTTCGATACTTCCACATAAACTTTCGGTATTTCCACGTCAGTCTTAGTTTTCTAAGGGTCATTTCGTACCTCTAGGCTGTAGGATTCCAGATGAATTTTCCGTCGCGGTTCACATATCCCCACGACGAGCCAACCTCGACCGGGGCCAGGTCCAGCGAGAAGGGCCGGGCATCGTCGAACTGCGGGTTGATAACCAGTTTTCCGCTCTTGTCGATATAGCCCCACCGCGGGCCAACGCGCACGGGAGCGCGCCCGTCGGCAAAATCGTTGGCGCCATCGAACTGTGGGTTCACCGCCAGTCTGCCATCCTTGTCGACAAACCCCATCCGCCCGCCGACCGCTACCAGGGCCAACCCATCGGAGTACATCCGCGCCGCATCGAACTGCGGGTTGATCACCATCTTGCCCGAACGGTCGATGTATCCCCATTTCCCGCCGTTGCGGACCGCCGCGCGGTCCTCGAAGAAGCTGGCGGCGTCATCGAATTGGGGATTGATTGCGAACTTCCCGGCCTTGTCGATATACCCGAAGCGTCCACCCATTTCCACCAGGGCGAGGCCGTCGGAAAACGGCAGGGCATTGTCAAATTGCGGCGCAATGGCCATCTTGCCGTTCTCGTCTATATAGCCTGCGGGCGTCCCGGGGCCGCGATTCACCGCCGCCAATCCACCGGAGAATTCGAGAGGCGCGGTTCCCGGGGACTGGAACTGGCACGGGATCGCCATCTTGCCGCTCTTGTCGATGAACCCCCACAGATTGCCGGTGCGAACCGCAGCTAAGCCTTCCGAAAAGGATGCTCCGCTGTCAAACTGGGGATTGATAACGAACTTCCCCTTGTCATCGACATAGCCCGCGCGCCCGCCGACGTCCACCACGGCCAGGCCATCGGTAAACGGTCCGGCCTGCTCGAATTGAGGGGCGATCCGAATCTGCCCGTTATGATCGACGAAACCCCACCGTCCACCTTTCTGAATCAGAAACAGGCCGCTCCGTTGTTCGCCTGGCTTGGCCCGTTCCTGCCTGCCGCACCCCGCGGCCAGAATCGCAACCGCGACCAATATGATCCATCGCATATCCGGTCTCCTCCGGTATGGCTGAGCATATGGCGAGCCACTGTGGTGAACCGCCCGATTGTCGCCGGTGCGCCAAGCCGGTGGGACAGACGATCGTTTTCCGTCGTCCGTCGGCCGGGCCCGCCCACGCCATGGCAGCAGACCAGTGAAGGCTAATGTTTAAACGGTTAAGCATACGCTTGACAGGGTTTTGGGAAATGGCCTAGACTCGGCGAATCGTGATACCACGTCGAACCTTCATCCTTCTGGCGGCGCTCCTGGCCAGCAGCCCATGGGCGTTCGGGCAGGCCGCGCAAGGAACCCTGGCGTTTACGGTGTCCATGCCGCAACCGGGCAACCACACTTTTCACATCGTGTTTCGTTGCGAGGGCCTCAAAGGTGAGCTCCGGGATTTCAAAATGCCCGTCTGGTCGCCCGGCTATTACGGGATTGGCGACTATTCCCGCAACGTCTTGAATTTCCGCGCGGCAGACGGTGTGGGGCATGCTTTGCCGTGGGAGAGGGTCACCCGGGACACCTGGAGGGTGGCGGCCGGAAACGCCCCTGCGATTGTGCTGAACTATGACGTCTTCGGAGCCACTTCTTTCGCAGCCAATAACTACCTGGGCGAAGACCGGGCCTACCTTTCGCCATCGGGAACCTTTGTGCACCTGCCAGGGATGATCCACCACCCGGTAACGGTCGCAATTCAACTGCCGCCCGATTGGAAACAGATCGCGACCGGGCTCGAGCCGGTGAAGGGCAAACCGAACACTTTCCTGGCGACGGATTTCGACGTGCTGTACGACTCGCCGATCCTGATGGGCAACCAGGAGTATCTGCAGTTCGAGGTCAAGGGAGTGCCCCACTATGTGGCGATCGAGAACGTGCCGGAGACGGTGGACCGGCCGAAGATGCTGGCGGACCTGCGGAAAATGGTGACGGCCGCCACCCAGCTTATCGGCGATGTCCCGTACCAACACTACACGTTTCTCATGATGGGCCGGGGCAACGGCGGGATCGAGCACCTGAACTCGGCGTCGATTCAATTCAACGGCAACAGCCTGACTACGCCGGGCGGGTATCTCGGCTGGTTGAGCTATGTGTGTCACGAGTACTTCCACAATTTCAATGTGAAGCGCATCCGGCCGATCGCTCTGGGGCCTTTCAACTACGACATGGAAAACCTGACCAGCATGCTGTGGGTGTCGGAAGGCCTGTCGGTGTACTACCAGGACCTGGTGCTGGTGCGCGCCGGGCTCATGACGCGCGACCAGTATCTCGACAAGATGAAGAACTCCATTGGCTCGTTCGAGAACGCCCCGGGGCGCCACTACCAGTCGGCCACGGAAGCGAGCTGGAATACGTGGAACTCCGGTTCGGGGGTGGGCGGCGACCGCAATACGTCGATCTCCTACTACAACAACGGCGCCATGCTGGGAGCCATGTTGGACCTCAAGATTCGCGACGGAAGCAGGAACCGGAAGTCGCTGGACGACGTGATGCGAGGGTTGTACCGGAAGTATTACCTGCAGAAGCATCGCGGTTTCACCGACGCCGAGTTTCGCCAGGAATGCGAGAGCGCGGCGGACGGCGACGTGTCGGATGTTCTGGACTACGCGTCCACCACCAAGGATGTGGACTACGCCAAGTACTTTGCGTATGCCGGGCTGCACCTGGACGTGACGGCTCAGGACGCCGAGGGCGCGTACCTGGGCGTCAACACGCACAGCCAGGAAGTGCCGCCAAACCTGATGCCTGCTTCAGGCCCCGTGCGGGGCGGCAGAGGCGTGGGACCAGAGGTGACGCTGGTGATCACGAGCGTTACGCCGGGTTCGCCCGCAGCGAGCGCCGGCTTGATGGCGGAGGACCAGATTCTTGAGGTGGAGGGCGTGAAAGCCACACCCAAAGCGATCAACGACCTGCTGGCGCTGCCCCAGCCGGCGGGTGCGCGCGGCGGCGGGAGAGGGCCGGCGCCGGCACCCGCCCTGCCCAGCGTAGCGCCGAAGAAGCCGGGCGAGAAGATCAGGATTCGCATCGCCCGGAATGGCGCAACCCAGGATGTGGATGTCGAGCTAGGGAAAAACCTCAAGCGTACTTTCAGCTTCCAGATGGAGAGCCAGCCGACGGCGCTGGAGGCGAGCATATTGCAGGATTGGTTGCGGGCAGTGCAGTAGGGGTTAGGCCCGGGTTAGGCCGGCTTGAAAACCCGCGACCGACGACGAAAGGCGATCGTCTGTCCCACTTGTGTTCACCGCATGGGGCTAAACTCTCGGGGACGCTATACTGGCTTGGACCGCGCAGGGCCGAGCCCTTCCCGAGCGCGCTCCATCGCGGATTTCAGCTCCACGCCCGGAGCAAATCGTGGCACTCGCTTGGCAGCGATTTCGATGGCGCGGCCACTCCTTGGGTTGCGAACCTTGCGCGCCTTCCGGTGCGACACCCCGAAGGTCCCGAAACCCGAGATGGTCACACGGTCGCCCCTCACCAGGCTGGCCTGGATCCCCTCCAGGAATGCGTCCAGCGCGAGGGCTGCCTGGGAACGCGTCAACCGTGCATCCGATGCTATCTTACCGACCAGATCTTTCTTATTCACGAGGCACTCTTTATGCACGCGACTAATATCAAAACCGCGTGCCGGTGTCAACATGGAGGACGACACAAGAAAAACGCAGCACCACCGAGCGCCAGCGCGATCCTGATCTACGGCAGAAGCGACTCCATTGACCTCCACGAGCTATGTGAATGCCCCATTGGTTCGAGTGCGTCTTCATGCTCTCGGCCGTGATCTCGGAATCGTGGATGAGCAGGAGCCGGTCGCTGAGCCTTTACCTCTCGCGCTACAGCCAATCTGAGATCGGCCCGGAAGGGGACGGCGAGGGACGCCGATCGGCAGCCCGCGATTGCCCGATCCGGAAACGGCGAGCTATAGCAAGCATAGAACTGTTATATACTGAACGTTCGTTTTCAACGAAATGGGGATCTTTGAAGATCTGCGCTATGGCCTTCGGGCATTGGCGCGGAACCCTACCGTCGCCGTTGTCGCCGTGCTATCGCTGGCGCTTGGGATTGGCGCCAATACGACGATTTTCACACTGGTAAACGCGGTCCTGCTGCGTCCGCTGCCAGTGGAGCGGCCGTCAGCCCTGGCGGCGGTCTCCACAGTGGATTCCCATAACCCAGGACTCCTTCTGTGCTCCTACCCCAACTACCAGGACTATCGCGACCGAAACAGAGTTTTCTCTGCCCTGCTGCTGCACACCACGGTCAGTATCAACCTGACAGGCCATGGCGATCCGCGGTTGCTCCTGGCGCAACTGGTCTCCGGCAACTACTTTTCGGCGCTGGGAGTGAGGCCCATCGTTGGCCGGGACTTTCGTCCCGAAGAAGACGCCTCTCCAGGCGCGTACCCTGTGGCGATCCTCAGCTATGGCGTCTGGACGCGCCACTACGGCCGCGACCCGCAGGTGACGTCCCAGACCATCAGCCTGAACGGCCGGGCCTTCGGCATCGTGGGGGTCGCCCCCCCCGATTTCCAGGGCCTGAATGAAATGCTGGGCGCGGATGTGTGGGTGCCGATGATGATGTACCCACAGGTTTATCCCAACGCGGCATGGGTGAACCAGCGGCGAGCGCTGATAGTCGCGGTGGCCGGCCGGCTGAAGCCGGGCGTCACTTTGCCCCAGGCCCAAGCCGAAATGTGGCGCATCTCCCAGGAACTGGAGCAGCAGTATCCCAAGGAGAACGCCGGGCGGCGCGTCCGTCTTACCTCCGTTTCCGAAGCTGCCCTGGCTCCCAAGACCCGAACCATCGTCACCCAGGCCGGTGCGGTGCTGCTGATCATGTCCGCGCTGGTGCTGTTGATCGCCTGCGCCAACGTGGCGAACCTTCTGCTGGCGAGGGCCGCCGGGCGAAGCAAGGAAATCACCGTGCGGCTGGCAATGGGAGCGAGCCGTTGGCGTCTCATCCGGCAACTCCTCACCGAGAGCATCCTGCTGGCGGTGGTGGGGGGCGCTGCGGGTTTGCTGTTCGCAAGATGGGCGCGGGACCTGGTTTGGTGGCTGCGCCCGCCCATGTTCGCCCACGCCGGGCTGCATCTGGACCTGGACGGCCGTGTGCTGGCTTACAGCCTGACGGTCTCGGTGCTGACGGGGATTCTGTTTGGATTGATGCCCGCGATCGGCGCCACGCGAAGTGACCTGTCCAGCGATCTCAAGGAGCGGGCCGGGCAGCCGACCTCCGGCAGGGCGGGAGGCTGGAACCCGCGATCCGTGCTGGTGATCTGCCAGGTGGCCTTCTCACTGATCGCCCTGGTGGGCGCCGGCCTGTTCGTCCGCAGCATCCGTAGTGCCAGCCGGATCGACCCGGGCTTCGACGCCGCCCACCTGGGGATCGTGGCTTTCAACGTGGGTGACCAGGGATATAGCGAAGCGCGCGGGCGCGACTACCAGAGGCGCGTGCTGGAACTTGCGGCAGCGATCCCCGGGGTGGCCGCCGTCGCGCTTTCCAAAGACGGGCCCTTTCACGTCGCGGGCGCCCGCACGGTGCTGGTGGATGGTCAGGAGAACACCGTTTCCGGCACGGGCCGCTTCACGTTGACGACCGCGGTAGGGCTGGGGTATTTCCGGACCCTGGGAATTCCGTTGCTCCGCGGCCGCGACCTCACGGCTCTCGACACATCTACCACCCCGCACGTGGCGATTGTCAACGAAGCGGCGGCCGCGTACTTCTGGCCCGGAGAGAATCCCCTGGGCAAGCGCCTGCATTTCCTGGGAGACGCCGCGCCGGCGGAAGTGGTAGGCGTGGCTCGCAACGCGAACTACCAGGCAATCGGGGAGGAGCCGCAAGCGTTCATCTATCTTTCGCTGGCGCAGTATTACGTCCCTGCGGCCGTGATGTATGTGCGCACCAGCGGCGATCCGGAGGCAGTGGCGCTGGCCGTTCGCCGTGCGATGCAGCCGTTGGACCGCAACCTCCTGCTGCAGTCCGAGAGCATCGGCCGCACCCTTCGCGAGTCGTTGTGGGCGCAACGGCTATCGGCCGGGCTGCTGGCAGTATTCGGAGGGCTGGCCCTGTTGCTCGCCACCATTGGGATTTACGGCGTGATTTCCTATTCCGTGAATCAGCGTGTGCGGGAGATCGGGGTGCGGATGGCCTTGGGAGCCACCACTGGCGATGTCGAGATCATGATCCTCGGTGAGGGAGTGCGGCTGGTAGCGATCGGGGTGCTTGCGGGTATGGCCGTCGCACTGGGAGCCTCGCGGGTGATCCAGAGCATGTTGTTCGTGACCAGTGCTCGCGATGCTGCGACCTTCGTGGTGGTGCCGTCGGTCCTGACCTTGGTGGCGATCCTGGCCTGCTTGGTGCCGGCGCGGCGCGCGACGCGAATCGATCCGGCAACCGCGTTGCGGGACGAGTGATCCCAGACCTGACAGGAGTTCCGCCAATTCGGCGCGAGTTACCGGCTTATCATCCACTTCGCTCTCAGTGTTACCAAGGCGGCCCCGCCGCGGAAGAGCTTGGCGCCACTCCGCAAGATTGCGCCCTGGAAAACGGGGCAGACTCTTGCCCCACTCTGAGGACCGTTTCCATTGCCAATCCTGCGCCCCTCCCAGTAGCATGGGGAACATGTTCCGTGAAAGGCTGGAGCAGGAGTTTGCGGCGCGCCGGGCAAAGAATCCCCGGCACTCCCTTCGGGCATTCGCGGCATTTCTCGGAACAGACCATTCGACGCTCGCGCAAATCCTGCGCGGGAGCAGGCGCGCACCGGCCGGCCAGATTCGCGCATGGGCCAAAAAGCTGGGGCTCACGCCAGAAGAGGCTGCTGTCTACGTTGCGGCCGAGCATGTGCCGGATGCCGCCACGGCCCACCGGCAGCAGCAACTGCGGCATTGGACGGCGGAGGCGCTGGGCATTGTGACAGAGCGGGCGCATTGGGAAATTGTGCGCCTCTCCCGCACCGGGAGTTTTCAGCCGGACTGCCGCTGGATCGCGCAACAGGCCGATTTAACGGTCGACCGGGTGAATGTGGCTCTCAGCCGGCTTTTGCGCTTGCGGCTGTTGGAAGTGGGAGCTACCGGAAAATGGAAGGAATTGACCGGCCTGCCGTCACCGACCGAGCGGCAATTTCGTAAGCTGGCCCTGGCGCGGGTCAGACAAATGTCAAAGGAGTAACCAAGTGGGAAATCCAGTCGTGCAGTTTCAGATCTTGTCGAAAGTCCCCGAAGAGACTACCCAATTCTATTCGGCACTGTTCGGATGGACGGTCGATGCCAACAATCCAATGGGGTATCGGCGGATCCATACCGGGTCGCGGGAGGGCATCCAGGGAGGCATCTGGCCGTCGCATCCACAAGCCCCTAACTTCGTGCAGTTGTTTATGGCCGTGGAGGATGTGGGCGCTTCCGTCAAGAAAGCGGAGGGACTCGGCGCCAAGGTGATCATTCCACCGACCATGCTTCCGGAAGGCGACGAGATGTCCGTTATGCTCGATCCGCAGGGCATGTCGTTCGCGGTCTGGCGGCCCGCAAGTTAGGTGCAACCCGGCAGCGGGGTTCAGCGTATCAGTTGGCATGCGGCGCTCCAAGATGCTTCTCCCCACCGCAGGTGGATTCGCGAATAGTTGACAGCGGCGAAGAGCAGTAGCCCTCCCGGCGGGCAACTGCTGTGACATGCCGGATGACAGACGACGAAAAGCGATCGTCTGTCCCACCCCACACCTCCTAACCAAATCCCGGGTAGCGCGTCTGCCCTCCATATTCGGGTTCTGTGTAGAATATCTACCATCGCTATATGACGAACGAACCTCAAGACCGGGTGGAACTGCTACAGGGCACCCTGGACATGTTGATCCTGCGGACGCTCCTGTTCGGGCCCGCCCATGGCCATCAAATCGCCAAGCACCTCCAGCGGACTACCGACAACGTGCTGCAAGTCGAGCATGGGTCTCTGTATCCGGCCCTGCACCGGCTGGAACGGAAAGGCTGGGTGGTGTCCAAATGGGAAGCCGCCGGCAAGGACCAGAAGCGCGAGTTCAAATACTACCGCCTGACCCCCGCCGGAAGGAAGCAGTTGGCCACTGAGGAATCCAAATGGAAGCAGATGGCGGCCGCCATTGCACGCGTCATGTGGCCGGCCGAGGAAAGCTGAGATGCCCTGTCGCCGCCGTCGCCAGCGTGCGGTTCCTGCGCATGTTCTCTGGCGTCGAGCCCTGGCGATCCGCTGAACGTCGCCGTGGCACTAACGGGCATTCTGGCGGTAGCGGTGGTAGCCAGCATCATCCCGGCACGGCGGGCTGCCTTGGTAGACCTCGGTAGACCCCATGGTGGCGCTGCGTCAGGATTGAGCCGAAGATAGTAGGATGGCGCACCAATTCACGACCTCCTATCTGGAAGATTCCCTCGCGATGTTTCGCCAATACAAGAGCATGGGCGAACGCGCGATGGCACAAGTGACCGACGAGCAGCTATTCGCCGCGCTGGACGAGGAGATGAACTCCATCGCCATCGTGGTGAAGCACATGGCGGGCAACATGCGCTCTCGCTGGACCGACTTTCTCACCAGCGATGGCGAAAAGCCCGATCGCCATCGCGACAGCGAATTCGAGGAGCCGCCCCCCAACCGCGCCGCTCTCATGCAGACCTGGGAGGAGGGCTGGGGCCACGTTTTCCGCGCCCTCGAGCCGCTATCGGACCAGGATCTTGGACGGACCGTGACGATCCGCGGCGAGGCTTATTCGGTGATGCAAGCCATCCACCGTCAGGTAGCCCACTACGCCTGTCACTGCGGCCAGATCGTGATGCTGGCGAAACACTTTCAGGCCGGCCATTGGACGTCGCTGAGCATCCCGCGGGGGAAATCGGCGGAGTTCAACCAGAAGGCGCCGGCGAAGGAAATCAGCCAGCGGTAAAAGCTGCACGGGGGTCGCGTTAGGCTGTAGCGGGGCAGGCCGCCCGCTTCCCAGCCACTATCGTATACTCAATCCCATGAAACCGAGCCGTCGTGATTTCCTGATCGTTTCTGCGTTGGCGCCCGCCGCACAACGTCTGGCGGCGGCCAGCGCACCCGCCTTGGTATTCCCCACCGCGCCCCGGGATCGCCTGGCGGTGGCGTCCTATCCGTTCCGCGCCTCCATCGATACTCCCCGCAACCGCGCGCGCAACCCGCAAGCCACTCTGATGGACCTCAAGGAATTTCCCGCCCTGGTGGTCCAGCGCTTCCGTGTCCGGAATGTCGAGATCCTCGGAGAGCATATCCGCTCTACTGAACCGGCCTACCTGGAACAACTCCGTGCGTCCGTGAAAGATGCGGGATCTCGCATCGTCGATATCCCGACCGGGGTTGGCGGAAGCCTGTATGACAGCGACGCGGCCCGGCGCGCTACTGCCGTCGGGAACGCCAAGAAGTGGATCGATACAGCCGTGGCGCTCGATTGCCCCAGTGTGCGCATTCATCTCCAGGGCCCCAGGGGAGCCGCGCCCGACGCCGGTCTTGCCGCCGAAAGCCTGGGAGCGGTTTCGCAATATGGGGCATCGAAGAACGTGGTGGTCAACCTCGAAAACGACGACGCCACCACCGAGGATGCGTTCTTTCTGGCCAAGGTGATCGACCAGGTGAACAGCCCCTGGCTCCGCGCTTTGCCGGACTTCTGCAACTCCATGCTGAAGGGCGACGAGAAGTTCAACTACGATGCCGTCACGGCCATGTTCCGCCGTGCCTACAACATCTCTCACGTGAAGGACATGGAAGTGGATGGCGGTAAGGTTTTTCGGGTGGACCTGGAGCGCACGTTCGCCATCGCCAGGTCCAGCGGCTACAAGGGGTACTTTTCGTTGGAGTTTGAGGGCGAAGGCGATCCCTATGTGGGGACCCAGAAGCTGATCGACGAAAGCTTGAAGTATCTGCGGTAATGCGCCGGAGCGGTCGATTTCCGTCTGACTCCGACGGAAATTTCCCGGCAAGCTGCTGAAACTGCAAGGGGGTACCCGTCTGACTCAGACGGGTCGTGTGCTGAAAGCCGTCCCCGGAGGATGCCGCATTTCGGAAACGGGGTACCCTGGATACCCCTCTCCTGCAAGTACGGCCGCTCTCCGCAAGTACGGCCAACCCCGCTCGCCCGGCCGCTGTCCGCAAGTACGGCCGCTCTCCGCACGCCCAGAGCGACCTCTGAACGGCCGCATATTTTCTGAGATTTTCGGCGGGAGTGACCGACTGCTTTGCTGATGCGTCATTCAAGGAACGTTAGGCCGCTGCAAACCCCTGGTGACTATCGAGGAACGGGTCGAGCTTGCGCGGGCCCGCTTGCAGCGAACCACGGAAGCCGACCCCGCTTTCGAGCACCGGGTCAAGGTGCTGGCGGAGTTGGTGAGGAAGCGCGACCTGGCTTTGGCCGGCGGTGGTCCTCTCCCTCCCGCAGCGTAGCCAAACAGCCCAAACAAAACGCACAGGCAGGAATGCCCGTGTTACCGGATCACTGCGCTGGTGCCCTGGATCTCGTACAGGGTCATGCCGCTCTTGACTGAAGAGGGGTCGAACTTCCTGCCTTTCTCCTCGGCTTCTTCCTTGGCCCGCGCCACGGCTTCATCCCGTGTCAACTCGGTCTTGGTGAATTTGCCTTCGGCCACTGCCCTCTTGCCCGCGGAGTCCTTGGGAAACTCGATTTCTCCATCGTTGACCTTGATGCGAATCTTCTGCCCGTCGTCGTTGGTGAGGTCCAGCCAGCAGCCCATCATCTGGCAGACCTCGGCGATCCTGCCCTCCACCTGCACGGTCTTGCCGGTGTAATCGTCGGGGTGGGCCAGCAGCGTCTGGAGAGCCACAGGTTCTTTCACCGTGAACGGTTTGCCCAGTTTGATCTCGGCGGCGGAGAGCAGGCTGACAGCGGCCAGGGTAGCGAGCAGAATCTTCATCCTTTTATTATCACGCGAGTCGACCTGCCGGCGCCCCGGAATGTTCATTGCGGGTACCGGCCCAGCATCTTCCGGCAAAACCCGTGCAACCGATGGGGCCACGACGTCCCCTCCAGGAACATGAAGGGGCACTCGCCCTCTACCAGGTCGATGCCGTTCGATTGGCAGTAGCCAACGGCCCCTTGGCTTACGGCCCCTGCGCCGGCTGCGCGGTACATCCAGACGCGCCGGACGCCCGCCTGCGCGCACTCCCGCACCACCTGATCCGTCACCGAGGGTTTGGTGAGCAGCAGCGCGCCTTCGACCGGCGGCGATACATCCTGAACATGCGGAAGGCACGGGAGACCCTCCACTTCTGCGAGGTTGGGATTCACCGGCACCACATCATATCCGCGGCGCAGCAGTTCGCGGAACAGGGTCCGCGTGAAGTCCTGCGGGTTCCGGGAGACGCCCACTACCGCCAGACGTTTGAGGCCAAGGAAATCCCGGATATTTTGGATGGTTGTCATGTATCCTCCATTTCGGATCTTATCATCTTGAACGTGCGGGCGCCCGTCTCTACCTACCCCGTCTCTACCCACCCCGTCTCTACCTACCCCGTCCCCACCTCCACGGGCGTTTGACATCACGGATAATGTATGTGGGTGCCGAGTTGAAACGTTATTGCTGGTTGGTCCTTCCCGTTCTATGGTTCGCCGCGGCGCTCCTGGCGCAAAATGAGACCGGCGAACTGCGGGTGACGGTCACCGACCCGGCTGGTCTCCCGGTTCCGGCCTCCGTGGAACTGATCAGCAGCTCCAACCAATACCGCCGTACCTTTGCCACCGATCCGGACGGGAAGCTGATTGCCAAGCGTCTTCCGTTCGGTTTGTACCGCCTGGAGATCCGGCACGAGGGGTTCGCGCCGGCTTCGGAACTCCTGGAGATACGCTCCGCCATTCCGCTGGAGCATCGGGTCACCCTGAGCATTTCCAGTGTCGACACCACCGTAGTGGTGAGCGATACGGGGACCCTCATCGACCCCCATCGTACCGGCGCCAACCATCGCATCGGCGCGGACGAACTTCGCGACCGCCCCTCCGGACAGCCGGGCAGATCGGTTGTCGATCTGGTCAACACACAGCCGGGATGGCTGATGGAAGCCAACGCCGTCCTCCATCCCCGCGGCTCCGAGTACCAGACCCAGTACGTGGTTGACGGGATACCCATGACGGACAATCGGTCGCCCTCATTTGCCCCGGAAATCGAAGCGGACGACGTACAGTCGATGAACGTTTTGACGGCCAACTATCCGGCCGAGTACGGACGGAAATTGGGCGGAATCATCGAGGTCACGACCGCCCGGGACGCGCGGCCGGGCCTCCATGGCAAGGTCGCGGCTTCCGGCGGCAGCTTCGATACCGCGGACGGATACGCCATGGCGCAGTACGGGTGGGGCCGCAACACCCTGAGCCTCAGCGGCGACGCGGCGCGCACCGATCGGTTTCTCGATCCTCCCGTGGAGCAGAACTACACCAATCAGGGGACCACCGGCAGTTTCGCGACACACTACGAGAGAGACCTCAGTGACAGCGACCGGCTGGGCCTGGTGTTTCGCCGGGCGCAATCCAGATTCCTGGTGCCCAATGAACAAGTGCAGCAGGAGGCCGGGCAGCGCCAGGATCGTGACAGCTACGAGACTCTGGGGCAACTCTCCTACCAGCACATTTTCTCGCCGAATTGGCTGGGCGATTTTCGCGGCATGGTACGCGACCTTTCCGCCAGTCTGTGGTCCAATCCCCTGGCCACACCGATCGTCGCGGCGCAGGACCGCGGCTTCCGCGAGGGCTATCTGAAGGCCACGGTGTCGGCGCATCTGGGCCATCAGGAACTCAAGGCTGGCGTGGAATCGGACTTCGGTTCCGTTCAGGAGGGCTTCAGCTACCTGATCGCCAACCCGGTGGCGTTCGATTCGGACACGCCCGGCCGGTTCACCTTCTCCGACCGCAGGCAGGACCGGGAGCAGGCCCTCTTCGTGCAGGATCTGGTGCGGCTGGGGAACTGGACCTTGAGCGCCGGCCTCCGGTGGGACCACTACCGGCTCATTACCGACGAGAGCGCCTTCAGCCCCCGGCTGGGAATTGCCTGGCATTGGCCGGCCGCCGACCTGGTGCTGCACGCTTCCTACGACCGCGTGTTCCAGACGCCGGCTTTCGAAAACCTGTTGCTGGCGAGCTCCGCCGCCGTGGCGGCTTTGAACGACAACGTCCTGCGACTCCCGGTGCGGCCGTCTTTGGGCAACTTCTATGAGGCAGGCTTCACCAAGGGCCTGTTCCGGAAGCTTCGGATGGAAGCGAGCTACTTCCGCCGCAACATGACCAACTACGCGGATGACGACGTGCTCCTCAACACCGGCGTCGGCTTTCCCATCGGCTTCCGCAAGGCTGAAATCCACGGCGTGGAAGTGAAGCTGGAAGTACCGCGCTGGGGTCCTGTTTCGGGATCCGTGAGCTACTCCAACCTGCTCGGCGTCGGCTACCTGCCGGTCACCGGGGGACTTTTCCTGGGCGACAATGCCAACGCATTGCTGAGCGCCACCGACCACTTTCCGGTCACCCAGGACCAGCGCAACACCGTCCATAGCCGGATGCGCTACCAGGTTGTTCCGCGCGCCTGGGTGGCGTTGGGCGGGTCGTACGGCAGCGGCTTGCCCATCGAGTTCGATGGCACCCGCGAAGACGCGATTGCGCAGTACGGCCAACGAATTGTCGACCGGCTGAACCTGGACCGAGGGCGTGTACGCCCCTCCTTCTCCCTGGACGCCTCCGCCGGTGTGGACCTGTGGAAGACCGATCGCCGCGCGTGGCGAGTCGAAGCCAACGTGATGAACCTGACCGGTCGCCTGAACGTCATCAATTTCGCCGGCCTGTTCTCGGGCACCGCGATCGCCGCGCCGCGGAGCTTTTCCATGCGGTTGACGACGGAGTTCTGAGTGACACAGGCATTCTTGCCTGTGTTGGTTTCCTTGCCCCTAATGTGCCGCGGTCTTACCCTCGACCAACGAAAGCGCCCCCGGCGGGCAAGGCATATGTGCGCAAATTCCTCCTCGAGATCGCCGTCCACATACACGGCCTCGGTCTCTCCAGCCACTGCCAGCAACAGGGCCCGCGCGATTGCCGGCGGCTTCATCTGGCCCTGCCTGGATTAGGAAAGACGAGGCCTTCGAGCATGTTCGCCAAATCCCGCCTGGCCCGGTTCACAGCGTCGGCTCCAGCGCCGGTCAGGCGAAACGACCGCTTGGCCCGGCCGCCCCGCTCCGGTGTAGGGTCGCCCACCGTGGAGACCACCAGCCCTTTGTCCGCCAACCGGTCGAGGGTCGAGTAGACCGCTCCAATGGCCGCATCGCGCCCGGTCCGCTCGGCGATTTCGCGCCGCACACGCATGCCATAGGCATCGGCTCCGAGGCGGAGGATCGCGAGGAGCACCAGATGTTCGAACTCGCCCAGCGATTCGCCCTTGGGCATGATTTCTACATACTAGAGAAAATTGGGATGGCTGTCAACAGGGATCCGCGCGGACACGCGCGGACGCGGACCGGGTTGAAGAGAACCGGCGTCCTCACCTCCGAGTGGACCCGGGGGGAGGGTGGTCGCCGCTGCAGACCGGCGTCCAGATGGATCATGGGGCATCCCTCTCAAAACCGGCGTCGTCATTTTGGTCCATACTCCATCCCGCCCGCTCCAGAGTGCTCTTGAACCGCTCGAATTCCTCTACCGCGCGGGGCAAAAGCTCGACGCAGAGATCCAACTGCCCGGCGGTCCCGGCCCGTTCTATCGCACGTGCGATGGCATGCAGACCTTCTGCCGAAACCGTAGCCGCTGCTCCTTTGAGGGCGTGCGCGTGCGACCGGGCACCAGGTGCATCCGCCTCATCGAGCCGCGCGCGCAAATTGTTCAACTGGGAGGGAACATCCTGGAGGAACGCTTTGAGGACAATGCCGGCCAGTTGCCGGTCTCCCATCAGCCGCCGCAACAGTGCCTCCCCATTGAAAATGGCATCTGCCCTCTCCCCGGTGGATTGGGCCGCGTCTTCGGCGCCGGATACGGGCAGCCACTTGGCCAGAACGTCCCTCAGCAGCCCCATCTCCACCGGTTTTGCTAGATAGTCGTTCATTCCCTCGCTCAGGCATCGATCCCGATCGCCCGACATTGCGTCGGCGGTAAGGGCGATGATGGGAATGCCCGGATGAACCGACCCGCGGATACGGCGGGTCGCTTCGAAGCCGTCCATCTCCGGCATCTCGCAGTCCATCAACACCAGGTCGTAGCGTCCATGCTGTACCGCTTCGACGGCCTCGGCGCCGTTGGTGACTGCGCTGGCTTCGTATCCCAGCTTCCGCAGTTGCGCAAGAGCGACGTCCCGGTTGGTGGCATTGTCCTCAGCCACCAGGATTCGCGCGTCAATTTCAACGCGGGTCGTCCCACCCGCCGCACCGAAGCGCCCATCCCCCCGCTCGGTCGCGGTTGGCTGCTGGTTGGGGTGCGCCAGATCAAAAACCACGGTGAACCAGAAGGTGGAACCCCGGCCTTCCCGGCTGTCGACGCCGATGGTTCCCCCCATCATCTCGACTAGCTGCTTGCAGATAGCCAGCCCGAGCCCGGTGCCGCCGTACTTGCGCGTCGTGGATGCGTCTGCCTGGGTGAACGGCGAGAATAGCGCCGCGACCTGGTCTGGCCGTATCCCGATTCCCGTATCGGTGATAGTGAAACGAACCGTTGCCGTGCCCTCCCCCTGGCGCTCGAGTGCTGCATCCATCGTTACCACCCCGCGCTCGGTGAACTTAATGGCATTGGCAAAGAGATTGGACAACACCTGGCGCAGGCGGTGGGCATCGCCGCGCAGGAACGGAGGAATATCCGGCGACACGCGCGAATGGATGGGGAGTCCCTTCGCTCTGGCCTGGACGCGCATAAGCTGGACGACGTCCTCGACGGTCTGGCGCAGGTCGAAGCTCAGATTCTCCAGGGTGATCTTCCGCGCCTCGATCCTGGAAAGGTCCAGGATGTCGTCGATGAGGGCCAGCAGAGTCTGCCCGCTGGCCTGAGCCACGGTGGCGTATTGCCGTTGCTCCGGAGTGAGATCAGTCTCGAAGAGCAGTTGAATCATGCCAATGACGCCGTTCATGGGCGTGCGGATTTCGTGGCTCATGTTGGCCAGAAAACGGCTCTTCGCCCGATTGGCGGCATCCGCACCTTCCCGGGCGTGAATCAGCTCGGCCTCGTAGCGCTTCCGCTCGGTAATCTCCTCCGCAATTCCGACGATTCGAATCAGTTGCCCGCCCTGGTCCCGTATGGGAAAGGCTCGGTTTCGGATCCATTTCGCCTGCCCGTCAGGTGTTCGTATACGGAATTCCGATTCAGCAGTTTCTCCCCGCATGAGCCTCGGCAAGTTTGAACGGGCCTGTCCCAGGTCCTCGGGGTGGACCGCATCCAGCCAGGACGCCGGTCTCTGGTAGAGGCTGTCGCAGGTCCTTCCCCAGACCTGTTCATAGGCAGGGCTGACATACAGTATCTCGGTGGCTGCCGGAGGCATCATCCAAAAGACTTCGCGAATGTTTTCCGCCAACTGGCGAAACTTTTCTTCGCTGCGCTGCAAGGCTTGCTCGGCGTGCTTGCGCTCGGTGATGTCAGGGCTGATACCGGCGAGCCCCAGGAACTCGCGACCCGGGGAAAAGCGCGGCTCCGCGTGCGACTCGGTCCACCGCCACTCGCCATCGGCACGCCGGGCACGCGCTTCGCCCCTGAAAGGCGTATGCTCCTCCAACGCACGGCGGAATGCCCGGACATATTCAGGCGCATCGTCCGGATGAATCAGTGACTGCCACTTGCCGCCTTCCACTTGTTCGAAGGTTACCCCGCAGGTTTCCCGGAATGCCCGGTTGATGAACTGAATCCCACCCTCTGCGTCGGTCACCCACATCACCGCCGGGCAACCGTCTGCCATGATGCGGAAGCGCTCTTCACTCTCGCGCAGCGCCTCCGCCGCCCGCTTGCGCTCTGTGATGTCTTCCGCGTGGACCACAACAAACAATGGGCTTCCGCCGGAGTCTCGTACCAACGAGACCCTCACGCGCCCCCACACCACACTTCCGCTGCGGTGAATATGGCGTATTTCCGCGTCCACGCATCCGCCGGGGTCCTTCGACAACTGCTCCCTCCTCCGCAGGGCAGGCTCCAGATCATCGGGGTGAATCAGTTCCGTCCAGGCCTTGGCGAGCAGCTCCTGTTCGGTATATCCCACCATCCGGCAAAACGCCGGATTCACCTGGAGGAAACGCCCGTCCAGCCCGGCCACGCACATGCCGACCTGTGCGTGCTCAAAGACCCCGCGGAATCGCTCTTCGCTTTCCCGAAGCTTCCGCTCGGCTCCCAAGCGCTGGCCGATGTCGCGAGCGATGCCGGCAGCGCCCACTACTTCTCCGGCTGGATTCCGGATCGGGAAGATGGAGAGCGAGACATCGATCCCGCGTCCATCCTTCCCTTGAAGAACCGTATCGAACGGGCTGATGGTGCTCCCCTGCCGGATAGCCTCGAGGTACTGGCGCACGTCGTCGCAGCGGCCAGGTGGAGCGAGGATGGCAGCGCTCTTTCCGATGATTTCGTGGCTCGAGTAACCGAACAGCATTTCGGCGCCCCGGTTCCAACTGACGATGGTCCCGTCCAGCTCTACGCCGTGAATCGCTTCGTCCGAAGAGTCAACGATCGAGGCCAGCAAAGCTCGCGCTCGCTCAGCCTCCTGGCGCTCCGAGACGTCGCGGAGAATCGTGGAGACGGCCGCCACGTCTCCTTCGGAGTTTCTGATGGGGCAGGCTGTAACGGATACGTGAATCCCCCGTCCGTCCTTGCGGACGCACTGGCCCTCGTATTGTAGGACGACATTGCCCTGCAATAGCTGTTCGGTAAGGCGCCTCAGGCGGGGCAGCCGTTCGGGTGACACCAGCAGGGACACGTGTTTCCCGATCGCTTCTCCGGCAGTATAGCCAAAAACTGCCTCCGCGCCGCGGTTCCAAGTGAGGATGATACCGGCGGGTGTATAGCCGACGATGGCGTCCTCGGAACTTTCCACAATCGCGGCGAGGAACCGCTGCGCTTCCTCGGCCGCCCGCCGCTCAGTCACGTCCCGCTTGATCGCGATGAAGCTGACCGTTTCGCCGTTCGAGCCCCGCACGGGAGCGATTCGCATCTCCTCGTGATAGAAGGTTCCGTCCTTGCGCCGGTTGATGAGCTCTCCGTGCCAGACCCGCCCGGAACGGATGGTTTTCCAGAGCTCTTCGTAAAGCGCCGCGGGCTGGCGTCCCGATTTGAGGATGCGCGGGTACTGCCCCACAGCTTCCTCGCTGGTATATCCCGTCATCGCGGTGAACGCGGGATTCACGTACTGGATTTTCCCGTTGGTATCGGTGATGACGATGCCGTCCGCGGCCTGCTCCACGGCCGCAACCAAACCGGCCCGCTCGATGTGGTCACTTCTCCGGTACACGCGTCACCTCGATGAGGCTATGACCTCGTTCTTCTTATCGCCCTGCTTCAGGATTTCTTGAGGAGCCTTAGTTTTTGGTGGGGCAGGCGCTTTCGCCTGCCAACCGATTCTTTCACAGCATTTGAGCCTGAGTGCTCGTCCCCATGGACTCACCTGTTCACGGGTCGGCCCGAGGAGGTCCGCCGAAGGTCAGTAGTTCAGCTTGGACACGTACGCAAAGCTCTGGCGGAGGCTCTCCAGCGGATCGCCGGGCGTCTGATCCTGCTCCACGATGTAGTGCGACACACCCGCGGACGCCGCGGCGTTGAGGACCTTGGGCCAGTCGATGACGCCATGGCCCACCTCCTTGAATGCAGTGCGCGCGACCGCCTCCTTGTACATCAAGGGGGTGTCCTTCTCCTTGTCCTTGAGGTGCAACAAGGGGACGCGGCCGGAGAGCTTGCCCAGTAGCTCCGCCGGATCGTGGCCGGCTACGCTGACCCAGAAGACGTCCATTTCGAGTCCCACCAGTTTCTTGTCGGTGCTGTCCATCAGCACTTGGAAAGGCGTGGTGCCCTCCATGGGCTCGAATTCGAACGCATGGTTGTGGTAGCAGAAGCTGAGCCCGGCCGACCGGCACTTCTCGCCGGCGCGGTTCAACCTGTCCGCCACGGCCCGGATCACGTCCAGTCCACCGCGTTCCGCCGGCGGCAGATACGGGAAAACCGCGAAGGAGAATCCGCGCTTCTTCAGCTCGTCGAAGGTGCGGGCGATGTCATCGTCCTTTCCCTTCGTGACGAGTGCCGAGTCCAGGTGGATGCTCACCGGCTTCAACCGGGTGGCCTCCAGAGCGGACCAGATCTGATCCAATCCCACGTAGGTGGCTTCCGCCTCCCGGTAGCCGATTGCGTCAATCGCCTTCAGGGTCTCGGCAGGTTTCTGAGGCAGCACGGTGCGCACGGTGTAGAGCTGCACCCCAAGGGTTTGGATCTGCCTCCCACGGGCTGTGGCGCTCAGGGCGGCGGCCAGCGAGCTGGTCTGTAAGAACTCACGTCTCGAGGTCATCTCCCTTATTATGCTCCTCGATGGGGATGCCCGGCCTGCCCGATTAAGGTTGCCCCGGGACTAAGCAATCGAAATTGGCCGCGTCATCGGTGCTGCCCACACCCTTCCACTTCGCCACCTGCGGGTACGGGCACAGCGGCCGCGTACGATCCACCGCGCGATTGGTCGAGTGGGAGGCAACGATCCGGTCCGGCGCGGTGGCATGCTCCACCCACTGGTCAAGTGCGCCCAGGGCGTCGAACGAATTCGGTCCGGGGCCGCCGCCGCAGTGGTTCATGCCTGGCGCCATGAACAGCCGCGCGAACTCGCGCGTGCGTTCGGGACCCATGACGGACTCCACCTTCTCGTAATACTGAACGATTCGGACCGGTGGAACCACCGGATCGGCCCAGCCGTTATAGATGATCAGCTTTCCGCCGCGCCTCTGGAAGCGGGACAGATCGGGATTGAGCGCGTTGTGCAGTTTCGCCAGATCGGCGACCTTGGACAGATCCTTGTCGAAGTCGAATGTCCGCCAATCATAAACCGGATTGCCCGTGCGGAAGGCCTCATACTTGAGGAACTGCTCTTGGAATTCGAACTCCAGCGCGGCCACAGTGGAGCTCTGGATGTAGTCGCCCGTGTAGGTGAGCGATCCGTCGGGCCGGGCGACAGGCTGTGTGTTGCCGAAAACGTAGGCCGCGTAGTTGGGAGTATCCTCGTGCCCCATCGGCATCCCCGGGAAGATCTGGCGGCCCGAGGAAGTGGACGGGCCCGCGTACAGTTTCTGAAGCGTTTCGACCTGCGCCGCGGTGAGGCAATCCGGCCCTTCACCTGCGCGGCATTGCAGGCTGGCGGGTTTGAAGTTGCACTTCCGCGGATCTCCGATCACGCCATCGGCGAGTCCGTCGCGGGCGTCGCACTCCGCCAGCACGGCCTTGGCGATGAGGGGGAGCTTCGATGCCGGGATGTAGCTCGCAGCCGAGGCCAATAAGGCCCGTTGGTTCCACGAGAACTCCAACATGAGCCCCGTGAAATCGACGGCTGGGGCTCCCGCAACGATGCCATCGTAGTCCTCGGGGAAGCGTTGCGCTTCCATCAGGGCCTGCCTTCCGCCCGTGGAACAGCCCACGAAATAGGCCCGTTCGAGAGGCCTGTCATAGAACGCCTTGGTGATGGCCTTGGTGGCCACGGTCGCCACATGGATGCCGCGGTAAAAGAAATCGACCTTCCTGGTCAGACTGTTGTTTGCCCAGGTAGCGTCAAAGGCCGACGGATTCTCGTGACCGGCATCCGTGTAGGCTGACGCGTAACCTTGCGCCAGTACAGCCTTGTTCGAGCGGCCGGCGCTGAAGCCGCCGCCGCCCGCGAAATAGAGCTTGCCATTCCACCCGGTTGCCGGCAGATCGAGTTCGAAGCTCACCTTGTTACTCGGCTCGCCGTGGAGACCGGGCGTGGTCACGTAGCCTTTCGCCTGACAATAGGCCGGAAGCCTCGTTTGCCCGGAAGCAGCCGGTACTTCGGTGACGCTCGTGGTAGCGGTGCCGGGCAGCTTGAGAAAGCTGAGGTCTTAACACGTCGTGGCAGTCGCGGCAGCCGCGACCGCCAGAAAGAAAGGAACCAGAAAGTGTCGGGTCATATCGGGCGTTCCTCCGATTATGCGCTAAAAGCGGCTGTGCCCGTTGAAGCAGGAACGCCTGGTGCGAGGAGTCAGGACCCCGAAGACAGAATGGCTGGCGCGTAGGCGGTGAGCAGACGGCTGACTGCCGCCACGTGTCCCTAGTGCCGCCGCGGTGACAGCCCCCACCTGCCGCCCCGGCTGTCCGCCACGGCGACAGCCCCGCGTTCTTTCTTGATAGAATGGCGCGATTATTGCAGTCCCACAAACCAAACGAGGAGACAAGACGATGAAATTCATCTCAGGTGTAGTTTTGGGCGCGGTGTTGAGCGTTGGTGCCTGGACGCTGTCGGCGCAGAACGAGCGAGCCATGCATCCGCGGCTTGCCGCTGCCATCGAAGCCCTCAGGGATGCGCGCGCCTATCTCGCCGAGGCCCCCCACGATTTCGGCGGGCACAAAGCGGCGGCCATGCGGGCGACCGATGAGGCGATCAAACAGTTGAATTTCGCGCTGCAGTACCGCGGGAGGGAAGACCGAAAGTAGGTCGCGGCGGCGGTTCACGGAGGATTCCCAAGAATGGTCTCGAGTTCTCCCGGAAAATGCCCGCCTTCCTTTCGTATTACAATCAAAGAGAATGCGTTCTTATCCGGGCCTCATACTGCTGGTGTGCGCGAGCTTTGTGTGCGCGCAGACCAATGATGACCCCGAGGTAGCGCGCGCCAAAGCGGGAATCGAAAAACTTCGAGCCTTGGTGGCGGCCGGGGCCCTTCCGCGAACCCAGTTGGAGAAGGCGGAGGAGCAGATTGCCGATGCACAGGACGCCGCGTATCTGCGGAAAACTCTTTACGGTCAAGAACTGACGGCCGAACAATCGGACGAGATGATCGGCGCGGCGAGTCGCCGCTTCGAGCGCCGCAAGAGGGCTTACGGGGAGGCCCAAAAGTTGGTGGACGCAGGGGCGGCATCTAAGCTGTCGCTGGCCCCCTTCCTCGATGATCTGGAGCTCGCGCGCAAGGAGTGCGATCTGGCAGATTCGCGCGCCAGGCTGACGGTACAACTGGCCGAGATGGCCAGGGCCGAGCAATCTCTCGAAAACAAGCTGTCGCAGGCTCCGGCCGAAGCGCTGCAGATTGCCGAGCGCTTCGATGGCGACGGCACCTTCACGGCGGTAGCGTTCACCAAGGTGGAGATGGCTTTCGCAAGCCATTTCGGAAAGCCGCTTCCGGTCAGTGCGATGGGAGACACGGCCGTGCATCGCGCCCTGGGCTTCGACCATCGTGGGCGCGTGGACGTAGCCATCAGCCCTGACCAACCGGAAGGGGTTTGGCTGCGCGAATTCCTGACCGAAAACAAGATTCCGTTTCTTGCTTTTCGTCAGGCCGTGCCCGGGAAGGCGACCGGCGCACACATTCACCTCGGACCGATGAGCACGCGCTTCAAGCTTGGCGGATAATAATAGACTCCATGATCGATCCAACGCTGCGCGTGTTGATCTCTTCCGAGAGGATCCAGGCCCGTATCCGGGAACTCGGGGAGCAAATCTCCGGTGATTATCCCGACGGAAATCTCCACATGATTTGCATCCTCAAGGGCGCTAGCTTCTTTCTGACGGACTTGGCACGCGCCATGAAGCGCGACGTTTTTGTCGACTTCATGGGGATCTCGACGTACGGCAAAGGGAAGACCAGTTCCGGCGAAGTGAAGGTCACGAAGGACCTGGATATCTCGCTTGAAGGAGCCGACGTGCTGATCGTGGAGGATATCGTCGATAGCGGTGTGACCTTGAATTACCTGATGCACGTACTGGAACAGCGCAGGCCCAAGTCGATCCGCATAGCGGCGCTGCTGGACAAGCCCGAGAGGCGGCTTCGCCCTGTTCACGCGAGCTACGTTGGTTTCCAGATCCCCGACCAGTTTGTGGTGGGATACGGCTTGGACTACGCTGAAAAGTACCGCAACCTGGACGACATCTGCATTTTGGAACCTCCCGTCGAGAAGGTGGTTGCGTTGTAGCACCCCGGCGCCTGGCCCCGGGTCTGGCACGGCGTGTACGTCCACTGGCGGCGCGACTCTGATGATCTGCTGTGCGCATCGATTCCGTTGACGCTGCCGCGACGGCCTGAGTGCTTGGTACGGTCTCCTGCTGCTGCGGCGTTCTACTTTCCCATGAAACGCGCGCGGCCGCGCTTATGATCCAGCGGCAAACCGTACCCGATGAGACAGAACTGATCCAGTGCAAAAAGCACCACTGACTCGACCCCCGCGGCGAAAGCCAGCCGCCGCTCCCTTTCCCATGGAGTCGTGCAGTCGCCGATACCGACCAGGTGACTGCACTGGGGCGGAGGAAACCCCAGTCCCCGCGGCAATCCAATCGACTCACGAGCTTTATTCAGGTCTCTGTCGCCCGTGTAGGTGAAGTTCTCCGTCTTGAGGCAAGTGAGACTTGCCGAAGTCCATCGGTCGCTCGGAAAGTTAATGATTCGATTCAGCGGTGTATCGTTCACATCCGGCGGATAGAGCACCTCGAAGCGGGCCTCCGGGTGAGACTGGCGCACAAAATCCATGATGGTCTTCGTGAATTGGCCAACGAGTCCCGGCAGGAAAGCGCACTCCTTCGGAAACATTCCGGGGTCCGCATTCTGGTTCGGAATCACTGCCATCGATTGCCCGTAAGCTGCCTGGAACCCGTTCTTGGTGTAATCGTCGTAAAAGGGCATACCCGAGCCGTCATCCGCCTTGTACCACCACTGTACTTCCCCGAATTGTAGGTACGGCGACGCCCCGGCTTGCGCCATCACATTGCCCATATCCAGGTAAACTTGCTGCCAAAATGCAGTACTGGCGGGACTGAAGTTCGTCTGCAACGCTGGTGTGTTCACCCACACCGGTCCGTCCGGGTATCTCTGAGCAATTCCCGTTGCCGCGCTGTCGTCACCATGCCGCAGTTCCATGCTGAAAGCCGCCGCCGCATCGATTCCGTAGCCTTTCAGCGCCCGGAAGTAGCTGCGACTCCAATCGCGCACTGCCCGGTTCAGCCGTGGCGTTGCGGTCAAATCGGTCCGCCACGCCAGGTCGCTCTCCGAGGTCGGGCCTGCCCCTCCGGACATCGTCGCACCGCTGGCCGTCGCCGTGAAAGTGTTGCCACTGTTACTCGCTGACATGCCGATGCTGTTGCCTGCCACCCCCATGGCGCGCGCCGTGATCGTGAGGATCGCCCCGTCAGCGTGAGCCCACACCGCCGACGCGCCGGCCGAGATCAGCAGCTCAAAACATTTCGCGATGCTCTCCGCCGTGTCACTGGTCAGGTTCACATGCTGGATCGAAGTCCCAGCAAGGGTGATTTGTGTGATGTCCATGAAATGAGGCGTTCCCGCGAACTGGACCGTTGCCGACGCGTACTGGTTGCCCGGGCAATATACCTCGTAGAACCACATCGCGCCTGCGTAGTGATTGGCTCTTCCCTGGAAGCCCAGCTTGTCGATCAGCCAGGCCGTCCTCTCCGGCGCGATCGCCAGTGAGTGGTTGGTGTCCCAGTCGGTCGCCAGTGTAGTAGTCGGACAACTGACGAATGTGGGTAGCTCCGACGCGGGCACCGCAATCTCCAGGAAGTCGAAGTACAGCCTCTTTTCCTGCGTACCGCTGTGTGTCACGGTGACCGTGTGTGGTCCGCCCGCCGCGAATTGACCCAGGGAATGGCGGATCAGTACATCCTCTCCTGAGCGCGCGAGATCCAGAGTTAGCGTCGGGTTGCCATCCACCTGAATAGTCGCCTGAACTGGATTCGGCCCCCCATCCAGATACCTCGTCCCCAGGTACAACGTGTGTCCCACCGGCGAGGAATACGTGCATTGCAGGTGATTGCCGGGGGTCGTTGTGTAATGGCTCGATCCACCCGAATAGTTGCCGCGCTCCTCGGTCCAGGCCCCCACGAACGTGACTTCGGACGAATCATTCTCAATTCTTCGGCTCCCAGGCCCCGCCACGCTGTACACGAGATTCGTCCCCGTGACCTGCCAGTTCGTCACTACCACTGAAAACTCGTTCCGCTGAAAGTTGTTCGGCTGCAGCTCGGCAGCCCAGGTCCATCGTAACTTCCTCACGTTAGTCGCTTCGACATGGTGGTTGTTCGAGTCCGTGAGCTCGCCCAGGTTCAAATTCACTCTCCACTGGTGCGGCGAAACTCCGCCCGTGAACATGGCCCACGAGGGTGACCAGGATTCCGTAGCCGCCCCGTGAATACCGCCGTACACCCCGACCCGGTTGCCATTGGCTCCCGGCGCGCCGGTGTAGCTCAGCGTAATCCGCGATCCATCGGCACTGGCCGATATTACGCAGCCATTGTCGTGCTTGTTGTTGATGAACCCAACCAGCGCGCTGATCGCCGATTCCAGGCTGTCGCCTGTCGCAATCTGGTAGTTGCAGTGGTCGTCCAACCACGCTAGTTCGATGAGGTCCCCCACCGTTGGCGTCCCCTGCAACTGGAGTTGGGCCGTCGCCGGAACATACCCGCCACCCAGGGGCGTCGCGTAATTCTTCAGCGGAACCCAGTGGAATCCTTCGACGTCGGTCGACCCGACCCGGTGCTCCTCCCAAACCCTCAAATACGACCAGCCCAGTGAGTCGTACGTCGTGGAATCGAGCGGTATACAATTCGTCCGAACTTCGTCATACGCCAGGCTGATTCCGCTCAGGTCTCCGTCCGGCAGGTTGCGCAGTGCGGGATGCTCGAACACATTGTCCCGGTTCCATTCGAGGACCGCCCAATCGAACTGCTGTCGCCAGCAACCCGACACCGTGAAGCCCGTTGCGCTGGTGTCGCTTAACGCCGCAATGGCCGACGGCCTTTCGAAATAGCACTGCAGATCCATGTCGGGCCGCAACTTCTCC
>JAIQFL010000480.1 GCA_020073365.1 Terriglobia bacterium | reverse complement strand
TCATCGTTCTCGGTGGGGAATCCTTTGCCGCAGTTTACCGCGATGCCGTACTGGATGCCATCCCGCCGCGATTTGGCGAGCGCGTTTTCCAGGGTGAGTCCGGACTTGAGGTGAACGTGGAAGTCCACCATGGGGATGTTGTGCCGCCCCACGTTGATGATCTGCTTGAAGACGTCGTCAACCACGGGGGCCGGGCCGCCGGGAGTGGGAGTATCGTCGGGCAGCGGCCGGACGCGGACGCTGCGGAAGCGCGCCTTCGACCCGTCGTTGTGGCACTGCAGGGCGAAGGTGCCCTTGTCCAGGAAGCGCTCACGCTCCATGCCGTCGGGGATGACGGGCGGCGTCGGCTCGATATAATCCACCACGAGCATCCCATCGATCCGGATCTGGACGTTCTTGCCGCGGACGATCACGTTGGCCTTGAACCACTGGTCATCGGGCACCAGTTGCTTGTAGATGTTCCTCAGGCCGTAGAGCGAGCCGGTCTTTTTGCGTTCGCGGTAGCCGCCATCTCCCAGGAACGTGTTATTGATCTGGACCTCGAAGCCCTTCTGCGGGAAGTTAGTCTCCTGGTAGGCGGTGTGGAAATAGATTCCGGAATTGCAGCCGGGACGCGCCAGGGCATCCACTTCGAGCTCGAAGTTGCGGAAGCTCGCGCCGTGAAACGAACCGTTGTAGAACAGGTGCGAGCGTGGACCATCCGCGGAAAGCTGACCTTCCACGACCTTCCAGGAGTCTTTATGCTCGCTGGGGCGCCAGCCGTCCAGGCTATGTCCATCGAACAATTCAGTCCAGCCGTCGTCAGCGGCGGACAGGCCCAACGCCGCCACGGCGCCGACGAACACGCGACGGGTAATTTCGGATTTAGGCATCAGAATCAGTATAAGAGAAAAACACAGACAAGGATGCGGAAGGCACGTGCCGTGTCTGTGCTACACGGCGTCGGAAATGCTGGCGAAGTTGAAGTCGGTGGCCAGCAGGGCGGGGGCGAATGACGATCCCGCTTCGGCGCCCTGGGTGGCAACAGGATGCGACAGCATGCGCGTGTTTTCCAGCACGCGGACGGGGCTCTCGTTCCAGCGGAAGTTCATCAAGGGCGCGGTCACCTTGCCGTTTTCCACCAGGAAAAGGCCGTCGCGGGTGAGGCCGGTGATCTGGAGGGTCTGCGGCTGGAGGGTGCGCATGTACCAGAACCGCGTCACCAGAACGGCCTTGCCGGCGGCCTGGATGAGGTCCTGCAGGGTGTGGTCCTGGCCCTCCAACACCAGGTTGGCGGGGAAAGGCGTGGGCTTCTTCCCCGCCTTTTCCGCCCAGAAGCGGTCGTAATAAAGGTTCTTGACGACACCCTTCTCGATCCAGGCGATCTTCTCATTGGGCAACAGAGACGCGGCCCACGGCGAAGCCGGCAACTTGGGATTGAAGGGATCGCTGCGCAGCGTGATGTACTCGGGGAACAGTTTTTCGCCGAGCAGCGTATCGCCCGGCTTGCCGCCTTTCCTGCTGAGGAACGATTGGCCTTGTTCCGCGCTACGGGCGCCAAACGAGTAGCCCAGGTTGCCGATCAGGTCGCTGACGGCGGCCGGCTCCAGGATCACCGTGTACTTGCCCGGATCGAGGCGCTTCTTGTTCTCGCCGGTAACGCACTTTTCGATGGCGATGCGCGCGGCGTCCTGGCCGTCGAGGTCCTTGATGGTGGTGGAGGTCTGGGTGGCCCAGCCGGAGCTGGATCCGCCGCTGTTGCGCAGCGTATTGGTGAGGCTGGCTTCGGTGGATTGGTGATACCCGAAGAGGCCGGCCTTGTTGGCCACGGCGTTCCAGTTGGCGGAGCGTTGGACGAAGCCCGCGGCGGTGAGTTTGCGCGCGCGCCCGCCATCGATGATGGCCTTGACATGGCCGATCAGGGCATCGCCGCGGGAGTTGCCGGTGGGCGTGTCGAAGTTCTCGATCTCGGGATACTTCTGCGGCCCGAGCGGCGGCATGTCTTCAGGATTGGGACGGGAGATTCGGGCGAGCGCCTCGGCCTGTTCTACTCCGCGGCGGAGGGCTTCATCGCTGAATTCGCTGACGCTGGTACTGCCGGAACGCTTGTCGGCGGTGGTGGCGCCGATCCCGATGGAGTGGTTCAGAAGGTAACCCGAGGTGGTAATGCCATTGTTGGCGAAGCGGATGAAAACCGTCTCGGAGGCGTAAATTCTGACGCTGCACTCGGGGAGTTTGGAAAAGCTCAGTACTTTATCGGCGAGGTTCTTGGCTTCCTGCTTCGATAGCATAGGGGGCTCCCTGGATGAACGAAAGTCTTTTCACCGCCGAGACGCCGAGACGCGGAGTAGAACACAAAATCTCAGCGAACTCCGCTGTCTCTGCGCCCGGCCCACAGCTCGAAACGGAGCTGGATCGTACTGTCGGTTTGACCGTAGAGGAAGCCGAGAGCGCGGAGGAACCAAGCTCTTTTTCTCTGCGTCTCGGCGTCTCGGCGGTGAGCATGTTCTTACTGGCCTGAGGCATATCTTCTGTTAATCGGTCTGGATTACGTTGATCTGGCGGAAGCGGGCGGGGGCGCATCCATGGCTCATCGCATTGGTCTGCATGGGCTCGCCTTTGCCGTCATTGGGCAGCCCGTACTGCTGCCAGTAAGCGCGTCCGGCGATGCCGTCGCAGGCCTGCCAGAAATCGGGTGTGCGCGACTGATAGGCAACCTGCGCGATCATGCCGCGTTTCTTTCCGCCCTTGATCTCCCAGAAGGCATCGCCGCCGAACTGGAAGTTGTAGCGCTGCTGATCGATGGAGTAGCTTCCGGTGCCTTCGATCAGGACGCCGTCCTCCACCGCGGCGATCAGGTCGTCCAGCGTGGTGGCGGCATCCGACGGCGCGAGCCACACGTTGGGCATGCGCTGGAACGGCACGTTGGACCAGGAGTCGGCATAGCAGCATCCGCGCGATTCGGTCTCGCCGATGAGGTGCGCCTGGTCGCGGATGGTCTGGTAGTGCTGGAAGATGCCCTTCTCGATGATGGGGAAGCGCGTGGTCTTGACGCCATCGTCGTCGTACTTCACGGTGGAGAGCCCGAACTCGGTGGTGCGGTCGCCGAAGATATTGACGATGTCGCTGCCCACGCGGAATTTGCCCATCTTGTCGGTGGTGAGAAAACTGGTGCCCGCGTAGTTGGCTTCGTAGCCGAGGGCCCGATCGAGCTCGGTGGAGTGGCCGATGGATTCGTGAATCGTCAGGCACAGGTGGCTGGGCAGAAGCACCAGGTCCTTCTTGCCGGCAGTGACCGGCGGCGCGGCGAGATGTTCCACCACTTCCTCGGCAATACGGCGGGCATTCTCGCCGAGGTTCATCATGGGCACGTACTCCCAACCGCGAGCCAACGGCGCTACCTGGTAGGAGCGGCTGCGGGAGATTCCGTTTTTGAAGTCGACGGCTTCGGCAGAGAGGTCGGGATAGACCTGCACAATGTACTGTTGGATGGATGAGCCTTCCGAGGAGGCGAAGTACTTGTCTTCGGAGTGAAAGCCGAGCGAACCGGAAGCGGCGAAGACTTTGGGGTTCTTCTTGATGGTGAGGGTGGCGCCGTGGATGAGCTCCAGTTTCTCGTCGACGGAGACGGCGAACGGATCCTTCTCATGGGGGGCCACCCAGCGGTCGACGTATTTGCCGGTGCGTGCGAGGCGCACGGGTTGCGCCTGCAAGGCGGAGTTGGCCTTGGCCGCGGTCACGGCCTCGCGGGTGATGCGCGCGATCTCAGCGGCGTTGACCTCGGGAGACGACCCGAAGCCCCACTGGCCCCGGGAGATCACGCGTACGCCGAAACCGAAACTCTGGCCGTCGCCCACGAAGGGGACCTCGTCGGTTTGGGAGCCGCCGCGCTGGGGCGACAGGCGATAGCCGGAATACTGGTCGCGGTAGCGATTGATGCGAATGTCGCAATAGGTGGCGCCCTGCTTTTTAGCCTCGGCAAGCGCTACTGCGGCGAGTTTCTCGAGCGCGGGATTGGGCTTGTCGGCGCCGGAATCCGGTTCGCCGAATAGCTGCTCGGCGAAGAGCAACGATGCCGCAGTGGTGGCCGAGCCGGCGAGAAAGGCGCGGCGGGAGAGGAAAGGTTTAGTGCAATCCATAAAGCGTCAAGATGCAGCGCGCCGGGTTGGCGGCGTTCCCTGGCAATTCCTGGCTGTCCGGTTCTATTCCCATTTGCCTTCGAGCTTTTCGATCCGCCGGAACAACTCCTCGATTCGCCCGTCGCGCTGTGCCATCATCGAGTCCACCCGCTCGGACCACTCGATGAGGCGTGCGACCTGGAAAGTGCCGCCATTGATAACCCCGCCCTGCCGGTCCAGTCGCGCTTCAATGCGCTGTATGCCATCTTTGACCTCGCGGATTTTCCCGCGAGAGAGAGCCGAACAAATCGTAAAGTGTTTGATCCTCCACGAATTTAGGATACTACGGGCAGAATCCGCCGACGGGTGCAGCTCGTTTCCCCGCATCGGCTAACGCCCCTAAAAGAGTTTGATACAAGCCGGAACGCCACGGGCAGCGTGGCAGCAGCCATCCTTCGGAGTTCGCCAGGTGGTCGGGCGGAACTTACGCGCGCAGGATCAGAATGCGTGCCACCCACTGGCGGGTGAGGAGGAGCGCGTTGGCGGGAAGATCGTCGGTGCGACGCAGTTCCTGTTGGAGAAGCGCATCGTCTTCCGGGGACAGCGGCCTGGGCAGATACCTGGGCTGCGGAGGAAGGTCTTGGCGACGAATCCGGTCGGGCGGGAGGGGATGTCCATTGGCGGCCAGATCTTCCAGCAGACGGCGAAGGATGAGCAAGCGACTGGTGCGGGTTCGATGGGGATGAGACTGGCGCATCAGATGGGCCTCATGGGATCTGGGGAGGGGACAAGCGCTTTCCGGCGGCGCGTGCAAACTCCCGCCAGACTGGGGGCGAGTCGGGCGTAGAGCATGGTGGTCTGAACCTGGAATGTCCCATGAGATGTTGCAGAGCCGGCAAGGAAACCCCGGCCACCGCTGCTACGGTTTGACAAGTGTGCGACTCGGCGGATTAGCCGGTCACGTGCTATCGAGTATGTAGCCTGACGCCTGGAAATCGGCGACGACGAAATCCTGGCGCTCGAAGACGTGCATCCTGGGGGGATCATCCGCCGCGGCGGAACCCGCGGCGCTCGTGAGAGCGAAAAGAAACTGGGTTCGGGTGAGCATCATGATTCAGGATACGAACACCCGAATTATTCCGTTCCCTTCCGACTTCACACCGCGCGGAAACACCCCAACCGCACGGCGCCCGGCCCCTCAAAAGCGTTCCCTGGCAGCCTACGAGAGGCCACGATCGATCCCTTCTCCGTTCGGGGCTACCGCAGTGGTCCGCAGTGGTCACATGGGTTTCCGCCTTGTGCTATTCTATGTAACGTACCAAAACGAGATAAAGAGAAGACAAGGAGCATTACCCCTAGAATGGCACTGGCGATTGAAGCAAAACGGCAGATCTTATCCACTAATCAGCGCCACAAGTCCGACACCGGGTCGCCCGAAGTGCAGATTGCCCTGTTAAGTCAGCGGCTTTCGACTCTGCAGGCGCACTTCGCAATGCACAAAAAGGACCACGGTTCCCGCAAGGGTTTGCTGACACTGGTCGCGAAGCGTCGCCGGCTTTTGACTTACCTGCGAAACACGGATCCTGAGCGCTACAAGTCTGTTCTGCTACGGTTGGGCATTCGCCGCTAGTCCATTCGTCGGAAGCAGCCCTGTATTTCCAGAAGCGCCTTGGGGTGCTTCCGAACTCATACCAATCAGCCCGCGACGGGCCGGGGCATGTGGCTTCGGACGTCAAAGGTTTCATCCTGTCAACTCCAGTCTCAAACGGCCCTCGGAAACGAGGCGCCGATTCGTGACTGGCCGGGACGCTCCCGGCCGAGGTTGGAGGTTTTAAATCATGTTTCACACAGTTGAAGTTGACCTGGGAGGCCGCAAGATCACCCTCGAAACGGGCAAGATGGCCAAACAGGCGAACGGCGCCGTTGTCGTTCGTTCCGGGGACGCGGCTGTTCTCGTCACCGCTTGCATGGCCAATGACCCAAAACCGGGAGCCGGATTCTTTCCGCTCACCGTAGACTATCGCGAGTACACTTACGCCGCCGGCAAGATCCCGGGCGGTTTTATCAAACGCGAGGGCCGTCCCTCCGAAAAAGAGGTTCTTACCAGCCGCCTGATCGACCGTCCGATCCGCCCGCTGTTCCCCGATGGTTTCCTCTATGAGACCCAGATCATCGCCATGGTTCTCTCGGCGGATCCCGAGCAGGACCCCAATTCCCTGGCGATCGCCGGCGCGGCCGCGGCGCTGGCCATTTCCGATATTCCCTTCCCTTACGTGCTGGGCGGCGTTCGCGTCGGCATGCGGGACGGCCAGTATCTGGCCAATCCCACCTACACGGAGGGCCGCGAATCCAAGCTGAACATCGTAGTCGCGGGTACCGAAGACGGTATCGTGATGGTGGAAGCCGGGGCGCAGCAGGTCTCCGAGGCGCAGGTCCTGGGCGCCATCGAGTTCGGCCACGATTGCTGCAAGAAGGTGGCCGCCGGCATTCGCCAGTTGGTGGCGCTCTGCGGTAAGCCCAAGCGCGTATTCGAACCGCCTTCGCTCGATCAAGCGCTTTATGAACAGATCTCCAAGGAGGTTCGCGAAGAGCTGACCGACGCGCTGAACACCGAAAAATACGAGAAGCTCGAGAGCTACTCGCGGGTACACGCGCTGAAAAAGCGGGTCGTCGACGCCCAAACCGAAGACCCCAAAAAGATAGATGCCGCCAAGTGCTACGACGCCCTCAAGGAGCGGATCTTTCGCGACGAGATGCTCAAGAACCATCGCCGTCCGGATGGCCGGGCGTTCGACCAGGTTCGCCAGATCACCATTGAAACCGGCGTGCTGGCGCGTACCCACGGTTCGGCGCTGTTTACCCGCGGTGAAACCCAGGCCCTGGTGACGGTCACGCTGGGCACCAAGGAAGACGAGCAGCGCATCGAGCTGCTGGAGCCGGGCGAAGCTTCCAAGCGCTTCATGCTGCACTACAACTTCCCGCCGTTCAGCGTGGGCGAAGTCGG
>JAIQFL010000479.1 GCA_020073365.1 Terriglobia bacterium | reverse complement strand
ACTCAGCCGGTAGCTGGCGCACAGATCATCGTGCTCAGTGAGCACGTGGACTATTGGAATCACATCGGCTGGGCGGACCCCTACTCTTTACCGGCGTTCAGCGCGCGCCAGCTACAGTACGCCCGACGTTTGCGCACCCAAGGGCCGTACACGCCCCAAATGGTGGTTGACGGTAGGACCGAGTTCGTGGGAAGCGACGCTCGCAGCGCGGAGTCGGCGGTTCGCGACGCACTCGGGCAACCGAAGGTCGAAGTCCACATTACTGCAAGCGAAGGGGCGGCCGATATCGAGATCGATCCGCTTCCAGCAGGAAAGGTGCATAAAGCGGGCGTTTTCGTAGCCTATGCCGCAGATACGGGAACGCAAGATGTGCTCCGCGGCGAAAACAAGGGCCGTCACCTGCGCCATGTGTCGATCGTGAAAGAACTGAAGCAAGTGGGTACGCTGGACGATCGAGTGCGGTTCAAAATGCGGATTCCGTTGGAGAGCGGCGCTCGTCTGATCGTTTTTGTGCAGGAAGCGGGGAATGGGCCTGTGTGGGGTGCGGCGTTGATGCCCTCGGAACATAGGGAGAGCCATTAGTGCCTCCGATGCTGGAGCAATCCAAGGTGTGGATCGAACATTTGGCCGGCGGCGTCGAGATCGCTGCCGCTGTGATCATCGGACTTGCCGCGGCCGAAGCTGTCTGTAAGGCTTTGCCGCTGTTCCTCCGGCGGGGACTGCCGCAAGACATCAAAGTGGAGGTCAGGCTCAGTCTGGGCCGATGGCTGGCTCTTGGGCTGGAGTTCGCGTTGGCGGCAGATATTCTTCGCACGGCGGTCGCTCCGACCTGGCGGGATATCGGCCAGCTCGCTGCGATCGCCGTGCTTCGTACCGGACTAAACTACTCCCTGGAACTGGAGATTGCACGAGAAGAAAGCAGAGCACTCACTTGTGCAGCCCGGGCCAGTTCCGATTAGCTTCCTCAATGTGCTTCGGAATCGCCTCTGACCACGTCTTCTTCACTCCCTTGCTGTAGTTCAGATAGAGCTTGCCATCTACCACTGCCCACGCTTCGGGATCGATGTTCACCGCGTGGCCTTGGCTGACCCCGTACGCGCAATACCCGCCGTATTGGGGAGCGTACTTCTCCGGTGTGCGTGCGAATTCGTCGCGATCATCAGCACTGGCGAACCACCACGTCGAATTCATCCATTGATGGGTAAAGGATGCCGACCCTTTTACCGGTTTACTTTGCGTGAAGTACGCGACCGGATCGTAGCCCTTGATCGCGACTCCCCTTCCGTCTTTGTTGACGGGATCCGCTTTTGATTGTGCGAAGGCAGGCAACACGGCCGCCATTCCTAACATGAGAGCAACTCGCCTTGTAGTGTGCATACGACCCTCTATCCGCGAGACACGGCCAAATATTCCCAAAAGACAAAGGGAATAATGACGGGCGGCATCGGGATGAAGCATTTGCAAACGGAAATCATAAGGAGGGCAAATGGAGCGGTTACAAGGCAAGAACGTATTAATCACTGGCGCGTCGTCCGGTATCGGACAGGCAATCGCCGTGCGGTTCGCAGCCGAGGGTGCGAATGTCGCAATCAACTATCGTAGCGGAGCCGAACAGGCCGAGGCCACAAGGGCTATGGCAAAGGCGGCCCGCTCAAACGGCTCTGGCCGGGAACTGGTCGTGCAGGCGGACGTTTCGAATGAAGACCAGGTAAAGCAGATGTTCGCCACCACCATCGAGGAGTTCGGCCAGCTCGACATACTGGTGAACAACGCCGGCATCCAGAAACCGTGTCCCAGCCACGAAATCGAAAGCTCCGATTTCGATCGCGTGATCTCGGTGAATCTTCGCGGCCCATTCCTGTGCTCGAGAGAGGCCATCCGGCATTTCCTTTCGCGCCCTGGTGGCGGCGTCATCTTGAATAATTCCAGCGTGCACGAGATCATACCGAAGCCGAAATACTTGAGCTATTCCATCAGCAAGGGCGGAATGGAGAACCTGACGAAGTCGCTGGCGCTGGAGTATGCCGGCCAAGGCATTCGCGTCAATGCAGTGGGACCGGGAGCGGTGGTAACGCCAATCAACAAGGCTTGGATCGACAACCCGAAGGCGCGCGGCGAAGTGGAGAGCCACATTCCGATGGGTCACGCCGCGAACTCTTGTGAGATCGCGGCCGTCTTTGCGTTCCTGGCTTCGCATGAAGCGTCGTACGTCACGGGACAGACAATCTTCGCGTGCGGTGGGTTGACGCTGTATCCGGAGTTCCGCGTTGCGTGGTCGTCGGGAGAATAAGGAGTATATCCATGAACTCACTGGAAGGCAAAGTCACACTCGTCACAGGTGCAAAGGGAGGTCTCGGCAGCTTTGTTACCGAGGCCTTCCTTGCCGCCGGCGCAAAGGTAGTGGGCGTGTCGCGCTCCATTCAGCCAAGCGACTTCGGGCACCCGGAATTCACCGCGATGGCCGCCGAGCTATCGAGCGGCGAGGCCGCCAGAAACCTAGCCGAAGGGCTTGTGGCGCATTTCGGGCGCATCGACGCGCTGGTCCACGTCATGGGCGGCTTCGCCGGCGGAAAGAGCGTTGCGGAAACCGATGACGCCACTTTCGAGAAGATGCTGGATCTCAATTACCGGGCTGCATTTTTCATCGCGCGCGCAGTCCTGCCGTATATGAGGCAGCAGGGCGGCGGCCGGATCCTCGCAGTCGCAAGCCGACAGGCTATAGAGCCGGCGGCGATGGTTGGTGCCTACAGCGCGTCGAAGGCCGCGCTGGTTTCGCTGATCCGCACAATCGCCCTGGAGAACAAAGATCGGTGCATCTCGGCCAACACTGTGTTGCCCGGCACGATGGACACTCCCGGAAATCGCGCCGGCGATCCCAAGGCCGACGGTTCGCAATGGGTACAGCCGTCGCAGGTGGCCGCTCTCCTGGTGCATCTGGCATCGGATGCGGGTGCACAGGTCACGGGCGCCGCAATCCCCATCTACGGCAAGCAGGTGTGACATGGAGGTTGCAGAAGTGCTGGTCAAGGCTCTCACGGCCTACGGTCTGATTGGTGCGGTCTTTGCGGTCGCGTTCGTGACCATGGGTATCCAACGCGTCGATTCTGTAGCAGAGCACGCACCGTTGGGCTTCCGCTTGATCGTTCTGCCTGGGGTAGCGGCGCTCTGGCCCCTGATGCTGGTGCGCTGGTTTAGAAGTGCGCCGCGGGCTGTGCCGAGGAGTGCATCTCGATGATCCAGCCATTGCGTCGCGCGCATTTTCGCATCTGGGTGGTGCTGGCGCTGTTGTTATATGCAGTTTTCCTGGCCGGCCTGCTGGCCCGACGAGCCACAACACCGCCCAATCCAACACTTCACTGGGGGCAGCTTCGATGAGTCTCGGCTATCAGGCTATAGGTTGGAATCGAACCAAGAGGATCTATGACACGGTCCTCGTGGCAGGACTGGTGTTGTATCTTGTCGTGTTCCTCGGGATCGGATCTCTCGTGCATCCGAACGCCACGGCGGAAACGCTGCTCATCCGAGCTCTGGGGACTGCGGCGCTGCTGCTGCTGCACGTTATCTTGTGCATCGGCCCGCTTTGCCGGCTCGACCGTCGATTCCTGCCGCTCTTGTACAATCGGCGGCACCTGGGCGTAACGATGTTCGTCCTGGCGTCGGCGCACGGGACGTTTTCCATTTTCCAGTTCCACGCTCTGGGAAATCTGAATCCGCTAGTAAGCCTGTTTGTCAGCAACAAGAGCTACACCAGCCTCGCCGATTTTCCGTTCCAGGCGCTCGGGTTCTTCGCGCTGTTAATCCTATTCCTGATGGCGGCCACCAGTCACGATTTCTGGTTGCACAACCTGACAGCGCCGGTCTGGAAGCGTCTCCATATGCTGGTCTACGTGGCGTATGGACTACTCATTGCACACGTGACACTGGGTGCCCTGCAATCCGAAGCGAGCCCGTTGCTTGTGGCAGTCCTCGCCGCGGGGTTGACGACGGTCACAGCTCTGCACCTGGCCTCCGCCGCAGTCGAAAGACGCAATGATAGGGACCGCGCTGCGGCCAGCAACGGATACATACCCGTATGCAATGTCGACAGCATCCCGGAAAAACGGGCGTGTGTTGTGTCGTGCGGCGGTGAGCGCGTCGCGGTGTTCAAATACGGTGGCCGCATATCAGCCGTCTCCAATGTCTGCCAACACCAGAACGGACCCCTTGGAGAGGGCAAGATCATCGACGGATGCATCACGTGCCCGTGGCACGGTTACCAGTACCTGCCCGATTCGGGGGCATCTCCACCGCCGTTCACCGAAAAGGTCCCAACATTCAAGACCCTCATAGTCGGGAATCAGGTGTTTGTCCATCCGTCACCTCTGCCCCCCGGCACACGGGTAGAACCCACGATGATCCAGCGCGAAACACCGATCCACGAACCAGGGGTGACTAAGAATGCCTAGTGAACCTGAATTCTACGTGGGCTACCTGCCCATACCTCACAGCCTTAAGAAGACAATCTGCCGTGTACTTGCCGGGTTGGGAGCCGTGGCCGTCACGACGGCTGTGATCCTCATCGCCGGCCAGCAGCCCTTCGCGACAAGCACCTTTGAATTCCAGCAGTATCGTGCGTCTCGGGGAACCTTGCTGGCCGGGCCATACCCCGCGCTTATGATTCCCGGCCAGGGATTGCCGTGGCTGCTCGTTGGGCCCGGAAAGCATGGAGTGGGCGACCTCCGTCAACTGGATGGCCATGAGGTTCAGCTTAAAGGGGAGCGCATCTTTCGCGGTCAGGATCACATGATCGAACTGCAGCCCGGCACGCTCAGTGCCGGTGGGCAGGGCGATCTGGCGGCCGGTGCCGTGGACTTGGGCGAGGTGCAGTTGACGGGAGAAATCGTGGACAGCAAGTGTTACTTCGGAGTGATGAACCCTGGCAACGGCAAAGTCCATCGCGATTGCGCGGTGCGTTGCATCAGTGGCGGAATTCCGCCGGCGTTTTTGGTGCGTGATGCCAACGGCCACACGGAGACGCTGTTACTGGCCAATTGGAAGCCCGAGCTTCTGAACCACATCGCGGAGCCCATTACGATCCGCGGGCGCCTCGCACGTTCTTCCGGCCGGCTGACATTATACGCGGAATAAATCCGTCGCCTGGACGGATCTTGTCGGTGATGGCAACCGCGGCGTTTCAATCCGTCATTCCGAATCTTCTGCCGTATCGCTTTCCTCGAGCATTGGAAAACCTTCTGAGCCGTGCGCTCGGAATCCAGGAGATCGCTCGCGTCTACGACGCTCTCCGCTCGATGGGGGAGCAGCGGCCGATCGCCGACCGGCTATTGGATTTCCTGGGGGTCACCTTCACAACATCCGACATCGACCTGGCCCGCATACCAAACAGTGGGCCGGCAATCGTGACGGCCAATCATCCCTTCGGGATTCTCGAGGGAGCGATACTCGCCAGCCTGCTCCGCAGAATCCGACCCGACGTCCGCTTCCTCGCCAACGGAATTCTCAACGCGATTCCCGAGGTGCGCGACCTGTTGATTCCGGTCGATCCGATCAATCGACGGAGCGCTATCGCGGGCAATGGCCGCGGGCTTCGCGCCTCGCTGCAGCATCTACGGTCGGGCGGCATGCTGGTGATCTTTCCGGCGGGTGAAGTTTCGCATTTTCGTTGGAGAGATCGCACCGTCACAGATGCAGCATGGAATACCAGCGTGGCACGGATAGTGGGGATAGCAGGCGTCCCAGTGGTCCCGCTCTACGTGGAGGGTGCGAACAGCTTGATGTTTCAGGTCGCCGGCCTGGTGCACTCCGTTTTCCGGACGGCGCTGCTCTGCCGTGAACTGCTGAACAAGAGCGGCCGCTGCGTCGAGGTGCGCGCCGGCGCGGCGATCCAGCCGGACAAGCTGAAGGCGATGCCGACCGTGCGCGAGCAGACCGACTACCTCCGCTGGCGAACCTACCTGCTGGCCAACCGTGAACCTTTCAAACCTCGCACCGCGCGGCCCCTTACCCGCAGAATAGAAGGGCCGCGCGAGCCCATTGCTTCGCCCCTACCCTCAATCGACGTGGCCGTTGAAGTGGTAGGACTGGCCGGCGAGCGTATGCTGAGCCGGTCCGGCGACCTGGAGGCGTATCTGGCGCCGGCAATCGAAATCCCTAGGGTGCTTCACGAACTCGGCAGGCTTCGCGAACTCACGTTTCGAGCGGCCGGTGAAGGCACAGGCAAGGCACTCGATCTTGATGAGTTTGACGACCACTACCTTCACTTGTTCGTCTGGAATGCCCGCAAGCATGAAGTGGTTGGAGCCTATCGCCTGGCGCGCACGGACGTTGTGCGCGGAAACCTCGGCGTGCGTGGCTTGTACACAGCGACCCTCTTTCGCTACAGTGATCCGTTTCTCGATCGAATGGGTCCGGCTCTCGAACTCGGACGTTCGTTCGTGCGGCAGGAGTACCAACGGGGATTTGCGCCTCTTCTGCTCCTGTGGAAGGGCATCGGCGCCTTCATTGCGCGTAACCCTCAATATAAGACCCTGTTTGGTCCCGTCAGCATAAGCAACGGGTACCAGGCGGTCTCACGCGAGCTCATGGTGTCTTTCCTCGAGAAATACGCGATGCTACGCGAATGGACCAGCCTGGTTCGCAATCGCAACGCTTCAGCAGCTAAGCTCCTCACGGGCGCCAATCGTCCTGCGTTTCCCGATTCAGGCTTCGACGTGGAGGATCTCGCCGCCATGGTCGGCGATATTGAACAGAAGCCGACCGGCATTCCCGTACTGCTACGCCAATACCTGCGGCTCGGCGGAAAGCTGCTCGGGTTCAATCTCGATCCCAAGTTTGCGAATGCGCTCGACGGCCTGATCCTCGTCGATTTGACCAAGACCGAACCCAAGCTGCTCGATCGCTACTTGGGCGCCCGCGAGGCGGCCTCATTTCTCGACTTTCAGAGAGGACAAAATGCAACACGCTAGAAGTTTTGTTTGGATGAGCTGGGCCTTGCGGCTGATTGTGGCTGGAATTCTGGTCCAGACGCTATTCTTCAAGTTCACAGCGGCGAAAGAGTCCGTCTATATCTTTTCCACCCTGGGAATGGAGCCTTGGGGCCGCGTCGGCTCCGG
>JAIQFL010000478.1 GCA_020073365.1 Terriglobia bacterium | reverse complement strand
AACGGTAACGGCAGCGTCAAGCCGTTGGAGGGATCGTTGTGCATGGCGCCATCCAGTGTGTATGCGGTTCCGGAGCCTAGCCCGCCTGCGACGGTGATGACTGGCGTCGCGTAATTCCTGCTGGTGTTCAATTGCGGGTTGGTCGAGAGAGTCGCGGCCCCGGATAATGTGATCAGGTCCGTCACGTTGCGTCCGATCAAAGGCAAATCCACCACCCGCCGGGAGTCGATCACCTGTCCGACGCCCCCGCCCCGCGTCTCCACCATCGTCGCGTTGGCTTCAACCTTGACCTGTTCGGAAAGGGGACCGATCGTCAGGTTCACATCCAGCGTCGGGATGCTGGCCACCTGGAGCACAATGCCGGTTTGCACATAGGTAACGAAACCGGGTTTCGTGACTTCCATTTCATATGGGCCAACCGGCAGCTCGGGAAACACGTAACGGCCGTCCAGTCCGCTCACCACCGTCCGGACGGCGCCAGTGGCCGTCTGCGTCACCTTGATCTGAGAGTTGGGCACGGCCGCGCCAGTTGAATCGTGAATGGCGCCGTTGATCTCAGAGGTTGAAATCCCCTGCGCCCAAGCTCCGATAGCCAGGACAATGTATAGAAAAGGCCGCCCCCATGCCGCAAACGGGAAAGATCGTTTGATCGTCTTGTCGAGTTTCGTCAGCATTGTCCCCTCCGTTGAACTTTAGCTTAGATTTTCCCCAGCGGGTAATCCGCCCTCTGCCCTCATACAACACGGCGCGAATCCGCTTCCATAGCTCTCATCTCACCCAAAATTTATTTCTGATATTATCAACACTGCGCTTGAGCCTTGCCAAGGCTTGGCTCAGGCGCGAGATGAGCCAGGCCGGATATGAGTGACGATCGCTGGCCCCGGATCGAAGAGCTGTATCACGGCGCTCTGGAGCTTCCGCCGGAACAGCGGGCCGCATTTCTGCTGGATGCGACTGGCGCCGATTCCGGGCTGCGCCGTGAAGTGGAGTCGCTCCTCGCTCAATACGACAGCAAGGATAGCTTCTTCGACCAGCCGGCATGGACCGGATTGAGCCCCGGCGCACAGTTGGCCTCGCGCACCGGAGCATTGCTCGGCTCCGGTGCGGTCCTGGGACCGTATCGGATCACCGGCCTTCTCGGCTCCGGCGGCATGGGCCAGGTGTATCGCGCGGTCGATTCGCGGCTGCACCGTGCTGTCGCCATCAAAGTACTGCTCCCGGGGCAGGATGCGCGCCGCTTCGAGAGGGAAGCCCGCGCTGTGGCCGCCCTCAGCCATCCCAATGTCGTGCCCATCTTCGATGTCGGTCATGACAGCCATGTGGATTACCTGGTGGAAGAGCTGGTGGAGGGCGAGACCTTGCGCGCGATTCTGCGGCGGGGGCCGCTGGACGTTGCCAGGTGCCGGAATATCGCTGTACAAATCGCGGAGGGCCTGGCCGCAGCGCACCGAGCGGGCATCATACACCGCGATCTGAAGCCTGGAAACATCATGGTCACGTCCTGCGACTGCGCCAGGATTTTGGATTTCGGCCTGGCAACCGGCCACCCAACCGGGTGCGATGAAGCCACCATGTCTCTACCCCGGCTTGACGGGGTCGTCGGAACCGCGGCTTACATGTCGCCGGAACAGGTGCAGGGGCGCAGGATCGACGCGCGTTCGGACATCTTCTCATACGGAGCGCTTCTTTATGAGATGATCACTGGCCGGCAGGCGTTCGCCCGCGACATTGTTACGGCGACGCTCGCTGCCGTGCTGCAGGAGGATCCGCCGCCGGTTGCGGACATCCCTCCCAAACTGAGGCACATCATTGACCGATGCTTGAGCAAGGACCCAGGCAGCCGGTTTCAGACGATCGACGAGGTAAGGCTCGCCCTCGACGATCTTCAGAAAGATACCAATTCCGCAATTGCGCCGTCCAAAGTCCTGGCCACGAGAGTCGGCGCTGCGGCGGTTGTTATCGGACTGGCGGTGGCTGGCTGGCTGTTCTACTCCCACAAAGCACCCGTGCTGACCACCAAAGACACCGTGGTTCTCGCCGATTTCTTAAACTCCACCGGCGACCCTGTCTTCGATGATGCACTCAAGCAAGGGCTGGCGGTGCAACTGAGCCAATCGCCGCTGATCAACATACTCCCGGAGCAGAGAGTGCGCTCCGCGCTAAGGGAAATGACGCGTTCTCCCGATGAGGCCCTGACTGCAAAGGTGGCGCAGGAGGTGTGTGAACGCACGGGAAGCAAGGCATACATTGCGGGTTCGATCGACAACCTGGGTGGACATTATGTGATCGGTCTCAACGCCATCAATTGCGCTACGGGAGATGCGCTGGCACGGGAACAGACCGAAGCCGGGGACAAGCCGCAGGTGCTAGCAGCGCTCGGCCGTGTGGCGGAGAGGCTGCGCAACAAACTGGGAGAGTCGCTGAACTCGATCCAAAAATTCGACGTGCCACTGGCGCAGGCGACCACCCCGTCGCTCGAAGCTCTGAAAGCCTACAGTTTCGGCCTTTCCCAGTTTGCCAAGGGCGACCATGCCGGTGCCGTCCCGCTGTTTCAAAAAGCCATCGAGCTAGACCCCGACTTCGCCATCGCTTATGCCCATCTGGGCACCTCCTATCATCTCCTGATGGTGCAGGAGGAGCGCATGGAGGAGGCTCTGCGCAAGGCTTTTGCGCTGCGCAACCGCACCAGTGAACGCGAGAAATTCAACATTTCGGGCGTCTACTACCAGTTCGTTACCAGCCAAACCGACGAGGCAATTCAGAACTGCGAACTTTGGGCGAAGACTTATCCCCTGGACTTCGCGCCACACCGCATTCTCGGATTTGAATACAAAGTTCTCGGACGGCTTGAACAGGGCGCCGAGGAAAACCGGAAGGCCATAGAGTTGGATCCCAGCCAGGCCCTTCCCTATTCCGCTCTCATGTTTGCCTACATGGGATTGAACCAGTTGACGGAGACCCGTGCCCTGTACCAGGAGGCGCAGACTCGCAAGCTGGCTTCCGGCGAGCTCGACCGCGCCCGCTACCTGCTGGCCTTTCTGGAGGGCGACCAGGGGATGATGGCGAAGCTCGCCGCTGCGCTGGCACGCCAGCGGGGTTACGAAATCAAAGGGCTGCTGGAGGAATCGAAAACGGAAGCATACTTCGGACACCTAAGGCGCGCACAGGAATTATCGAGGGAGGCTGAAGACACCTATTTAGGGGATGGAGCCAGAGCGGGGGCGGCCGATATCGAAGCCATGGAGGCAATGCGAGAGGGACTATTTGGCAATTCGGCCCGGGCGCGCGATCGTGCGACCGCTGCGTGGAAGCTCGGTCTGCCGCCTCCGGAGCCCTTTCCTGACGCGCCGAATACAGCGGTTCAGCCGAGGGTGGCCCTGGCGCTTGCCGGTGACTCCGTTCTGGCCACGAAGGTAGCCGATCGTCTCGCAAGCAATATTCCGCCAGGCGGTTTCGCCGGCAAGGTGTGGCTTCCGGAGATTCGAGCCGCCATCGAGCTCAAGCGCGGCAATCCCATGCGAGCCGTGGAGTTCCTCGCGCCGGTGGAGTCCTACGAGTTGGGCCTCGCTGACCGGTTGATGGCCGCTTACGTGCGAGGCGAAGCCTACCTCGCAGCGCACCGCGGCCGGGAGGCGGCGTCGGAATTCCTGAAAATCATCAACCATCGCGGCGTCATCTTGAGTTCCCCCATCGGCCCGTTGGCGCATCTGGGTGTCGCCCGTTCCTATGCGCTTGAGGGTGATACCACAAAGGCTGGCGCAGCGTATCAGGATTTTCTGACGCTGTGGAAAGACGCCGACCCCGGCATCCCCATCCTCATCGCCGCCAAATCCGAATACGCCAGGCTGAAGTAGCGGGCGCGCGGGGCCCCTGACGGTCCGCGGCCCTTCGGTTCCTCATGTTACACCCCCGCCGCTTTTTCTGCGGGTAAATGATTCCGAAAGTGTGTTGGGGTTCAAATGGAATATAATCAAATACATGGATCTACGTCCCCTAAACGACCGAGTGATGGTAAAGCGACTGGATGAAGGCGAGCAAAAGAGCGGAGGGATCATCATTCCCGACTCCGCCAAGGAGAAGCCGCAACAGGCCGAGGTCCGGGCTGTCGGCAACGGCAAACTGCTGGAGTCCGGCGAGCGCGCCACCATGGACGTGAAGCCCGGAGACCGCATCCTGTTTGGAAAATACTCGGGTGCGGAAATCAAAATCGAAGGCACCGAATACCTCATCTTGAAGGAAGATGAGATCCTCGCCGTCTTGGAATAGCTGTGCTAATCTAGACATACACACCAATTCAGGAGTTTGTTTCATGTCTTTTCGGATGGCCCTCAGGCCGCTCGTGGTCTGTTCCACTCTTTTTGCGATCAGCCAGGTTTTGCCCGCCCAGACCAAGGTGGCGGTGGTCAACCTGCAGCGCGCCGTGTTCGAATCGGCCGAAATCAAGAAGGCCGACGCCCAGATGCAGGCCACCTTCAAGCCACGGCAGGATGAGATCGATAAACTGCAGAAGGACATCGAAGAGCTGGCCAAGCAGTTGCAAGGTGGCAAGGTTACTCCCGCGCAGGAGTCCGATCTCACGGCACAGGGCCAGAACAAGCAGCGGAGATTGAAGTATCTGACGGACGACCTGAATACCGACGCCACCAACTACCGCAACGACGTTCTCTCGAAGAGCTCGCAAAAGATGAACGACGTGGTGAAGAAGCTCGCGGAAGAGAAGGGGTTCGACCTGGTGATCGACACTTCGACGACCCTCTACTTCAAACCGGCGCTGGACCTTACGGCCGACGCGATCGCGGCGTACGACAAAGCCAACCCCGTTGCAGCGGCCGCCCCGGCGAAGTAATCTGGAAGTCGGGGTGTAGATGGCCGGCTATCTGGATCATTACGGCGCAGGTGAAGAGCGGCGCATCAAGATCATCAAGACGTTGGTGATCACGCTTCTGGCCCTGGTGGTAATCGGCGGGACCGTCGCTTTCATCTTTCATAACTATCGTCAGGAACAGCAGGTCAAGCGCTTTTTTGCGCTGCTCGAGCGCCAGGACTATCAGGCGGCTTACGAGATGTGGGTCCGTACGGAGTCGGATCGGAAGGGATATTCCTTTGAGTGGTTCCTCAAGGATTGGGGTCCGCAAAGTGACCACCGCGACGTGAGCGCCTTTCGCATCTCCAGGAGCCGTTCGTGTGGAACGGGCGTCATTCTGACGGTCGATTTCGGCAAAGATCAAAAAGAGAAGCTCTGGGTACAGAGGGATAACCTGACCATCGGGTTCTCTCCCTTGCCCGGGTGCCCGCCTCCACGCTGACGGCGCGGCCCGCGGCTTGCGACTACAATAGATCGAGAGCGGAGGGAGCCAACATGGGAACGATAACAGCAGGGCTGGAAGGAGTGATCGCGGGCGAGTCCGAGATTTGCTACATCGACGGATACCAGGGCATTCTCAGCTACCGCGGCTACAACATTCACACGCTGGCGGAGAAAGCTGTCTTCGAGGAGGTGATTTTCCTTCTGTGGAACGGGTGGCTGCCCAAACAGCCGGAACTCGATCGGCTCAAGAAGGATCTGGTGGCTGTGCGGGAGCTGCCGGCGGCGGTGATCGATTTCCTCAGCGGCCAGGTCAAGGGCAACCCCATGGACGTGCTGCGTACGGCGGTTTCCATGCTCAGCCTGTACGATCCCGAGGCGCAGGACATGTCGGCGGAAGCCAACCACCGCAAAGCCGTACGGCTGATGGCACAGACCGCCAACATCGTGACCGGGTTCAACCGGCTGCGCACCGGCAATCCGTTGATGCCCGGCGACCCCAGTCTGGGCTTCTCCGCGAATTTCCTCTACACCCTGACGGGCAAACGGCCGGACGAGGTGATGGAGCGCGCTTTCGATGTAGCGATGGTGCTGCACGCCGACCATGAACTGAACGCATCCACGTTCGCGGCACGCGTGACGGCTGCGACCCTCTCGGATATCTACTCTTCGATCACCAGCGGGATCGGCGCGTTGAAGGGCCCGCTGCACGGCGGCGCAAACCAGGAAGTGATCCGGTGGCTGTTGGATCTGGGCGATGAAGACGAAGCCGTGGAGCGGGTCAAGAACACGCTCGCGCGCAAGGTGAAAATTCCAGGCTTCGGTCATCGCGTTTACCGCACGGAAGACCCTCGCGCGACGCATCTGCGGGTGCTGTCGGAAGAATTGGGGCGGCGGACCGGGCATGAGAAGCTCTTCCGGCTCTCCCGGCGGATGGAAGAGACGGTTAAGGAGATCAAGGGGCTGGACGCGAATGTCGACTTCTATTCGGCTTCCACGTACTACTCGCTGGGCATCCCGATCGACCTCTTCACCCCGATTTTCGCCGTGAGCCGCATGGCGGGCTGGACCGCGCACGTGCTGGAGCAGTACCGCAACAATCGCCTGATCCGCCCGCGGGCCGAGTACAAGGGCAACCCCGACGGCCAAACCTGGATTCCGGTCGGGAAGCGATAGCGGAAGGCAGACCAACATGGACGAGCGCGCATTTTACAGCGAATCGCCGGCCACCAAGCCGGCCACCCTGAACTGTCCGTACTGCCACAGCTCCGAAACTTACGACCTGCGGTGGATGGTCCGCAAGAAGAAAGACCGCATCCCCCAGGGCGGCGACGACCGCGACCGCGCCAAATTCCAGAAAGCGCAAAGCTACATGGTGCTTCTGGACGATAAAGTCGCCTGCAAGAACCTCCGCTGCCGCAAACGCTTCGACATCTCCGGCGTCAAGACCATGGCGTTTATCTAGCATAGGGGGACAGGCGCTTTCGCCCGTCAACTTATTCCGTTAGATACCCGTCCTACAGCCAGTTCAGGTCCGTATAACGCTCCCCGGTGAGGTGCAGGAAGAGCGGCTCCAGCGCGCGGAACTCCTTGCCGTCGTAGTGGATCGCCCCGTCGCCGGCGAGCACGGTGATGTCGCCGTGCCACACGAGCTTACCGGGCCGGGTGATGATGGCCACCTCTTCGCACAGCCGCTCCACGGTCTCGAGCACGTGGCTGGTGATGAAGACCGTGCGGCCCTGCTCGGTGAAGCGGCGGAGCCACTGCTTCATCAGCGCCACGCCGGCGGGGTCGATGCTCTCGAAGGGCTCGTCCAGGAAGAGGACTTCCGGAGAATGGATCACGGCCGCGGCGAAGGCCACGCGCTTGCGCATGCCCG
>JAIQFL010000477.1 GCA_020073365.1 Terriglobia bacterium | reverse complement strand
GTTTCCTTTGTGAGGAGAGTAGTTATCAAGGACGACGTGGATCTCCTTGTCCTGCGGTTGGTCAGCCAGCACGTCCTCAAGGAAGCTGCGAAAGTCCTCCCGCTTCTTAAACTCCGTAAACTGGGTCTTAACCTGGCCGGTGCCGACTTCGAGGGCGGCCAACAGATTCAGCGTCCCGTGACGCTTGTAAGTGAGGGCGAAAGCTGAAAGCTTGCAGCCTACCTGCCCTTCACGGCGGCGGCGAAGGAGATGTGGTTCTCATCCAGGATGCTGCCAGTGGCCCGCTGCAAGGCTGCCCGTGCCTTCACATAGGAACTCTTCGCCGCTACCTCGGTGGACTTCGCCTGGGACAGCAGGCTCTCATACTGGATCACAAAGAAACTGGTGGACGCGCCCACTGCGAATTTGGACTGCTCGGCTTCGAGCGATTCCTGCTGCAACGCCCGCGCCTGAGCGGCCGCCTCGTATGACGCGCGGGCCCGGCCGATCGCGATCAGGGCATCCTCCACTTCCAGGCGCGCCTGGTTCTCGAACTGCCGGAGGCGGATTTCCGACTGCTTCACCTGCAGTTCGTCGCGCGCCAAATCGGCTTCCGCGATGCGGTTGTGGATCGGCAGGGTCACCTGCACGCCAATTCCGTAGGTCGGATAGTTGCGCGCGAAGACCTGGCCGAGCGCGCTGCCATAGCCCCCGCTGTAAGTGAGGTCCGGATTGGCCAGCAGCGGGTTGGCCGTACCCGCGAGTCCGTTATTCTGCATCACGCCCACCAGGTCCACTTCCGGCAGCGTAGCGTTCTTCGCCCCCTGCAGGCCGATCCGCGAATTGTCGATTTCGAGACGCGCCTGGCCGAGGTCCGGCCGGTCCGCCAAGGCGTCGGTGATCAGGTCCTCGATGGGCCGGATGTCGTCCTTCTCGGGGATGACCAACGCGTCGGTGGGAATGATGCGGGCAGTCCGCACCTCGGGATCTCCATTGCCGGTGCGCGTCAGTACGTTCTTCAGGATGGCCTCCTGCTCTTGGCGCAGGCCGCGGGCATTGATCAGGTCCTGGCGCGTGGAAAACACCTGCGCGTTGGAGCGCGTCAGCTCCACCTGCGCCAGGGTGCCCTCTTCCACCTGGGCCTTGGTATCGGACAGCAGCTTCTCGGCGAGCGTCACGGTCTCCTGCTTTACCTTCTCGTCCTCATAAAGGGCCACGAAATCGGTGTAGAGGCGAATCACTCCGTACACGGTGGCGATGAGTTGCTGCCGGAAGAGCAGGGTAGTGATCTTCTGCTGATTGCCGGCGATCCGGATGTACCGGCGGTTGAGGCTGCTCCCGAAACCACGCAGCAGCGGCTGTGTAGCCGTAAGCCCCAGGCTCGAGCCGGTGTAGGGATTGTAACCGCTCCTCAGTGAATTTGCCGACTGACGATTGTTGTTGAAGTTCAGCCCCACCTGGGCGCCGCTGGCAAAGCCCTGCTGGATGCCTGCGTTGGCGAGCGTGGTATTGCTGATCAGCGAGTTGGTGCCGGTGATCACGCTGTTGGTCTGTGGCGTGGTCTGGTGGGTCCAGTTGAGCTGTCCTACAATCGCCGGGTCGAAGATCGGCACCGCCGTCCCGTTGGATTGCGGAACGGTGCCTTGCATCGACAGGTTATCCTGCGGCTCGCCTAGGACGCCCAGTTCCAGAGCGTTCGTCGCTACGGAGGATCCGGCCGTGGCACGCCCGGATGTGGCGGGGTTAGTGACCACGGGGCTGAGCGGACCACCCACGCCGACGGGAACTTCCGCCAGCGTGTAGTTCAAGCCGCGGGTGATGCCGCCGCCTTTGGCGCGCAGCAGATCCATGTCCCCGATGGGCAGACTGAAACGTTGCAGCTCGATATCGAGGTTATTCTCGATGGCCAAGGCAAGAGCGTCCTGGAGCGACAGGTAGAGGTTCCCGGCGCGAATCAGAGAGTGGACGCGCTCTGAATTCTCAAAGGTGACCCGGGGATTGTTGCGGGGGATTCCGGTCTGCGCGATGGTTGGGCCAGTGCACAGCAGGGACGCAAGAATGAGGATTAGGAGCTTGTGGCTTGGTTTCGATTGGCACATCGTGTCGTTTCCATCTCCGGGTGAGGCTACCGCCAAGCGTCGGCACGAGTGCCGACACGGCAAGCACGAGTGCTTGCGCCACCTACCGGCTCAGCAGGGGCTTTACCTTTACGCCTTCGCGGATGAGGTCGCTGGGGTTTACGGCGAGCTGCTGACCCTCCGCGAGGCCGGACAGCACTTCCAGCCGGTCGCCGAAATCACGGCCCAGTTGGATGCCCGTGAAATGCACCACGCCGCCGGGTCCTACCACCGCTACCTGGGGGCCGTCGCTGCGCACCACCAGGGTATCGCCCGGAATCACCAGCGGAGGATCCTTGCGGGGCACCGCGAGATCGACCTCCGCATATTCACCGGGCATTAACATCGCTTCAGGATTGGGCACTTGCACCTCCACCAGCAGCGTGCGCGTCGCGGGATCCAGGGCATTGGCGGTGCGGGCCACCGTGCCGTGGAATGTCCGGCCCGGCTGGCCGGGGATGGTGAGCGTGGCCTGCTGCCCCACCCGCACCGAGTCCGCATCAGCCTGAGGCACGTTCAAATAGGTGCGCAGGCGGCCGGTCTGCGCGATGCGGAACAGCAAGGTGCTGCCCTCCGTGACCAGGACACCCGAATCGACATTGCGCAGCGTGATCACGCCGGCGAACGGCGCGCGAACGGTTTGATAGGTCAAGAGCTGATTCAGGCGCGCCAGGTTGGCCTCCACCGCGGCAACGTTGCTCCTGGCCGCGGCCACGGCCTTCTCCAGCGCTTGTACGTTGGCTTGTTGTGCCTGGTACTGTGCCTGGTAGGTATCGTTGTCCTGACGGGAAACCACGCCCTTGGCGAGAAGGTTGGCCCAACGGTCGGCCGTCACGCGTGCCAGGTTGGCATTGGCCTTCCCCTGTTCGAGCGCGGCCTGGGTCTGCTCGACGGTGCTGTTCGCCTGATCGACGGTCGCCTGCGCCTGCTTGATTTGCTGGCCCAGTTCGGGAGCCTCGATCTCCGCCACCACTTGTCCCTCTTTTACGCGGTCGCCAATGTCCACGTAGCGCTTCTTGATATACCCGCTGGCCCGCGCCAGAACGGGCCCTTCGGTGATCGCCTGAACATTCCCCGGCAGCACCAGGCTAGTCTTCGCGCTGGAGCGCTTCACGAGTTGTACGTTGACGACGGGCAAGCTCTGGCCCTCGGTTTTCGACTCAGCGGCCAGGACCATCTCGCGACGCTGCCGCGGCAGGTATCCCAGGAAAAAGCCCGCCACTACCAGGGCCGCGAACAGCAAGGCCAGGACCACCAGGGTGCTTCCCGCGGGGCCTTTCGGCGGCGGCGCAGAGCCGCCACTCCCGTGGTTCCTGGCTTCTTCCAACTGGCGCTTCAGCTCTTCAATTTCCCCTCGAAGCTGGTCTTCGCTTGTCTTGGTCTGGTTCATTGCAGATCCTCACGGAGCAGCATCTCGTCCCTCAAATACTCGTGCTCCTCCTCCACGATCCTCCGTTCGTAATCCACAGGCGGCTTGGTACGCAGGAGGCTATACACCAATGGAACCACAAAAAGCGTTGTCACTGTGGCCAGGATCAGGCCGCCGATCACAGCCCGGCCCAGGGGAGCATTCTGCTCGCCGCCTTCGCCCATTCCGAGGGCCATGGGCAGCATGCCGATGATCATGGCGCTGGCCGTCATCAGCACCGGGCGGATGCGGGTGTGGCCGGCCGAGAGCGCCGCGGAGCGCGAGTCCATTCCTTCCTGCCGCTGGTCATTGGCAAACACCACCAGCAGAATACTGTTGGCGGTAGCCACGCCAATGCACATGATGGAGCCCATGAGAGAGGGAACGCTGAAGGTGGTCTGGGTGATAAAGAGGATCCAGACGATGCCGGCCAGGGCTCCGGGGAGCGCCATCAGGATGATGAACGGGTCGAGCCACGACTGGAAGTTGATGGCCATCAGCAGATAAACCAGCACCACGGCGAAGATCATGCCCAGGCCCAGCCGGTAGAAGGAGTTTTCCATGGTGGTCACCTGGCCGCGCAAATCCAGAGTGGTGCCGCGCGGCAGTTTCGCCGACATCTGGTCCACGATCTTTTCGACGGCCGAGCCTACCGATCCGAGGTCGCGGCGATCGATGTTGGCATAAACATCGAACACCGGCTGCACATTGTAATGGTTGACGATTGCCGGGCCAATTCCGCGGGTGGTACTTGCCAGGTTGGAGAGGAGTTGCGGGCCGCCCGCCGTAGCGCCGGGATTGCCGAACGCCGTGGAGGCCTGGTTGGGGCCGGTTCCCACCGCGGCGTTTCCCGCATTGGCCACGCCTGCCAGCGAAGTCGCGGTATTGGTGTTCACGTTGGTGAAGGGTGCGCCGATGGGTGTGCTCATCAGGGCATCCATGGAGTTCACGCGGTATTGGGGCGTCTGCACGGTCACGAAATAGCTCACGCCGCTGGTCCAGTCGAGCCACTGGGTGGGAGCGATCTGGCCGCTGCCGCTGAGCGAAATCAGCAGGCTTCCGCTCACGTCCTTCTGCGTGAGCCCCACTTGCCCCGCTTTATTGCGGTCCACATTGACCTGGATCTCGGGATAGTCCACTACCTGGTGAATATGCACGTCCGCCGCGCCGGGGATGCGCGCAATTTGGGTTTCGATCTGGTGCGCAATCTGAAAATTGGCAGCGGCATTCCGCCCCACCACCTGAACGTCAATGGGAGCCGGCAAGCCGAAGTTCAGAATCTGGTTGGTGATGTTGGCAGCCTCGAAGAAAAACACGATTTCGGGAAACCTCTCGTGCAGGCGCTTGCGGAGCGTGTCGGTGTATTGGGCGGTGGGGCTATGGTCGTCGGCCTTCAGCGAGATGAGGATATCGCCGTCACTGGTTCCCAACGTTGGGCTGTCGCCGAACGCCAGGTTGAAGCCGCCGTTGGGAATGCCGATATTGTCGATGATGGTATCGATTTCGCGCGGTGGAATCACCTCCCGGATCTCGCGTTCGATATCGGCGAAGATGGTCTCCGTGGTTTCGAGCCTGGTGCCGGAGGGTGCCCGCGCGTGCAGCCGCATCTGGCCGGAATCCACCGTGGGGAAGAAATCACGGCCGATGAACCCGGCCAACCCAAGCGATGCCGCCACGAAAATGCCGAAGCCCGTGAGCACCAGGCCACGATGGTCCAGGCACCAGTGCAGCAGCGAGGAGTAGGAAGCCCGCATCAGCTCGAAGCGCCGGTTGAAAAGATAGTGCACACGCCAGATCAATCCCTTACCGCCGGCCGACTCGCCATGCTCGCCGCGCGCGTAGAGCTTCACTTCCGACCGGAGCATGTAGTGCACCATGGTCGGAATGAGCGTGCGGGACAGGAAGTAAGACGCCATCATGGCGAACACCACGGCCATGGCCAGCGGCGTGAACAGGTACTTCGCGGCGCCGGTCAGCAACAGCACCGGCACGAACACGATGCAGATGGAGAGCGTGGAAACGAAGGCCGGCGCGGCAATCTGCTGTGCGCCGTCCAGCACCGCCCGCACCAACGGCTTCTTCATCGCCATATTGCGATGGGTATTCTCGATTTCGACCGTGGCGTCGTCCACCAGGATGCCCACCGCCAGTGCCAGCCCGCCCAGCGTCATCACGTTGATGGTCTGGCCGAGCATGCTCATCACGATCAGGGACACCAGGATGGAAAGCGGGATCGAGATACAGACGATGATGGTGCTGCGCCAGCTCCCCAGGAACATCAGGATCATCAGCCCGGTGAGAATTGCCGCCGTAACTGCCTCGCGGACCACGCCGTTGATGGCGGCGCGCACGAACAGAGACTGGTCGAACAACTGCCGCACCTGCAGGGTGGTAGGCAAGCCGGCCAGGATCTTGGGCAGCGCCTTCTTGACGTTATTGACCACCTCCAGGGTGGAAGCCTTCCCGCTTCTCATTACGGTGACCAGGGCGCCCCGCGAGCCGTTGGTGCGGACGATGCTGGTCTGCACGGAATAGCCGTCGTGGACCTGTGCCACATCGCGGAGATAAACCGTGGCGCCGTTCACCACCTTGAGGGGCAGGTTATTCATGTCGTCCAGCAGGCGCGGGCTGCTGTTCAGTTTGACCTGGTAGTCCTTGTCCCCGATTTTCGCGGTGCCCGCCGGGAGAATCAGGTTCTGGTTTCCCAGGGCAGTGGAGACATCGGCCGGCGAGAGCTGCTTGGCGTACAACTGTTCGGGGTTGATATCCACCATCACGGTGCGGAACTTCCCGCCGTAGGGAAGCGGGACGGCTGCGCCCTGGATGGTGGCCAGTTGGGTGCGAATGAAATTCTGACCCATGTCGAACAGTTCCTGCTCGCTCATGGTCTGGCTACCCAGGCCCAGTTGCAGAATGGGCACGCTCGAAGCATCGTACTTGATGATGGCGGGTGGGGTGGTGCCCGGCGGAAAAATGCGGAGCAGCGTCTGGCAGATGGCCGTGACCTGCGAGAGGGCCAACTCGACTTTGGCCGCAGGCTGAAAGTAGACCCGGGTCACCGAGACGCCGTTGTAAGACTGGGATTCAATATGCTCGATATCGTTGACGGTGGTGGTCATGGCCCGCTCGAAGATGGTGACCATGCGCTTCTCCATCTCTTCGGGCGAGAGTCCGGCGTAGTTCCAGACTATGCTGACGACAGGAATATCGATGTAGGGGAAAATATCTACAGGCATGCTGATAATCGCGCTCGTGCCGAGAATCGCAATGAGCAGTGCCATGACAACGAAGGTATAAGGCCGCCGGAGGGCGAGTCGTACGATCCACATTGTTTACACGTTGGAAGGGGCTAAGTTCATGATACCGAATCGCTCTAGGGTTTCGATGACACGAGGGAAGCCGCGGCCTCTAGCCAATTCGAGCCAGTCTGCCCCACCAATACGCGGTGTCCTTCGGCGTGCGGGAGGCTTAAGGAACTCGGGATGCCGGTGAGGACGTTGGCTCTGTAAGACGCTGGCACGTCGAAAGCGCCTGCCCCACCCTCAGATGGGATCATTTTGGGGCATCGGCGTAGCAAATCGTGGGGAAAGCAGACGGGACAACGCTTGAATTGCCGAGGATCGATGGGGTCATAGGGGCAGCCGCTGCCGGGAATGTGGAAGGGGAGCGGTTTTTGGCCGG
>JAIQFL010000476.1 GCA_020073365.1 Terriglobia bacterium | reverse complement strand
TGTATCTGGATGAACTCCAGGGGAAGAAGCCTTTTAACCAGGATGGCGCCACCGATCATGTTTACATCCCCCGCTACAACCACCTCTCCGGCAAGAGCAAAGTTGTTGGGGGCTGGGGAATGCAAGTCAACTATCAGAGTTACATGTTCCCGCAAAACGCCCATAGGGTACCCGGGTATGGCGCTTCCTTTAAGCAGCAGGTTCGAAAAATGCAACCCGGATACCTGCAGATGGGAAGCTTCGCCAAAGTAACGGCGCATGAAAAGAATTGTGTGACGGTGGATCCCGGCCGCCCCGATGCGAATGGCATTCCGACTCCGGTTGTGCATTTTCGCTTCAGCGACAACGATCGCGCCCTGTGGCAGGCGGCCAATCAGAGCATGCTTGAAATGTTCTCCCACCTGAAAGGCAAGGTGTTCCCGAGTCTCGGTAAAGCCCCCTCCGGTTTCGCCAGCCACGAAGTGGGAACGGTTCGCATGGGCAAAGATCCCCGCACGTCGGTGCTCAACAGCTATTGCCAGGCACGAGAGGTAAAAAACCTTTTCGTCACAGACGGGAGTTGCTTCACTACTTCCAGTGAGAAGAATCCAACGCTTACGATCATGGCCCTGTCTATGCGCGCTGCAGACTATATAAAGGATCAACGAAGAAAAGGAGAGCTCTAAGGACTACGTAAGACGTTTCGCCGAGATCGCGATGTTCGCAGAATCGGGCGGACGATGCTGCGATTAAGTGCACGAGGAGAAATATGGAAAGAAGAGAGTTGCTCAAACTAGTCGCGCTGACCGCGCTATCACCCAAGGTGAACGTTCTCCAGGCCGCGGGGGCGTGCCACATGGACGCTGCACCAGCGAAACCAGACCTGGCCCAATACAAATTGCAATTCTTCAGCGAAGACGAGAGCCGCCTTCTTGATCAGCTCATGGAAATGATCATTCCCGCCGACAGCCACTCTCCGGGAGCGCACGCGGCCAAAACCAACCTTTTCGCCGACCTCATGGTGGCGACCAGTGATGATTCCGTCAAGAAGCAATGGCAAGATGGACTTCGCCTGATACGCGAGGAGGCAGCTCGCTCATCATTGGCCGAAGTTCTACGGAAAGCCTCGGTAAACGAGGGAAATCCGCAGACTGATCTGGAACAATTTTTTGCGTTGCTGAAACAGATGACGGTCGATGGCTATTACACATCCGAAACGGCAATCCACCAGGATATGGAATACCTCGGCAATACTTACCTCGCTGCCTTCCCGGAATGCACTCATCCCGAACACAAGGGTTGATGTGGCTTAGCGCATTTTCTATTTTTGAAGACTTGCGTCCTCCAGGCGGCCACCGCGGATCCACTCGAGGATGGTCCGGTATTGGTCGCTGGATTCGTTTCCGTGCCAGCGCTGGCCACCGTTGTGCGTCGCCAGGTAATCACCCACGTTGCCGGCGCTGTCTGTAGGCCGGGTGGGTTTGATCAGCATCAGACTCCTGTCCGGGTTGGTGATGTCCACCACGCGCATCGCGTAGCGGTAATTTTCCTTGCTGTCCTGATCCGAAAAGACACCCTCGGTATTGGGCGGCGCCAGCTTGAAGATCACGTGGCTGGCGTGGCAGAACACGCAGGCTTTGCCGTCCGCGCCGGGTTTGGCCAGGATGGGTTCGATCCTGCTGACGAAGTAGCGGAAGTCGAGCACGGAGCCGGGTTGCACGTCCTTCAACGCTTCGCTCAGATCCTTTCCTTGCAGCACGCTGGTCGAGATGAGCTTGAGGCGCGGATTGCTGGAGGTCTTCAGCTTCTCCATAGCGGCACGGAAATCGGGCTTCTGCTCCACGCCCTTCACTTTACGCAGGGTATCCAGCGCCGCGGCGCTGATGTTGGCGTCTGGGTTCAACAGGTCGGCCATCACCGTGTCTACCACCAGCGGATAGTCCAGCGGTTCTTTGATTTTCAAAGTAGATGCGTGGCGGTTCAGGTAGTCCTGGTCCTGCGAGACTGCCCCTCCTGCAACTCCAAGACGCCTCTTCAAGAATTGCGGATTGCCTGCCTCTTCCAGAAGAATGCCGAGAGCCGAGGCGTTCAGATCTGCAAACGCGGTTTTCACACCTGGCTCGGTTTGGGGGTCTCCGAGAAAATGCTCGAACGAAACCTGTACAGCAGCACGCTGCACATCGGCGTTGAAGGAATGCAGCCCCGCCAGGACCTGTTCCTGCAGACCCGGTTCGTGCATCAGGCTCTTGAACGAAGAAGCGGCGTCCAGCACCTGGGCGTAGTTTGCCGGCCGCGGCTTTGCTTCGAGCATTGACCGCAAAGCGCCCTGCACATCCGTCTGCTTTTCCCACACGGAGTTTTCCGGCAACGCTGCGAGCAGAGGAAGCACCACAGCCTGGCTGTCAGGGTTTCCGTGTTGCAGGATCTCCACCACCTTGCTCACCAGGCGCGGATCGGGCGCTGCCGGCGTGTCGAGGTTCAGGATTCCGCGCTGGCCGCCTTCGTATACGTAGCGGACGGTCTGCCGTACCTCGTTGTTCGAGTCTTCCGACAGATTGAGTGCAGCGAGGGTGAAACGCGCGTCACCTGCTTCACTCAGCGTGCTTCCTGCCTTCAGCACCTCGATCTTCATCGAGTCATTGGCATCTTTGAGGCACGCCAGCAGAGCGTCTTCCAACTCCGGCCCGGAACTCTTGAAGAAGTGAATCAGATCGCTGTCATTGCCGATGCGCGTTTGAAAAAAGCCGTTGCGCACGTCGTACTTGAAGTCAACAGTCTCGCGATACGGCGAGTACTCGTAGCCTGGGCGGTGCAGGTCGGGCACGCCAGTCACGTACTTGGTCAGAACCGCCGGCAGGCCGATCGAGACTGTATCTGCCTTCAGTTCCGGCAGCGCGTAGTGACGAATATGGAAGTCCCACAACGCGTTCAGGATTCCCTCACGGCCGAGAGGCGTCCCCTCGCGCAGCACCTTAGCCAGTACTTGCGCCTGGTCGCGCACCACCTCTTCATAGCCAGCGTTGATACGGTCCTTGTCTTCGTCCTTGGAACTCGCCCGCACCCAAGCGGAGAGGTACCCGGTGTTTTCATCCAGCAGGTTGTAGACGCTCTCCTGTAACCCGCGGCGGACCATCGGATCGGTCTCCGTGTTCAATCGAGTGGCGAGCGCTTCCAGCGTTCCGCGGCGCATCGATTGCTGGTCCACCTGCCAGTAGTACCAGCGCCATACTCCTCCAGCGGCCTCGAAACGAACGTAGGGTACCGGATCGTTGAGATCCCGCTCCAGGGCGGCCAGAAGGTCCGGATCGCTGGTCAAATCCCGGAAATGCTGATTGAAGAGCCGGGCCGCTCCCCAACGTGTGCGCGCGTTGGGCGAAGCCAGCGCCGCAGCCAGCAGTTTGCGTCCTGCCGGCGCGGCCTCCTGCCGGCGCGAGAGCACCATGCGGAGGGCATAGGCCGAGCTGGTCTGCACCATCTTGGTGGGATCGCCGAGGCCCTTGATCAGCACCTGCATAGCACCCGGATCAGCCATGTGTCCCAGCGCGCGCGCCGCCGCTTCGCGGGCTAACGGTTGATCGCTTTCCGCCAGCACGTTGCGAATCTGGGTCAACACCGGCTCCGGCGCCAGGTCCCAGAACTGGTCAAGCTGTTGCAAAAGCAGTGGCAGGTCATTCTTGGCGAGAGTCGTGGGAGGCGGCGGATACGCGGCATCCCAGTTTTTTGCCTGAGTGGAGCCGGGATACAAGGTTGACAGCGCCATCACCGCAAACTGCGTTGCCCTAAATGGCGTGTTGAAGCCCTGGTAGACCGGATCGCCTTCCCAACTGCCCTCCGGCCGTTGCGCCGCCAGCAGCGCTTTCACCGCACGGTCGAGGTGTTCGTCGGTTTCGGGTCTTTGCCCGGCTTCAGCTAAGGCCAATACCGCGTTGTATGAGATAAAGTCTGCCGTCTTGGCTGTCTTGTCGAACGGATACGGCCATCCACCTTCGGGCGTCTCATACTCGTAAAGCTTGCCAATCAGCGTGTTAATCTGCGCGGCATATTTTTCGCGGTTCACTTCCGAAAGAAACATGATCTTCCAATTCAGATCGATCATATTCTTCGGTTCGTAGGGCAATGCCAGTTGCTCCACATGATCGCGCTCGGCGAGCCACTCCTGGTGGTGGGTCTCCTTGTACGCCAGGTCGAAGGTATGCCAGCTCTGTTGCGCAATCTCGAATGGGCTCACATCAGGTTCGCAGCCGTCGGCTTCGTCGCCCGGCATGACAGTCACGCCCTTGTAGTGGATCCTTAAAAACTCCGCGTACGGCAGATCGAAGTTCTTTCGCGGTTTGTCGTGAGTGACGTTCTGCTCAAAAGCATGAGCGATTAGGGGCAGACGGCTCGATACAGTGCGGGCGGTGTAGATGATGCGTACCCAGTTGGTGTTGGGTTCTCCGTATAAAGGACGCGTGTTGTTGTAAATGCGATCGGTTAGGAACTCGAGGCTTGCGCGCTGCGTCGGGGCGTATCCCTTCTCCACAGCTTTCAAATATCCTCGCGTTGTGAACTGCGACGGATGGCAGGCAATGCAGAGCTGGGTTTCGGAGTGCTGCATACTGGTGCGCAAGGCAATCGCTCCCCGGCGGGGTGTATTGGAGAGCCAGGAGTCGCCCATGTTAACCAGGAAGTCCATGCCTGCGCGTACCGCATCGTGAGGATCCTTGTTCGGCGGCACGGGATATTGATACGTGTGCAACTGATAAGCCGGGTGATCGGCCGCCACCCGCACGTAATATTCCTGCCCCGGCTGAAGAATGCGGGTGCGGAACTTGTAGAGGCCGGGATAATTCTGGGTCGCCTCGACCTGATAAACAAACTGTCCGTCGTTGAATGGGACCACATCCGGCTGTCCGTCGGCGTCCTTGCCCGCCCGAAAGATGTCGACGTCGAGAGGCACGTCACGATCCGTCACATTCAACACGAAGTAAACCAGCCGCGGTTGCGCCTCGTGGAAGGTGAACCGGAACCACTGGAACCCCTTAACCATCGCTGCGTATCCATCTTCGCTCTTCGATGGAGCGTAGGGGCGCTCGTCATCGCTGCCGAATATGGTCTGGCCGAGTTCGAACGGCTGGGCGTTTTGCCACGAACCGTTGGGCGCCGCAGCGATGACGCCCCTTTTAACGTCAGCGACACCGCGTGCCAGGGGAGATGCACCCTGGAGAATCTTGCTGAGGGTCGCGCTAATCTCCGGAGTCTGCGTTCCGGAAGCTGAGGTCAGGTTGACCGTCACCGGTCCCGCGGCCCGGGGCTGCAGCGTCAGATAGAAATCGAGGTCTGCGGGGTGCAACCACTTGGACGCGACTTCTCCCTGCGCGTCGTTCACCGTGACTTTGACGGAGTCGGTCCCCTGTAGTTGCGTGATGTCCTTCACCCCCAGGGTTAGGGCGTACAGGCTTCCCGGGTGCGCGTTGGGCAATTTGATATTCCGTGCCGAGGCTGGGGCGGCTTGACCGGCGTGGACGGATCGTCCGACGTGGACGATTGCACCGATGGTGCATGCAAGGATGGCAAGCGGAACGACGGCCCAGCTCGGGATTCGTTGACTTCTGGGTGCGCTCTCCATGATTCAACCTCGCGTGTGGCCCTTGGGGGGGCCCGAGCGTGATGTCAATGCCGTCAGGAACTATATACCGATCGGAGTTCCGCAGGCGCAACTTTTTGAGACGTCTCAATTCTCATGTCGATTACCGCAATGGAGACTATCGCGGCAAAACAATTACGCCCCATGGCCCAGTCCCGGCCGGAATCGTGGCGGCCACTGTGTTGTCGGCAAGATTCACCGCCGAAATGTTATTCGACGGCCCGTTGGCCGAGTAGAGAGTCTTCGCATCCGGCGAGAGAGCGATGCCCCAGGGGCGCTTGCCCACGGTCACCGAACCGAGAACGGTCTGCGTCGCCGTGTCGATCGTGAAGACCTGCTGCCCGCGGCCCGTGCTGACATACAGCCTGGTCGCGTCGGGTGAAAGCAGCACAGCCATCGGTTTGATCACGCCGGGTTTGCCGAGAGGGATCGTCTTCAACGTCTTGAACTTCACGGCGTCCACCAGAACGACCGTCCCGTCATTTTCGGCGTTGATGTAGGCACGAGAACCGTCAGGCATGAATGCGATCGAGCGCGGACGATGCCCAACCTTGAAGGTGGAGATAATGTGGCCCGCCGCGAGATCGAGCACCGCGATGGTGCCATCCTCTTCAGAAGTAATAAACACCCGCTTTCCATCCGGGGCGACCCGAACTCCTTCGGGCTGACCGCCTATCTTGATCGTCTTCAGCACCGTTCCCGAGGCGATGTCAACGATGCTCACCGCTGACGTGTCTTCATTCGAAATAAAAAGCTGTGTGCCGTCTTTGCTGACATCAAAGTTCTCCGGATCTGACCCTCCAGGAAGAACGCGAACCACCTTGTTCTGCGCCACATCAAAAACTCCGATACCGTCTGCGCTCTTGTCGGGCGGCGGCAGCGTGCTTTCGTCCACATCGGGGCCAGCGATCGGCGAACCGCTCAACGCCACGTATAAGGTCTTTTGGTCGGGGCTGGCGTGAATCCCACGCGGGCGTTTACCCAGCGGAACCGTAGCGATGACCTTGCGGGTGCCGGAGTCAATCACGGTGAGATCGCCCGACACTTCGTTGGTCACGTAAATCCGAGGAGCCGAAGATTCAGCAGCGGTCTCCGGAGCAGGGCTGGCCGGCGGTTTCGCTGAGTTGCAGCCTGCCAGAGCCAGACAAACACCAAATGCCAGCAATATGAAAAATCTCTTGTGCATCAATTCGTCCCCTTGAACGTAACGTCCGCCTGCGTGTTCGAATGCGGAGCCACCGTTGCCTGTAGCTCCTGCGTTCCGAGCGTTTCTTGCCATATCGCGATGGAGTAGGTGCCGGACGGCAGGTTTCCGATGCGGTAGCTGCCGTCTTCCCCAGACACGGCGAAATAAGGATTATCCACGACGCCGATGTAAGCCTGCATCCAGTTATGAATATTGCACTTCACGTGGATCATGACCTCCGGCCTGGCGAACCTTCGGGCAAGCGGCGCCTCTCCCGCTCCCTGACTATGATTCCACTCCCGGTTGATCTGCGCCATGGGGTGAATAGTGTGCGTGACCGGATCGGAGTTCGTAATCTGCAGGACCTGGTTCGTCTGAATACCAAGAACGCGCGGCCT
>JAIQFL010000475.1 GCA_020073365.1 Terriglobia bacterium | reverse complement strand
GAGCATTCCGCCCACGCGGTGGTGTTCCACGATTCCACCAATGCGGAGCGTTCCGTGGGCCTGGCATTAGCGGCGCAACCGGAGTACCGGCGCTTCCGGGCGCTGGCCCGTGCGCTGTCGCGGCACAACGATCCACCCTTTGTGGTGGTGAAGAACGACCACAGGGAATCCCAGGCGAACTGGATCGACCTGCTGAATTACGTCAAGAACGAAGGCAGAAAGGACGCGTCGGTGCAGCGCTACAAGGGTCTCGGCGAAATGAATGCCGAACAGTTGGCCGAGACCACCATGAACCCGGAGAAGCGCACGCTGCTTTCGGTGCGCCTGGAGGACCTGGTGGAGAGCGAGGAGATATTCTCGACGCTGATGGGCGAAGACGTGGAAAACCGCCGCAAGTTCATCGAAGAGAACGCGCTGGACGTGAAGAATTTGGATATCTGACACGCCTCTGCTGACTGAGGCTTCCGCAACAAGACGTTGCGAGAATGCCTGCTGAAGCGTTCCAGCGGGCAGGCCTCCGGAACTCCTGCGAAATCTGAACAGAATCCAACTCCCACGGATCCACTCCGTCCCTCCCGTCAATCCGCCCCGATTGAAACCGGCGAACAGAGGGAGTATCATCCCAACATCATGCCAGATAATCCGAATCCAATATCCAGAAGATCCCTGCTCCGCGGAACGACGGCGATCGGCGCTTCGGCCTTCACCCTGATAAAGCCGCACCTGGTGCGCGGCGCGGGAAAGGAGACGCTGCGCGCGGGCATCGTCGGTTGCGGCGGGCGGGGCACCCAGGCTGTCGTGGACATGCTTACCGGAAACGAGAACGTCGAACTGGTAGCCATGGCCGACGTCTTCGAGGACCACCTCGAAGGGTCGCTCGGCAACCTGCGCGACCCCAAATATATCAGTCGCCACGCCGGCATCATCGTCGAGCGCGGCGGTCAACCGAAAGCCATGAGCGCGGAGGACCTGGTTACATCGATTCAGCCGCGCATCAAGGTTCAGCCTGACCATCATTTTGTGGGGTTCGACGCTTATCAGAAGCTGGTGAAGTCGGATCTCGATATCGTCATGCTGACCACGCCTCCGGGCTATCGGCCCATGCACTTCGAGGCGGCCGTGGAGGCCGGCAAACATGTTTTCACCGAGAAACCCATCGGGACCGATCCCACCGGGGTGCGCCGCTTCATGGCCGCGGGACACAAAGCCGCGGAAAAGAAACTGACCGTTATGTCCGGCGCGCAACGGCACGAAGACAAGCCGTACCAGGAGAGCGTACAGAAGATCCACGACGGCGCCATCGGCGATGTCGTCGCGCTGTATGCCTACTATTTGAGCGGTCCCGTTTTTCATGCCCAGGCGCGCGATGCAAAGTGGGGCGATATGGAGTGGGAGCACCGCAACTGGTACTCATTCCTGTGGCTTTGCGGCGACCAGATTGTCGAGCAGCACTTTCATAACATCGATTTCATGAACTGGGTCATGGGCGGGCATCCGGAAAGGGTGGTGGCATCCGGCGGAGCGGCCTGGCGACCGCGCGCGGCGCTCTACGGCAACATCTACGACCACATGACATCAGATTTCATCTACCCCAACGGCGTGCACCTGAGCAGCCAGTGCCGCCAGTATCCGCGCGGCGTCTACTATAACACCAGCGACCTGATCGTCGGAACGAAGGGCCGCAGCACCGGGCTCGACCTCGGGACCAAGGGCATCAGCCCCTACGTCCAGGAGCACATCAATTTCGTCGACAGCATTCTGGGGCGCGGGCCATACATCAACCAGTCGATGCCGATTGCCGAAAGCACGCTCACCTGCATCATGGCGCGCGAATCGGCCTATTCGGGGATGGCCATCACCTGGGACCAGATCATGAACTCGAAGCAGGACCTGGAGCCGAAAGAATTCGGCTACGAGGTCAAGATGGAGCCGACGCCCCTTCCGGTGCCGGGGGAATACAAGTTCGTTTGAGGCGGCGGCGCACCGGGTCCTGCCGGTGTTTCACACGCCGTTAAGAATGCGATCGAAGCGCCGATTCACTTCCTTGAGATACTCGCCGTCTCCTGCGGGAAGTTCGACCGTAGCCGTGCCCTGATAGCCGATGGCGGCAAGCGCTCCGTGCACGGCGCGCCAGTCGATTTCCCCTTCCAGCAGCTGCCCAAAGTCCGCCACGCGCTTGTGAATGGCGGGGTCGCTCTTGAATGAGAAGTCTTTGATGTGCAGCTTCACGATGCGTTTGCCGAGCGTGCGGATCCACTGCTGCGGATAGCTGTAAAGCACCACGTTGCCGACGTCGAAGTAGGCGCGGATCCACGGGCTATCGAACTCGTCAATGTAATGCGCGAATTCGAGCGGGCTGAGCAGGAACTTATTCCAGACCTCCTCGATGCCAATGATGACCTTCAGCTCTTCTGCAAGAGGAATCAGCTTGCGAATCTGGCGCTGGCTCCGTTCCCAGGCTTCCTCATAGGTCGTTTCCGGATTCACCACGGCGGGCACCAGCAGCACGGTGTCGGCGCCCCAGAACTTGGCGTTGTGGAGGCTGGTGCGCATCCCTTCCATGCTCTTCTCGACCACCGCGGCGTCACTGGATGACAGAGGGCTGCGCCAGTGCTCCTGGTTCATCACGGAGTGGATCCGGAGACTGACTCTCCGTGAAGCGTCCAGCATTTCCTGGGCTTTGGATGGATCGGGAGTGGTGGGGCATTCGATTTCCTCGAAGCCGGCGTCGCGGGCGAGCTGAAATCGTTCCAGAATGCCGATAGACGTCGGCAGCATGTTGAACTCTACGGCCTTACGGATGGGCAGACGGCCCGGTGCGGCGGCGGCGGCGAAAGGCGCGACGGCAGCCGATGCGAGGAATCGGCGACGGGTGGGGCGTATCACGTCCCGATTCTACATCAGGTTCAGGGCGTGGGTAAGGGCCATGCGGCTACCGTGCCATGCGGCTACCGGGCCGTGCGGCTACCGAAGCATCGGAAACAACTGGCGGATGCGGGCTTCGTTGGGCTGCGTGCCATATTCGCAGATTTCAAAACCCTCGTAGTACCTGGCGGCATTGCCTCGTTCGGGACCGTACCATTTCACCAGGGCCGCCCGAGCCGCCGGGTTAATCTCGCGGCTCCTGGCGCGCTTCAGCCAGGCCTTGCGTTCCGCGGGATCCTTGGGGACGTCCTCCAGTTTGCCATCCACCCACGGCAGCCACTCGTAGAACTGCGACACGTGCGAATCCAGCGCATCGATCTTTTTGTCGATCACGGAGTCGATAGCCACCGCGATGTCCGGACGGAACGGATTGGGCCGCTGGAAACCATCTTCGTAGTAGAGAAAAACCGGATTCTTGCGGAGGGCCGGCACCTCCGGCGTGACGTTCGGCACCACCACCATATAGGCGGCATCCTGCACCAGGACACCGGTATAGCGATGGTCGGGATGATAGTCGTTGGGCCGCGGCGCCAGCACCACGTCGGCTCTCCATTGACGGATCTGACGGATAATTTGTTTGCGAACTTCAAGGGTGGGGAGCAGTTCTCCATCGTGATTGTTCAGCACCTCATACTCGATACCCAGACGCCGCGCGGATTCCTTGGCCTCGGCCGCCCTGCGCTGGGCCAGCGCGGCGCCGCGCATGGTCTGATGGCCGGCGTCGCCATTGGTGACAGACACGAATTTCACGGCATGGCCCATTTGCGCGAAGAGCGCGGCAGTGCCCGCCGAGCGAATATCGCAATCGTCCGGATGCGCGCCGAAAGCGATCACTCGAATCTTCTCGCCTTGTGCGAACAGCGCAGCCACACCAGCCAGCAACAGCACGAGCCCCTTCATTTCTAATCCTCCTGACTTCACATTATGGTGCAGCGCAGGAGCGGGTGGGGCGCCTGAGCCTGCGGCGCTGCCGCCGGAGACAGGCCGAACGGCCTGTCCCACCTGGTGTTCAGCTAGATGCTAGAATCCAAGCGAGAGTCCGGCGACGCTGCGGTTCGTGTTCGCTCCTAAGTGACCGGTCCGCTGTTTTCTAACGCCGGGCTCTCTGGAACAAACTGCTGCCTCCGCGGCTTCGCCGCCGAGTGCAGCGTCACTACGTGTGCCGCCTTACTTCTCCGCGATGTTCTTGCCGAAATTGAAGGCTGGGCCGGTCGAGAAGCGAGTGGTGAAGCGGCCATCCTTCAAAAGATCGTCGAACAGGTGGTCGTACACCAGGTCCGCCTGGGTCCGCCAGGAGAAGTGCTTGGAGAAGATGATGTCGAAACCGCCGCCGAATCCATAGAACAGGACGTTGTTGGTCTTCGTCCCCGACGGAGCTAATGACTTGACGATGCCCGTAGCGATGGGATCCGCGGGAGTGGGCGTCGGGGTCGCGGTTTCGTGGATGATTCCCATGAACAGAGGCCGCAGAAACAGCGTGGTTTTCGTAAAGTGGCGATATGCCAACTGCGGACCTACCGCAAAGGTCTGCGTTCTGGAATGAGCGGCCACGGACAATGAGTACGTGGGAGGGATGACTCCAGCTCTGACCAAACCGGCGAGTTGCGCCCCGAGTTGCTGCTGCAGCGCGGTGGTCAGCAGGTCCGGCGTAATCGTCAGATTGCCCGAGGCATAGGTGTAGTCGACGCCGAGAGACACCCATTTGCGTACCCTGACGCCGGCTTGGGTAGAAAAGCCGTTTTCAAATAGACTGACGTGCGGGCTGTCGAGGAAAGCATATCCTCCGAATGCGTCGTAGCGGGTGACGTAGGTTTGCTGGCCGGAGAGGGGCGAGGCCAGCAGCAGGAGGACGACGGGCAGCGTGAAAGACATCACGCGCAAAAAGCGGCTTGCGGGGGCTAGTGCGTTATCCATGACGGGTAGTCTCCGAATCTATCTTTAATATCCAGCGGCGCTCCACGACGAGGTAGGCTCCAACCCGGATATTCGGTCCGGGAGACGTCATGGTCTCAAACAGACGGCCGACTGTTCTTCTCCACTCCGCGGGCAATCTCAAACCAACGCCTGGAATGGCCGCGGGATGGCGGGCGCCATACCTGGGAGTAGAGAGGATACGCGGCGGGACCTTCGCAGGCTGCAATATCTTCTCCAGACGCCTCGACGTGCGCTCGAACCAGGCCAAGGAGGCCCGACACCCTGACAGAAACGATTATACCTTGATTAAGACATAATCATCTTTTAAATCCGATTTCCAAAAAAGCGCGGCAGGGTACCAGAAGGGTTGGACGTACCAGTCCATGGCGCGAACAAAGGCAGGAATGGCCCACTTCTCGAACCTCCATGCCACTCTCTGCCCCATCGCCGCCTCATCGCTCGCCAAAGCCGCTCAACAGATGTCGCTCCCGCCGGTCCGGCATCTCTGGGGATGAAGGCCCTCAGCTTAGAAAGGAGAATCGCGGCGCCAGTTTCGCCAGCTTGAGCACTTTGTACACGTCGACGTTGACGCCGTGCAACACGACCTTGACGGCTTTATCGTGAGATGTGCCCGCCAACTTCTCCATCGCGCCGAGCGCGTTCGAGTCGATCCGGTCGACGGAGGAGAAATCCAGGAACATTTCGCCTTTGGCGCTGTCCAGTTTGCCGAGGACCTCTTCGAAGGCCTGGACCACGCGCTCTCCATCAATGGTAAACCACCCGGCATTCATTGCCATAGCACCACCATCCTTCGTTATTTGTTTATTCAGATGCACCGGACACTTCACCAGCAGCCACACAGGCAAGAATGCCCGTGTCACGGTCACCGCCACGGCCTTCATAAGCGCTCCAAAACAGATCGGCCAGCTCGCTGACCAATGGCATGCGAGGGTTGGTGCGCCACGAAGGATCGTCAAAGGCCATCTTGGCCAAGTCGGGCACCGCCCGATCGAATTCCTCTCTTGAGATCCCCAGGGCGGAAATCGAACGTGGAATCTCCAATTGATCGAGCAGTTTTTCCGTCGCCGCCACGAGGCTCTCCACCTTCTCCTCGATCGTCTGACCGCCCAGACCCAGCAGGTCCGCTACCATGGCGTATTTCTTGTGCGCCGTATACGCCCGCTGATGCGGCGACGGCATGAACTTGGTGGGCACCGCCGCATTGAACCTGATGACATGGGGCAACATCAGCGCGTTGGCCCGGCCGTGCGCGATGCCGAACCGCGCGCCGAAGGCATGCGCCAGCGCGTGATTCACGCCCACCGACGCGTTGGAGAAGGCCAGCGCCGCAATGCAGGCGGCATTGTGCATCGCGCTGCGTGCCTCTTCATCGCGGGGGTGCTCAAAAGCGATGAGCAGATACTTGAACGCCAGTAGAATCGCTTGCATGGCGTGGGAGTCCGTATAGGGTGAAGCGTAAACCGAAACTCCCGCTTCCAGCGCGTGGGTCAGACAGTCGATTCCGGTATCGGCGGTGAGGACTTTCGGCATGGACATTACGAATTGCGGATCAACGATCGCCACGTCCGGACTCAGCGAGTAGTCGACCAGTGTCACCTTGCACCCGCGCTCTTTGTCGAACAGGACGGCAAACGGAGTGACTTCGCTCCCCGTCCCGCTGGTCGTGGAGATAGCGATCAACCGCAGCCGGTTCATTTTCTCGGTGGGGTACTGGGCCACGCGCTTGCGGATATCGAGAAACGGCGCGCCCAGCTCGTCCAGGTCGGCGTCCGGCGATTCGTACTTGAGTTTCATGATCTTCGCCGCGTCGATCACGGACCCGCCCCCCAGTGCCACGATCTGGTCCGCTTTGTAGACCTTCAGCGTCTCCAAGCCTTGCGTGACGATTTCGATATTGGGCTCCATCTCGGGAATCGCCAGGACATGGACGAGCGTTTGCGGTGGAAGGTGCCGCCGGACAGTGTCTGCGTGGCCGAATCGCTCCAGAATCGGATTGGTAACGATGATCGTGGAGCGCGATGGGAATTGGCGCAGATTCTCCACGGCGTTCATGTTGAAGTAAATGTGATTGGGAATGCGGAACCACATAGGTGCTTGTACCCTCCGGGCCATGCGCTTGATATTCAGGTAATGATAGACACTCACGTTATCCATGGTGCTGTTGCCGCCGCCGGTCCCACAGCCGAACGAGAAGGTGGGCACCATGTCGTTGTAGACGCCACCCAGCGCTCCGATGGATCCCGGCGAATTCACGATGATCCTTCCCGCGTTGATCACCTCACCGAACTTCCGGACGATCTCATCGTTGCGCGAGAAAACCACCGCCGTATGTCCAAGCC
>JAIQFL010000474.1 GCA_020073365.1 Terriglobia bacterium | reverse complement strand
CGTCCCTTAACCTGCACGCGCCTGCCGACCGGATCCTGCCCTCGCCAGTATTGGGCCGCCATCGCCTCATTGACCACCGCGACCAGGGGAGCCGTTTCGTTGTCGGCGCGCGTAAACTCGCGGCCGGACACCAGAGGGATGCCCATCGTCGCGAGATAGGCGGGACCAATCTCGTTGTAATCGGCCGTGGGCTGCTCGTCGGGCGCGGGCAGATAACCGTGCACTGCGATGGGAGCGGACGAATAGCTGCGATAGCTGAACGGGGTCATGCGCGCGAACGCAGCCGATTCCACCCAGATCCGCGGAGCAAAGATGGGACAAACACAATTTCGGGGCTTCCGTCGGAACCAACGTCACGAACTCGGATCTCACTTCCCGAAAGGGGACTGGCCCGCCGAGCGCCGCGTCTCCGCGTCGGGCGTTTTCCGGAAGGCTGACGTGACTTCACAGGAGTGATCCCGCCGGGACCCGCACCAAGGTATTCGCGGCGCTAAGCGCGTTTGTGGGGAGTAATCCCAGCCGAATGCCGCATCAGATTGATATAGTTAGAGTTCCTGCACGATTGGAAGTGACAGAAAGCGTCGGACGTGATCTTGCCGCGTGCGACCGAATGAGGTCACAGGGTATCTGGCGGCCCAGATTTCAGGCGTGGCGCGTTGCGTCGAGACGGGAGTCGTTGTACTATACACATGTTTAGTATGGTCAACCTGACGAAGCCGCAGCGTCTGCTCGTGGACTTCCTGGAGGAGCGCGGTGAACGGAATGACCCACCGCCCACCTACCGGGAAATTTGCGCGCATCTCCGCTATAGGAGCCCGAAGGCCGCGGCCGATCTTGTCGCAGCGCTGGAAAAAAAGGGTCTTGTGACGCGTGAGAAACGGCGTGCCCGCGGCATCCGGCTAGTCCAAAAGCGCGCAGGCGTTCCGGTGCTTGGAAGGATAGCCGCCGGACCACCAGGCGAGGCGTTAGAGGAATTCGACGAGTGCTTGGCCTTGGATCCCGCATTTTGCGGCATCCGAGACCGATCGAAAGCCTTCGCGCTTCGCGTAAAAGGCGACTCCATGGTCGGTCGCCAGATCTTCGATGGCGATATCGTGCTGTTGGAGCACGCAGTCATCCCCCGGAACGGCGATGTCGTGGCAGCCCTGATTGACAACGAATCCACCATCAAGACCTTCGTTCGAAAGAGCGGAAAAGCATGGCTTCACGCCGAGAACCCCCGGTACCCAGATTTAATACCAGCCTTGGACATGCAGGTCCAAGGTGTCGGTCGTGCCGTTATTAGGATGCTGAGCAAATGAGCGCGGCTCACCAACACCCACTACCTGACCCGCCCTTGGGGTTCCGCTACTATCGCTCGCGCCGGGACCTGTTAGGCAGCCCCGACATTTTTGCCTACCAGCACATGCTCCTCCGGGCCTGGGAAGAGATGCACCTCTCGGGTGTCCTCACCCTCAACGGGATTCCCACGGTTTACCTTCGGGACGAGCCGAAGCCTGTCACTCCGCAAGTCACTGCCGAAATACATCGGCAGTTCTGGAACCAGGGCGTGCCTTCCATTCTGCTCCTCCGAGATCCCGTGACCGTGCGCGTCTTCTCTTCCATGACGAAGCCGGTCAATCCGGCCACCGCAACAGGCGCGGAGGTAGAGGATCGGTTGGTAGAGGAGGTAAATCTCGCCACTTTGGGCAGTTGGGCACCGCGATTCTACGTTCAACTCGGTACCGGTCACTATTACGCGGGGGACCGCCAAGCAAAGTTCGATCCCGAACAGACGGTTGACGCATACCTGCTCAGCAACCTCGGCGCGGTCCGTGACGCGCTCGTGGATGAAGGCCTGACTCCCCAATTCGCACATGCTTTTCTCGGACGTCTGCTATTCACATGCTACCTATGCGACCGCGGCATTGTTAACCTCTCCGATTACTTCAAAGCCAAGCCCTGGCGCCACCTTCACGAATTGCTTGCCGGTCTCGATAATCCGGCCGCAGCCCTATACGACACCCTCTATCCGGCGTTGAAGCGCGATTTTAACGGGAGCATGTTCGACGACGAACTCATTGAGGAGCATAGGCTGGTCCGGGCATCGCACTTCGAGGTTGTCCGCCGCTTCCTGGCCGGAGACGATATAGCAAAGGGCCAAGGTCAACGTTCGCTAGGTTTTTGGGCCTACGACTTCAAGTTCATTCCCGTCGAGACAATTAGTTCGATTTACGAGAACTTCTTGGAGAAAGAGGACGAAAAGGGGAAGCGTGCTGCGGGAGCGTTTTATACGCCGCGTCTCTTGGCTGAAACAGCGCTAGATGTCGCGCTGGAGCACCTATCTCCGCTGTATTCGGAGAGTCGGCGTTTTCTGGATCCTGCGTGTGGTTCCGGTATCTTCCTTGTTTTACTTTTCAATCGTATGGCTGCCGAGTGGCGCGCCGCACAAAAGGTCGATCCAACACCCCAGGTCAGAGCCGAAGCGTTGCTGAGCCGCCTCGACACGCTGCGTGGGGTAGATAAGAATCCCACCGCCTGCCGGATCGCGTGCTTTAGCCTCTACCTGGCTTTCCTCGACCAGTTTGAGCCGCCCGGTGTACGTGCCTACAAGTTGCACACTGGGAAGAAGCTTCCGAACCTCCTGCACCTTAAAGGAGCGAAGCGTCCAGAGCACCCCGTTGTGCGTGAAGCGGATTTCCGCGAAATAGCGCCACAGTGGCCCGGTCAATTCGACTTGGTGATTGGAAATCCGCCGTGGAGTGGGCGCGGCACAAAGCAGCTAGCCCAAGAATTCATGGAGAAGACGCCCGCCTTGCTTACGGACACAGGCCGTGTCTGTCTTCTCCTGCCATCCAAGGTTTTCTTGAATCAGACCGATGCCTTCCAATCGCGCTGGCTTCGCAGCGTAACGCTGGAGAAACTAATCCAACTGGCCGACTACAGCTTTATCCTGTTCAAGGAGTCGCTCTGCCCCTGCAACATCGCATTGTTTGCACCTCGCAAGCCCGACGAGGCTACTCACGAGATCGAATACTTGACGCCAAAGGTATCGTGCGCTGATCTTCGGGATGGCGTAATCTCGGTTTCTCCAAAGGACCGGAAATGGATTCCGTTGCGATTCGTACTCGCGGCGGCCGAGCAAGAGTCGGCTGGGATTGCGTGGAAATCCAATCTCTGGGGCACTCCCCGCGATCTCAAGTTCTTGGACTACTTGTTCTCGTTCCCGCGCCTTCATGACTTGGCCGGGAGTGTGGAGGAGTGGCGGCTCAAGAAGCGCCGCTGGCGTTCCGGGGTGGGCTTCAAGCCAAGAACGAGCGCGGTGGAGACGCCAAAACCGTTGAGATGGAGTCCTCGCGACCGGGTGGTCTCGCCCAAATCGATTGCTGGCTTACCGGCGTTACCCGAAGCTTTGACTCATGAGCTCGGCCCGTACCTGAGCGACAAAGGGTATCCGATCAATGAACTCGGGCGCGAACCGGCGGAGGAGATTTTCACGCCGCCCTTGGTGCTCTGGAACGACGGCTTTACCAGTGCTGCGTTCTTCGACTATAAGGTGCGGTACCAACACGCTCTCCATAGTATTTCCGGGCTGGACGCGGACGGTGATTACCTTCGTTTCCTCACGTGTTTTTTGCGTAGTCCGCTGGCGCGCTACTTCGTGTTTCATACTGCTGCCAGCTTGGCGACAGAGCGGGACAAGGTTCACAATTCGGAGGCCTTGCGTCTGCCGTTTTTCCTCCCTGACAGCGAAGCCGCACGACCGGATGCTGCTCGAATCGTGAGTAACGTCGCCGCTAAGATGCGCCGGTTCAGCAAGGAGATGGAAGACAGCGCCAAGATTCTCCTCAAGCGAATTAAGCCATCAAGACCGGGCCGGCTCTTTGATGATGATCGAGATGAGGACGCCGGACGCAAGGAACGAAATCGGTGGCTTCAGGAACAACGCGGCAAGGCGGAAAGACTCCAGGCCGAGCTCAATCCATTGATATATAAATACTTCGGTGTCAGCACCGCCGAATGCGCGCTTGTTGAAGATACCGTTGAGGTCTTTGACCACAGCGATACGCCCGCCTCCTTCGAAGCTGCGCGAAACATACCCACGCTGCAACCACTGGATGCTGCCGGACTAGAGCCCTATGCTTCGATGCTAACGAACACGCTCAACGGATGGGCAAGCGGCGGTTTGCGCGTACTCGCCGTCGGCGGAGTGGATGCCGAACTGGGCCTCGGTCTCGTCGAACTCCGCCAGACCCGGACGCCACGGGAGTTCCGGACCTGCGACATCTCCAAGGTGCTCGCCACGGCTCTGGAGGGACTGGAGGACGCAAATATCGAACACTGGGGGCGCTTCGAGTTTCGTCGCAGCGGGTTGATTTTCCACGGCGCGCACATCTACCTGCTGAAACGCGCCGTCCGTGGCGAGTGGACCCGAACCGCCGCGCTCAACGATGCGGTGGAACTGAGCGCACATATCGCCGCGGCCAGAAGGCAGGCCAAGACAGGATGACCCATCAAGCGGCTAAATGGATCCCTTTGTTCCCGGAGGAAGAGGTCCCATTCATCCTCGCTGCCGTTCTTCGGAGTGGGACGAGGCTGAGGAAGTTGCACAGCACCGAACTGGAGAACGACCTCAGTGATCGCCTTCGCGATCTGCTTGACCGTGAGCCCACGCTTAGAGATCGCCCCGTCGAGATCTTCCGTGAAGTACCACTCTATGACCGTAGGCGGTCACGACAGCGGCAGGTGGGTCGAACTGACTTAATGTTTCTATATTCGACCGGCGTTTCGAAACCATGGCCCTACTTCGTGATCGAGACGAAACGCCTCCATGTTGCTTTCCCGTCCGGTCGGCAATCGCTGATTTCTGAATATGTAACGGGCCATCAGGGCATGATGTGCTTCATAGAAGGGCGCTACTCAAGCGGCCTCGCGAGCGGCGGAATGCTCGCCTATGTGTTCGATGGTGCTATCGAAAAGGCTCATGCTGCCATCGCTGCATCAATTGAGGCCAACCACGAACGACTGCGGTGTGGACCACCACCCAGGTTCGGGCCCTCGTCTGTACTGACGGGCGTAAGCGAATCACAACACTCACTCTCCGTCGGAGTATTTAACATCTATCACTTGCTACTGCCTGTGTGAACCCATGACGAATGCTGGATTACTCACGATAAGTCGGCATCGCAACTGCGGTCCTCAGGACCAAGCCAAGTCGAAGCAGTGAGGGTGTTCTACGTAGGGTAAGGTATCAACTTATCGCTGGGCACCCTTCGCTACTCGGCTCGTTGTGCGTGTAGCTGGCCAAGTTTTCCAAGAACGTTGCTGGCAGACCTCCGAAGTTCCTCGCGGTAGTGCTCATGCACCAGATTTCCCAGCTTGGGCTCGCGCCCATTGAGGTACATCTCCTGAATGAGGGCCACCACTTCCCGGGCAAATAGCAGCGTCTCTTCGAGCTCCAATCGGTTGGTGTTCGCAAACAGGTTATTCACTACGGTTTGATCTACGACCAACGTGTGCGCGAAGTACCGGTTTCGCAGGGGCAAATAGACATCAGAATAGCGCTTCACGTGAGGCGCGAGAGCCTTACGAAGCGTTTTGACGGCCAGTAGGTCTGGCTCCCAAAGCCCGACGAAGTAATTGTCGAGGTCTTGAGACCGTAGGTTCAGCTTCGCCTTTCGCGCTCTTAACGCCTGGTGTGAAAAGAGAATAGTAAAGTGCTGGCCCGTATCGCGCATCAGCTTGTGAATGGAGTATGCGTCCCCCGAGATATCAAAGATACGACCGAGCGCGATGAACAGCGCGGATTGCAGGGCGTGAACCTGCACATTCCAAAATAGAGAGTCGTTCTGGATTGCATTCAGAATGTTCTCGTCACGACGGGCACAGTCCTGGATCTCCTCGGCTGTGTAGAAAATTGCGACGGTATCCTCGATTTCACCCCAGAGGCGTTCGCAATTCCGCTCAAATTCGGCTTCCGTCATGTCACGGCATTCTCTCACTAATTGACAAGCGCTCGGGACATGGCATAATTCCGCCTCGGAGGCGTGTGCGGTTGATCGAGCGTATTGGCTTCGAAACCATAGCCGAACCGATCCCGGCCGTCGATCACCGACCCCGAGGTTGACCGGATTAGTCCCCACAAGTCGGCTTGCATCTGGGGATCTGGAGATCGCTCAACGAAGCGACATGCCTCCCGTGACACGCCGTCCCGTCAGGCACCGCAAAAAATGCGCTCTCCATTCGGCCCGCAGCCTCAAATCCCCGTCGGTACGCCAAGCTCCGAATCCGCACCATCAATCCCGCAACGCCCGCACTGGATCGGTCCGCGTCGCGCGCCAGGCGGGCAAGAAACACGCTGCCAGCGCGGCCACCGTCATCACCACGAACGCCGTCCCGTACGCCAGCGGGTCGCGCGGGCTCACCTTGTACAGCATGCCCGCGATCAGCCGTGTCATCGCCAGCGCCACCCCCGCTCCCAGCGCCAGGCCCCCCGCCGTCAACGCCATCCCCTGCGACATCACCAGCCGCAATAGATCCGGCACGCTCGCGCCCAGCGCCATCCGTAGTCCCAGTTCGCGCGTGCTCTGCGAAACCGCGTAGGACATCACCGCGTACAGTCCGACCCCCGCAAGCAACAACGCCAGGCCCCCAAACACCGCGAGCATCGTGACGGCAACCCTCTGCACGGCGGTCGTCCGGTCGACTTGTTCTTGCATGGTGGTTACCTCTCCCGGCGCCAGGTTGGCGTCGATCGCGCGTACCTCGCGGGCCAATACCTGCGCCATCGTTTCGGGGCCTGACGGCGTCCGGATCTGCAGGTTCAGACCCGCGGCGCTCTGGCGCATCGGGACGTAGAAAAACGGCTTCGACGTCTCTTGCAGATTTCGGTACTTCGACATTTTCGCCACGCCCACCACCTGGATCCAACGTCCCTTAACCTGCACGCGCCTGCCGACCGGATCCTGCCCTCGCCAGTATTGGGCCGCCATCGACTCATTGACCACCGCGACCAGGGGAGCCGTTTCGTTGTCGGCACGCGTAAACTCGCGGCCGGAAACCAGAGGGATGCCCATCGTCGAGAGATAGGCGGGACCAATCTCGTTGTAGTCGGCCGTGGGCTGCTCGTCGGGCGCCGGCAGATAACCGTCCACTGCGATGGGAGCGGACGAATAGCTGCGATAGCTGAACGGGGTCATGCGCGCGAACGCAGCCGATTCCACGCCGCCGATC
>JAIQFL010000069.1 GCA_020073365.1 Terriglobia bacterium | reverse complement strand
ATCACCGACCCCAACGGCAACGTCTGGGCCTTGACCTACGACACTTCCGGGAACCTCACCGGCGTGGCCAATCCGGCCGGCGGAGGCTTCTCCGCTACGCGCTCCGCGGCCGGCCAGATCAGCAGCCTCACGGACGGCCTGGGCAACAAGACCAGCTATCAGTACGGCAGCGACGGGCTGCTTGCCACCTTCGTCGATGCGCTCGCCGGTAAGTGGTCGTATCAGTACGATGGCGTCGCGCGCGCCTCGATCCGCACCGACCCTGGCGGATCGGCGCTCTCCGCCGACTACAGCGCGGTTAACCACATCACGGCCCTGGGCGCGGACGATATCAAGTCCCCCTTCGACTACTCGGGTCTCCAGCGCGACAGCTTGAACCGCCTGGTGAGTTACACCGACTCCTTTGGCAGCCAGGTAACTTACAAGTATGACAGCGCCGGACAGTTGAGCGCTCTGACTCTGCCTGGCGGTAAGACCGTTACGTATCAGTACGATCGCGCGCGCCGCTTGAGCAGGGTCGCGGATTGGGCGGGCAATTTCGCGCTGTACCGCTATGACGCCGCGGGTCGGCCCATCAGCGTCACCGTCTCGGGCGGACCGATCGCGATCTACCAGTACGACGCGGCCCGCCGTCTGCGCGCGATCGTGAGCACCGGGCCGGATGGCTTGCCGGTGGCCGGCTATCGGTACACCTTCGATGCCAACGGCAACCGTACAACGGTGAGCGCGCTGGAGCCATATGCCGCGCGAACCACCCTTGCCGCAAACTCCTTCACGTTCGACTCCGCTAACCATCCAGCAGGCCGGAGCGACGGTCAAACGTACACGTACGACGCGCGCGGCAACCTGGTCGCAATTCAAGGAACGCGTGCCGTCACATTGGGCTACGATGCATTCGGGCGATTGCTGAGCTTCAACACGGAGAGTTCCACGTCTTACAGCTACGATTCCACGGGCCTCCGCGTGGTCCGTACCACGAATGGAACGGATCGGCGCTTCGTCTACGATCCTGCCGGCCCGGAGGCCCGTGTAGTGATGGAGGCGGACAGTTCGAACGCGCCTCTTGCTTGGTATGTCTACGGTCTGGGTCTTCTGTGGAAAGTGACTGCCGACGGTACTCCTTACTTCTATCACTTTGACGGCGACGGCAACGTGGTGGCAGTTTCGAATGCGGCTTCGGGTGTGGTGAACCGGTATCGCTACGATCCAACGGGTCTGCTGGTGGGAACAACCGAGGGCGTGGAGAACATGTTCCGGGCGCACGGCGAAACGGGTTGGATCGACGACGGCAACGGCTTGATCTTCACCAACCGCGCCTACCAGCTTCCCGAACTGCGGTTGACGCTGCCGGCGGTGGCGGATCCATCACCGCCGGCGCCGAACCTGCTGCCGCAATTCCCCGGAGCGGGGGCCTGTTTCGTGGAAGGCGTTGCGGGTTGCCTGTTCGCAACGGGCCGGAGGCAGCGGTGACTCCCGAAGACCGCCCCCTCAAAAGCTACGAAAGAACCAGGATCCGCAGGCGGAACCGCCTGCGCCACCACAGGTCCTGTGCTTTGAGAGGTGGGGCAGGCGCTTTCGCCTGCCAACTGGTTCTTTCAAGTCCTCCCACGATTGCGATCCTGGCGATGCTGGCGCTCTCCCATGCGGCATTTGCGCAGGGCGTGTCCGTGTCGTTGGCTTGCGGCACGGCGGTCGACGGTACCGTCGGCCCCATGGTGACCGATTTCTACAACGTCAGCGCGCAGGCCGGCGACTCCATTTGGGTACGGTTTCTATCCACCAGCGGGAACCGTACTTTTGTGCCGCAGGTCACGGTATGGGATGCGACGAACCATCTCATGACCGCCCGGCCTACTCCCTTCACAGTTACACCGAATACAATCGACCCGATCACCGTCGGCGCTGCATTCGCGGGGGTATTCGATTTCAAAAACTTGGGTACTTACCAGATCCGCGTTCAAAACCTGGGCTCGGAGCAGGGCACTTATAGGCTGGTCTATGTATGGCTGAATAAGCCATGCCTGGACAGTCTCTTGTGCGGCACCGCGGCGGTGGGCCAAATCACTTCGACGCTGCAGACCCGGAGTTACTCATTTCAGGCGAAGGCCGGCGATCTGATAAGCGCCCGGCTCGCGCGGATCGGCACCGCGGACAAAAACTTCGACGTGGCCATGTTCGTATTCTCCTCATCCGGGCAACTGCTGAACATAGTCACCGGCCCCAATGCGGCAACGCCTGCGCCCCTTGCGGCTGCGGATACCGTAACCAACGGCCGCGCAGTCCTTACCGTCCGGGCTACCACGGACGGGCCCGTCACTATTGTGATCTTCGATCCAGCCGACCTGACGGGCAGCTACGCGATTTCGGCGTCGCGGCTGAACGGGCCGTGCGGTACCAGCGTTCTGAACTGCGGGTCGGCCAATCAGAGTAAGATCGGCAGCCCTTTCAGCACGGAGTCCTATTCCCTCGATCTGGTGTCAGGCGATCCGGTGTTCCTGCGCACGGCGGTGGTGGACGCCGGCAGTTCCCTGTTACCCGTGCTGGAGATTTACGATCCTCAAGGGAACCTGGTGACCTTGGGCTCCCTCTCTATCTTCGGTCCCCATAAGATCATCAACTATGCATTGACCGCAAGCGCAAGCGGCTCCTATACGATTCTTGTCAGGGACGGCTCGCCGTCCTTGAACGGTTCGGGGGCCTTTACCAACACCGGCGGTTATGCCATTTCGGCGTTGCGCCCCAACCGGCCCTGCAAGAACGCCCAGGGACTGGCGTGCGACCCCGTGGACGGGTCGGTGAGCGGCCTGCTGGGGACCACTCTCTATACCGCCAACGCAAAGTTGAACGACAGGTTCATCTTTCGGTTGCTGCGGGGCGACCAGAGCAGTTCATTCCGCCCGCACGTCGATATCTACGATCCGCAGGGGAACCTCTTCCAGACCGCGGATGCAGCCGACCTGACCCGCCTTGGCTTCACGGCGTCGCTCGCCGGAGCGTACACGTTGGTCGTCAGCGACGGATTCGACAGCTCGCAGTCCGGCACGTTTTCGCTGTCACTGCTGCCAACTAACGGCGCGTGCAACACCGGAACACTGAGCTGCGGGACAGTGTCGACGGGGAGCTTCTCACGGCCACTCGCATCCTTGGTTTATACTTACACTGCCGCGCCGGGTGAGTCGTTCACCGTCCGGATGATGGATAACACGGGCGCGCTCACGCCCGCCGTGGAGGTCTACGACCCTCGCGGCAATCCGATCGGTCAGAACATCTCCGGAAACCTCACCGGAGTGGATGTTACCAACCCCGCGGGAGGAAGTCATACGGTGATTGCGACGGATGCCGCGAAGCACCCCACAGGAGGACCTTTCGGCATCGATCTGCTCCGGACCATTAATGCCTGCGGGGTGACTACGGCCCAAGGCCAGCCGGCCAGCGGCGTGGTCAGCGGCGCCAAACCGTACTCTTCGTACACCATCCCGGTGAGCGGCGGGGATGCGCTGTCGGTTCGGAGCGCCTCCTTCACGCCCGGCTTCTCCGCCCAGATGGATCTCTACGACCCTAGCGGCACGAGGGTGGATTCCGCCACCTTCGGGCTTTCCCGCAAGATCGCGGTGACCGGGAATTACACGGTGATCGTGGGGGCTGCCGCGGCAAGGACCGGTGGCTCTTACTCTCTTGCGTGGCAGTTGCTGAACCATCCGGTGGGGACTTCGACATTGGCTTGCGGCGGTTCCGCGACGGCTTCCCTGACGGCCTCCAGCGAGTTCCGTTACTACTCCGCCAGCGCCGGCGCGGGCGACCTGATGCGGCTGATTCTCACGCGGCTATCGGACAATTTCGCGCCCCAGATCGAACTGTTCGATCCTACCGGGACGAGGCTCGCGCAGACTTCCGATATCAGCCAGAAGGCCGGCGCAGGTGGCAGTTACCTGATAGTGGTGAGCCCTTCGACTTCGAACGGTGAGACCGGCTCATACGCCCTGGCCTACCAGCGGCCCAACAATCCCTGTTCGCCCGCCGCGCTCACCTGTGGCCAATCCACGTTGCGGCAGGCCAATGCTCCGGGCCAGCTCGATGCGTTCACCTTCACGGGTACGGGCGGAGACCAGGCCGACCTCAAACTGACGCAACGCTCGGGCAGCTACTCGCCCTTCGCGGAGTTGTACGACAGCTCGGGCAAACTGCTGGTCGCCGGTTCGGGGGGGCAGATCAAATCCATTCTCGCGGCGAAAGGGACCTACGCGCTGCTGGTTCGGGATCGCGCCGGGATCGGCACGGGCAGTTACCGCGTGAGCTTGCAAGACGATACCAATGCTTGCACCGTGAACGATACGGAAGGGCCGGCGGTGAGCCTGCTCGCACCCACCGGCGGCGAGGTGATCGCGGGAGGAGCGTCGTATAGCATTCAGTGGCTCTCAGACGATAACGTGGGCGTTGCCAGCCACGACGTGGCGCTCTCCACCGACGGCGGCCAGACGTTCCCGGCGGCCATTGCCAGTGGCTTGAGCGGCAACGCGCAAGGGTATATCTGGAACGTTCCCGCGGACATTGCACCCAGCCGCAAGGCCGTGATCCGGGTGACTGCGACGGACGGCGCGGGCAATGCGAATTCTGTAGCCAGCGGGCTGATTTCGACCATTGGTTCCGGCTACACTCCGAACAGCAGCGCGACCTACGGCTATGACGCGCTGAATCGCCTGACGCAAGCCGTGCTGGGCGACGGCCGGACGATTCAGTACGCGTGGGACGCCGCGGGGAACCTGGTGGGAATCACGGTGGCGGGGCAGTAAAGGGGAAGGGGGTCGGGTCTTTTCCATCCTTATATACGGGTTCTATCTTCCAACTTCTAGCGATAGGCCTTCCTGCGGTTGCGGACCCGAAGGACCTCGAGGGCATCGCCGGCGCCTGTTCGGAAGATGAGGCGCCAGTCGCCGATGCGAAGGCGGTTCCGCGGAGGATCGAAGCCTAAAGCTGCTTGACGTTGCCTGCGTTGGTCTCCAGGAACCGTGTCAAAGCCTTGAGTAACCTCAACGCGGTCTCGCGATCGATGGCTCTGATGTCGGTGCGGGCTTCGACGAAGAAGATGACCCGGTCAGCCATCCTACTGGGTTTCTTCCCGCAGCGGAGTCTCAGGCATCTTGTGGAATTCGTCCAGAGTGAGACCGAAGTCCGCTATGACCTCTTCCATTGACACGCCTTCGTTACGTTCCAGCGAGGCCTTGGCGGCGTCGATGGCCGCCTCGTCTTCAGGCGTGAGTGGCTCGTCATCGATAGGAGCCAGCGCCAGTTTGCGCCCAAGCGGCGTAAGCATGCTCTCTAGTAAGCCACGGACGGCGGATACCTGATCGGGCGGCAAGCGGTCGAGAAAAGCGTGAGCTTTCTGGCGTTCTTGAGTGAGATCGGGTTCCATGGCTTCCATCTGCGTCTATTTCCCAAGTTATCACAGGGTCAGGTCGCAAGGACGGCCGCTACGCCGGCGGCTCGGTGTCCCTCTTCCCCCGGATGGCCATGGCCAACACTATGCCGATGCAGGGCTCACGCCTCAATGCGAAACCCGCCGTACTCCTGCACTGCTGCGTCCTGTTCCTCCACGCCCCGCACATCCGCCCATCGCGGCCCGCGAGCGAGCATCCCCGCCAACTCCGCCAACCTCTCCTCCGGGCCCACGGCATAGACCTCCACACGCCCGTCGTCCAGGTTGCGCGCATAGCCCGTCAACCCCAGGCCCGCTGCCGCCCGCTGGACGAAGTACCGGTAGCCGACCCCTTGCACTCGCCCGCGCACCAGCCATCGGAGCGCTCGATTCCCTTTACGACCCATCTCGCTGGAGAGCATACCACGCACAGTGGAACAGGCCCGCTGTAGGAAAAAGTGCATAAAAAAGTGGGGCGGACGCCCCTCCCCTCTGGGGACGATCCTCTGGGTCATCGCTCAGCACGAATCCGGTTTCACGGGTTTCAACCCCCGGTTTGCAGCCCCCGCAACTCCTTGATACGATAAGAGAGTCCCGCACGGTGGGTGTAGCTCAGCTGGTAGAGCGCTGGATTGTGGTTCCAGTGGCCGAGGGTTCGAATCCCTCCACCCACCCCATAAAATCAACAACTTACAGGCAGTATCACTGGATGGTAGGCTTCACTGTGGCCAAACTTGTGGCCAAACTTTCCGGCTGGGTGAGGTAGATTTCAAGTTTTTGGGCTGCCGTCGCGAGGTCCGCACCTGACACGATGTTGTACCGCTCGAAAATCGCCCGCGTCTTGTGTCCGGTAATTTCCATGGCAACTTTCTCAGGTATGCCGGCCCGGACCATGTTCCGCACAGCCGAGCGCCGGAGGTCATGGAATAGGAGTTCCGGCAGTCCCGCCGCCTCACACGCCCTTTTCCAGCCCTTCAAGTGACCACCAATCGGCCCGCCGAGGTAGTTGAACACCCAAGGGCAATCAGGCCACTTTTCGGCGCATAGTTCCTTCTGCCACTGGAGCCATACCTTCATGTCGCCATAGATCGGCACCGTACGGGGCTTTTTGTTTTTGGTCTGCTCCCCGGAAAGGCGAATCTCGAACGCCGAGAGGTCCACCTGTGGCCATTGCAGTTTACGCAATTCCCCGAGGCGGTTTCCCACGTGGTAGCCAACAACAAAGAGCGCCTTCAGGTGATCGGGCAGCGCTTCGCGAATCGTGGCGTACTGAATATGCTCGATAAAGCCCTCGCGGACGTTGTGCTCTTCGAGTTTCGGTATTCGGGGCGCCCGCGCCACCATTGGCGGCTCCGTGCCTAGGGCAAGCGTGAAGGCCCTGCGGACAATGGACAGTTCGCGATTGATTGTAGCCTCCGCCGCCCCCGCTCGGCGCCGGTCTGAGACGTACCTCTTGACCTGTTGAGAACCGAAGTCCGCCGCGCGCAGTGCTCCAATTGCCGGCCTAACATGAGACTCCAGCCGCCATTTCACTTCCGAGGTGCTCCGCTTGCCCGTTTCCTCGTAGTCCTCGATAACCAAGTCCAGGAGCCTGGAGAGCTTCACCCGCTCAGGGGTAAGCCCAACAAACTTTCCCGCCACGATTTCCCCCTGCCGCTTTTTCAGCAGACGGTCGGCGTCCTCTCTGATTTCGCTACCGGAACTCTCGCGGTACCGCTTGCCGTTCCTGCGGTACATAATCCACCAGGTAGAGCCCCGTTGGAATATCTGCCCCGTTCCGCGTGGCCGCTTCACGTGTTCGCTCATGCCAGAAGGATACACTACACTTCACTGAATGTGAAATTGTTTCGAGTCCGTGATGATCTGATCCAAATCTTCCCGGTCTAGAAAAATGCGCCCATCGAGGCGAACAACAGGGAGCTTTCCGCTGCTGCAAAGGTGGCGGATTGAATGCGCAGAACGCCCCATGTACTCGGCTGCCCGCTGAACCGAGAGTAACCGTGGTTGCGGGCTACTGCTCGGGCGGATACGCGATTCCAGACACTCCAGGACGCGCTCCGCGATGGCTGACACCAGAAAATCGGTCGGCTTCTTAACCATGAAATTGGGTTTCCCTCCAGGGAAATTTCTCGAGAAAATAGCGCGCCGGAAACGGAAGAAAACCGGGCGCGCCTGCACCCGCGACGATGGCCAGGCCGCGGGGATGTTGTTACCGGGCGCTCGAAAGCCCCGACGAGCGCCCGGTTCCCGTATGGGCAGGCCGACCCGTGCGGAATCCTTTTAAGAAGTCACCGCAGCGGGTTGCGGTTCGTGGTCTATGTAGTCGCTCAGCGGGTGACTGTAGATCCACCAGCCAGGCGCCCCAGGCGGGGGACTGTCCCGAAGTAGTCGAAGGATCTGGACATGATCGAGCCGAATCCCGGCAGCAATAGCCATCTGAGCAACCGTCGAGAGTTGCCTTTCAAACATCGAGCCCGAACCCGTGATGCTGGGCCTAACCAGATCCTCAAATCGCCGCGCCTGGTCAAGTAGCCCGAACTCCGCTAGGCGCGCGGAGGCCGAATCCTGAAGTCCCGGGAAGCAGTACGTTGCGTGCAGCCAGCATCCAAGCGCGCCAATGGAGCGCCAGGCGCCGGCCGGAAACTCGCCCAGGTGTGACAGGACATCGCGAACCACTGATGCTCCGTCGCGACTATCAAGCCCCATTGCGGCCATGTCACGGTACAAAAAGCAGTGTTCTGCCCAATATCCCAGTTTGAAGAAATTCAGATTTGGACCAAGCACAGCCTCTGACGGCAGACCGGGGGGTGTCACCCCCCAGCCCGTATCGCCAACACCCTCTACTGCCCGGTACCACAAATGTAAGGCCTCATGCGCGATTAGTTCCGGGCTTGGCCGCTTCGACCCGTACAGCAACACAAGTTTGAGCTTGCCGTCGAGTACCTCCGGTCTGGCCAGACCAATAGGCCCGCGAGTTGCCGTCAGGGATGGGACGAGAGAGCACTCAATCTTGCAACCACAGTGAGACTCGATGCGATCTACCAGCGCCCGTCCGGAAGCCGGCAAGGTTGACTTAATCGCGGCTTCCATTGAATTTCAGGTTTACGGGCGCCGGTGTTGCCTGTCTCTTAACGAGTACCGACCCGATCAAATCGTATTGACCGCTCAGGCCTTGCTGGCGGTAATCAGCCTGAGTGCAGCCTCTTTCTGGGATTGCAGAACCTGAATCGGAGTATCATAGGCAAACATTTCGGCTAACTCCTGTTCGCTCAGTTGATACGTCTCGGTAACTTGTTTTTCGGTAGTTGGTTCGCTCATGGAATCTCCGTTGTTACTCAACCTTCTCGTACCGCGCCGTTAATGTGTACGTCGCTTCCACGTGGATCGGATACCCAGTGGTGTTTAGGAAAGCAGCGATTTTAAGGTAAAGCACGCCATTATCCAGAAACACGTCATCCCCCCGGAGGTCGTAATCGAACGGCGCCCGGATTGGCTGGACTGATAGTCCCGCTTGAATGTACAGTGGAACGGCCGTCGCGCAGAAATCACAGGTCCAGCGTCGATTCGGTCCCGCTTGGGTGTCCACGTCCCACGAGGCGAACCCCGCCAGCACACCAGCGTAAGCCCCCGGCTTGATTGGTTCCTGCCCTTCTAGAACCTTCGGCCACGCTATCAGATCGCCCCGAAGGCGTAGAATATGTACCCGATAGCCCACCCTCGCCGGGAACGTGATAGGAAGCGTGGCGTAGTCGGCATGACCCCAGCAACAGTCGCCCCGGAGGTCCACTGGGCCGTACAGGTCGCGCGGGAAGTTACCGGAGACGGACAGGACTTGCGATTGTTGCGCAAAGGCGAACAGGGCAGCCGCCAGGATTAGAGTGGCCGTCTTCATGCGACCCATCTATTTGTCCCCACGGACTAACTTTGTTCCCTCGGCATTGAGGTGCCATTCGCCCTGTAGTTTCTGTTGTCTGACGAGCATGCGGAGCGCGGCGCCCATCAGCTTGTTGAGTTCCTGCATGGGGGCAGCGTATGCCCGAATTTCTTCCAGCTCCATCTCAGATAACGTGTATTCGTTAGTATCGTTCATAACTTCACAACTCCATCGACCGTGATGTGTTGAGGTGAGATAACCATTGTGTGCCCACCCCCAGAAATGGTGACTTGCCCCCCATTCCCCGCGTACATCTGCACGTAGTTGTTGTCGGAAAAGGATTTCAAGGTAATGGACGGATTAACCGGACTCGGTATGATCTGGATCTGAGGGTTAATGCTGTCCGAACTTAAAACCATTCCCCCGGTGCTCATAAGTGCGTAATTGCCGCCAGCGAAGTTTGGCACGTTGATCCTGACCGTGTAGTTACTCCCGACGAATGTTACCCCGGAAGAAACCGTGATGACCGCCAGACTCCAGTTAGTGATGCTGTTGACAGAAATCTTCCCAGTGTATATGGCTGCACTCCCGGCATTGGTGGCGTACCCCGCATTGGTCGCGCTTGGGACGTCGCCAACAATGAGGTTACCCCTGATAGAGACGTTACCGAGGGCATCGCACTGGATACCGGCATTACCCGGCCCTGTACCCCCGATCATCAGCCGCTTTACCCAGCCGCCTGTGTAACCCGATACCGAATCGTACCCGAACCACCCAACGTCAACGCCCCCGGCCTGGATGTGGATCTTGGGTACCGTGTTGCCATCCACCACCATGCCGCCGAACCCCTTCGTGAAGTCAACACCCAGCATTGTCAGGGCTCCGTTGACAACATGGAATTCGCTGCCGATCGCCGCAATCAAATTACCGTTGGCGTCAAATGCGAGAGGCGAGCCGCCGCCCGCCGCCACGGCACTATAAGCCGCATCGTCCACGTACACCCCGTTGGACGTGACAGTTGCACCAGCGTAGATACAGAGCCTAACCTGAGTCGCGGTAGCTGGGGCCGTTGCAGAGATGGAACTCATGTACCACCCGAAGGGCGTGGTTATGTAGTTTCCGCTGTACTGAGGGCCAACCTGTGCTCCACTGCTATTCAGGAACATGATGTAGACGTACGGCCCACTGTTCGCGCCGTCCGCCGAGTCAAGATAGGCGGCCCAGTTGTGTGTGGTACCCGCCGCGGTCGCGAGTGTCTGGTACAGGGTCGCGCCCGAACTGGTCCCGAGCGCTCCAGGGTTCGCTGTGCGTCCATTGTAGGGGGCGGTCGCCCACGTGCCCACCTGGGTCCAGCCCGTCAGGCCTAGTGAGGCACTTAGGCAAACCAACGCGGGCAGGCTCGCGCCCGGTAGCTTTATTTTGAGATTCATTGTCACCCTATTTAGACCGATGGCAGAAGCTTCACTCCAACCGCAACGGGCCGGCCCGCGCGGTTACCGGGATGAAATGACACCTGGCTACCGATATTCATCAATTCAAAGTCGCCGCTTGCGCAACTGGTCGCGTGAAAGAAGAGGTCGCTTTCGTGTTCGACTCCGACAAAACCAAACCCGCGAGTGACAAATAAAGCTTTGACTGTTCCGATTGTGACTTCGTTATTTTCCATGATACTTTCCATTTAGACTTTGACTGACTCGGAAAACCGCATTTCCGCGACCGCGATACCGCGCGGTACCTCGTGAATGGTAAACTCAACTTCATCGCCGAGATGCAAGTCGTCAAATAGCTCACCAATTGCGCGCCTGTCGAAGTAAACACCCCCGCGCCGTTCGTTCTCCACGAATCCAAAGCGTGAGTACAGTTTCTTGATGGTTCCTTTTTCCATGAATCCCTCTTCAAAAGCACAGCCGCCGTTTCGCCTGGAGGATGGCGAGGGAGGCGGCCCCCACAAACTGGCCTAAATCGCCATGTGGCCCCCGTGCGGCGCGGGAAATGGCCAACCCGCGCCGCAAACTGATTAGCGCGCGCCGAGTGACTTATCGCCTGGTGAGATGGATCTCCCGTCGATTTGGGCCTGTTTTTGCGCGGCCTTTTCCAGGTCGGACCGTGACGGGGAGTAACTCGCATCTCGCACCCGGTCAGAGCGCTTTGCGTTCTCATCTGACGGAACAAACATCCGTTCCGAATCCGCCTGTTCCTTATCGCGTGCGGCCTTCTCGATGGCAGCCGCCTTTGTTGCGGCCGTAGTGACTCCGCTCACCAGGTCGCGCTCCTGAATCGGACGCGCATACTCCAACTCGATAATCTGCGCCAACCGGCCCGGTTCAAATGACGCATCGATAACAAGGGCGAGTCGCGGAAGTCCCCGATTCTCCCAACGATCCGACACGAGCTTATATATTTTGCTCGGATCGTAGAAGGTTGTAGGACTTAGTTGCCGTTCGGCAATAGTCTTCATGCTCGCGATTGACTTGATTGCCGCGCCGAGTTCCGCCAGCGTTTTGTGAGGAGTCCCATCGTCGCCGATGTCCGCCGGCATTGTAACCGGATCGGGAAGCGCTAGGGGCTCGCCAAGCAGTCCCTCGATTGCCGCGCGCCGCCCAAGCGCGACCTGGAAAACAGCGACAGCCGCTTGCCAGTCGGCCGTAAAATCCTGCACGATGCGTGCGATGTGCCGCGGGATCTCATCCGCGAGAGTATCGTATTTCTGGACAAGTTCCGCTCCCAGGTGTCCAACTTGCTGGCGAAGGCCTCCCAGTTTCAGGCTGGCCTCTTGGAGTGCGGACTTGGCATCCGCCGCCGCCCGTTTGGCCTTCGGCAAATCGGGAGCCGCTTCACCAATCGCCGCCATGGCCTCCAGTTGGCGAAATTCCCGCTCGGTTCGTAACTGAGCCGCGATTAAATCTGCCAGCCCCAACACGCCGTCCTGAATTGCTGCCTGGATCTTTCCTTCCCGTCGAAGGACAGCCTCGGCGGCCCGTACTACCACTTCCGTCTGTTTCTGCATGAAATATCTCCGCTTCAAATTTAGGACTGCACGCCTTGCGCCCAGAGGATCTGCTCCGCCGAGAATTCGCTCGGCGCGGCCAAAATTGCGGCTGCCTGGGCGAGATCAACAAGACGGGCTGTCAATATGACACTCGCCTCCAGCGCCCGGTATCGCTTCTCTAAAACCTCGCTCCCGCTACAGGGCTCGGGATCGGCCCCCGCCGCCTTGTCGCGCGCCTCCACCGCGGATTGCCACACACGGATTGCGCTCCCCATAACATCCCCGGCGGCGTCGTTTTTCACAATGAGATCCGCAAGCATGCCTACACCCGCTCCTGTTGTGCATCCCGGATAGCCTCGCACGCCTTGACCAGCGGGGAGGTTTGCGCCGCCGTCATCTCTTCGGCGAAGGTGAAGACCGGCTCCATGAGTACCGGACTCTGGGAAGCGGCGTCCAGCCTCTCCCGATCCGCGCGGATGTGAACGAGCGCGGTCAGGACGCCGACACTCAGGCCCGCCCCGGCCGGCTTGCCCGCTACATGCGCGGCAGTCGTAACACGTTGCCCATTCGGATCTATGGCCACACCTGCCAGTGCGGGGTACTGTAGGCACGCCTCCCGGAAGGCTCCATCTTTTCCAAATTGCGGAATAAGACGGCTGGCGAGCCCGGTCAACCGGTACCATGCGCCGTTTGCTTTTTCGTCTGTTGATTCCATTTCTTTGGCCTCATTTACTTGATTTGTATTTGCGAATTGGACGGCACCCAGACTCGGCGAGATTCCCGCCGATCCTGCGCCAGGAAGATTTTCATCCGCGGGCGGGGTTGCGGGGCCGTAGTGGGTCCGGTGAGCAACTTCGGCGTGACGGCCCGTTGCCCAACAGTCTTGCGCATACCGCGCAACCACTGGAGGATCATTTCCTAGACTTGCGCGGGATCGCGGCGAGCACCTGTTCAAATGCCCGCCTCAAGATCTGCTCGCAGGCGCAAGGGTCAGACTCGAACGCGAGTTCCAGGGCCAACGGCCCCGCCCCGCTCGGCGGGGGAGCCCACAGAGCCCAGGCCTTGCGAATAGCCTGCTCAACGGGCGAAACTGCCTTTTTGGTTTTCATTTTTTCCTTAAACTCCGTACTTGGCACACTCGGCTTCGACCTTTTGGCGCGACTGCGATTCCTCGTAGATCGGATCGAGCTTGCCTCCTTGCGCTTCGATCAGTTGGTATAGCGCCCGTTCGATGCCGGCTTTCACTATCTGGAGGCAGGCGCCAGGGTCGGTTTCCACGGAGAGCGCATTCATCAATCGCGGCGGAAGTGAAAGCAAGGCGTCCTTGGTGGCAACGATGAGTAAGCCTATCCGCCGATCACAGTCCGCCACATTGTGGAGTTTGCCCCGCATCGTGGCCGCTTCCATTTCGCGTGTATCAGCCAAGGATTTTTCCTTGCGGGCGTGAGATTCGCTAAAGGGCGGGGGCGCCCCCGTCGCATCGGATGCCGGGTCGCTTGCCGCGGAGGCTTGCTGCTTCCGCCGGCCGCGGATCGGGTCCAAGTTCGCCGCGCGGGCAGCGTCCGCCTCGTTGGGGTCGATCAACCCGTCATGGCTCGGAATCGCGCCGCTCCGTACCTGCCTGGAGATTGTCGAAGGATGGAGCCCCCGCATCTTGGCGTAGGCGCGCTGGGATACCAGCCCATCGTCCTGTTGCGTGTGTTGCAAGCCGCGCGCAACAGGGCTGCTTTTTCGGTTGTTTTTCTTCATAGATCCTAGTAGGCTAATGCCTTTGTAATTCAATCACATACCGTACAGTACTTAAAGTGGTGTTGCATGAGTTTTGCACCTCCATGGCTAGTGACGAGATGCCGATATTTAACCCTCGCGGAATTATGACCCCAGAAGGACCCGTTCTGCGATGGCAAACGGATAGCAAACCAGTTACGAATGACACAGAATCAAAATGCGATGGCCATGCGTGACCCCTCCAGGATGGTCACAGCGTTCAACCTCTCGCCACAATGCCCCGCCTTAAGCGCCCGGATGGCCTGTGGTGAATCGGATGCCGTTGTCCTATCCTCGCGGTAGGGATTCAACCCACGAAGCTACTGGCGCGCCCCTGTGGCACGTCGGGCAGCACTTCGCGCACAGCACGCCGTGCATCTCAGATGACCACTGGCCGCACTCCCAGCAGTACGACCTCGCGTGAGTCACCAGGCAGGCCCCGCCTGGTTTGACCGGCGCCTTCGGTTTACGCCTATATCGCATTATGCCCTTCATCCATGTGTGAACGTGCCCTAGGTACGCGAACGTTCGCGAACGTTATGTGTACGTCACGCGTTCGTGCGGAAACTGCCCTGCTGCTCCTTGGAAGTTCCAGCTTGTAACGTCTAAAGTGGTAGCAATGCCTTTTGTAACATCCTGTAACTTCGCACACGCATATAGAGAAGAGACAGGGGAGTGGGTCTTTAATGCCCCTCCTTCTCAGGGGAAAAGCAGGGTACCGCTCTTCTCTCTGCCCGTTTCGATCCCCAGGGCTCGGTAGTCCCGCACTACCTGCTGTGGGCTTATATTGTGGCCCTCGGTCATCAGCAGCGTAACCATCGCCCGGCAGGTGGGCACCGCTCCGGCTATCTCGATCAACTTGCGGATCAATAGGCGCCGCCGCTCCGGACTAATCGGCTGAATGACCTGCATGTCAACGACCTGAAAATTTGAGGCGCAGGGGAGTTGCTCCAGCAGATCCGCTTCTTCGGGCCTGATCTCCAGCAGGTTTGCAATGCTTTGATCCTTGACCCACTTGAGCCTGTACGATCCTGTATCCGTCCGACTGAAAACCGACTTTACCGCATTGCGGGCCGCCGATGGCTCAATGGGCGGGTTACACTCGCATCCAAGCTCACTGACGGCCTCGAGTACGGCATCGCGGGCCGCGCCGTTAGCCCGCAGCAGCAGCGAGTAGACCATAAGGGCATTATTCCTACACCCCGAAGCGAAGGCGCCACGTCTGGATCTCAGTACACCAAAATCGCGCAACCTTCTCATGTTCATCCCCGTGGGGCCACGCTTCCGGCTACCGGGCGACAGCGAAGTCGCGGCAAAAGCGCGCTCGCTCGCGGGGTCAACCTTCAATTTCACACCGAAAGCGGCGCCAAGTTGATCCAAGGTGTACGTTATCGGGTTGCCGCCTATACCGCATTGGACCCAATATTTCACGCGTGGGTACTCCAAGGCTTTCGTGTTGATGGAGCCAGGCACGCGGGTGATGCGCATAGTATCGTGTGCTCCTGTATCGATCCCAAGAGGCACGCACTGTGCGCCGGCCGCTAGGGCATCGGCCTCGATATTCGCTAAGCGCTCGCCGGCCGCCCGGTTGATCTCCAGGTAGTCCCTCACCTTCTCGGGGAATGCTCTCTGTGGCAGGGACGCACACTTGGGGTCGTGATCCCGAAGCAAGAACAGCAACCATAAACCGCGCCCGGAGCGGACGATGACGGAAGCCGGCGGAATCCTGCCTTCGTCCTGGTAGTTCAGGATCACCCCAAACGCCGTTCCAAACCGGACCCCGTTCTTATGGCAGTCAACGTCACAATAGCAGGCGCACAGGTAGCGCAGCCGGTCTGATCGCCTCGCCTCCGTTGCTTTTATCCGCGCCCGCTGTCTCTGGGGGTGCCAGAATGCATTTATACTGAAATAACTATCCTTCTCAAGCTCCCGCCTGAACTCAGGGAACATACCTTGCAAGTGCTCTGCCCGGATAGCGAATAAGTTCTCAAAGCCTCCATCCGTATTCTTGCGATGAAAGGTAATTACGCCATCAGGATGACGATGGACTATTTGAATCGGTAGCGACTCCGGCCCGGTTGGCTCTGCCCCCGGCAGTATGCCCGCCGCCGCCACGGCAAGGTCGGTGAGCACCCTACTGCGCCCCCGGTACGCGGTAGCGAGTGCTACGATCTCTTGAATTGCGGGCTTTTGCGCCGCGGCGGCGCAACTCCTGACGAGCCAGTTGCCGGTCATGGAAAGACCCACCTAGCATATTCGCGACTATCCACAAGTCGCTCCCCGTTTGTTCACCAGGGGTGCCCCCCTCAAACTTACCGGCCCCAAAACGCTCGATAGTTGCCGGCTCTTCCCGGACATGCGCCGCGATATCGCCCAACACCTTACCGCGCCTCCAGAGATTTGGCGCCGTGCTCGATAAGTTGAATCAATTCTTTTTCAGGGAACCTGAGCCGCGCACCAATGCGGGTTACTCCGGGAATCTGGCCAAGCGCCACTGCTTTGTCGAAGCAGGGCAAGGAAAGGCCCAACTTGCGCGCAGCCTCTGGCCGTGTAAGTAACTTATAAAACATGATTTATATACTCCTGTTCGCTACTGCTGTTATACCTTTTCTGTGTTTGGTAGTTCGTGTAGACCCCAAAAAACCGTGGGCCGGAAACACCCTAGCAAAGGACTTTCGCCCTAAGGGGGAGGAAAGGTGTTGCCGGCCCTCGGTTTACGCCCGATGCGCCTGGGAGGGGAAGCACATCAGGGAGCTTAATAAATCTCGGTTTTCGCGCACCCGCCACATTGACCACGTGATACTTAGGTCGCTGCGATAGGGTACCTGGACGTGCTCAATACCAGTAGTTGGCTTTGGGTTTCGCATCAGCCGGAATCCACCGCAACCCGTGCGTGTGCGGTCGCTTCACCGGCTCAGGATCGTGGTATTCAGGTCCAATGCGGGCATTAATCCCCAACGCGATCATCCAGCGATTATGCGCCGCTGATTCCATGTACCCCAGGTGCGACGTTCCGGTTGAGGCGCATTGCAGGATGGCCGCGGATGACGTGCTCCGTATATCGCTCCAGAAATTGTGCAGTACGGCGCCCCTGGCCTGGCGCGCCAACCGATCGCGCGATGCGGGGTCCATTTGCGCCGGGACGTCCGCCGTCTCCCGCATGACCAGCAGCTCAGGATACGCGGTAGCCGTTGGGGCCAGTGATACAGCCATCCTCTCGCGGAACCGCCAGCCCTGTTGGTTCGGTGGCGGGGCCGCTTCTAAGAAAGCCCCCTCTAATAGGTTCACCGTTTGGGAAACCCGTTTTACTAGTGCTGACCCGATATTTATTTTTGCGTCTTTGAGAATCTGCCCAACCCGTTGTTGGGAAAGGCCCATCTCTGCGGCAATCTCAGTTTGTGACAATCGCCCCCAGTAGGTTAGGACAATCGCCTGGTACTGCTGGGGTGGTAAGGCTTTCTTTGCCTCCCACAGGTCGCAGTATTTTGCTGAGGGAGAGGGTGACTCCTTTTTGTAAATCGCGATATCCACCGCGTCTGACTTCTCGTCTTCTTCGTCTTCCCTCGCGTCATCCGGGAGGGGCTCGACCAGTTCGCGCCACCGCATGGCAGAACGGATTTCGTCCACCATCGCATCATGCGCGATCTTGACAGCCAGCGCCTCATCGGTCGGCTTGCGCTCGACCAGCGCTAAACAGCCCACGGAAATCAAGTCATCGCGCTCGACCAGCGCACACAGCCCGCGCCGCTGGAGCGTCCCCACCGCTTGGTGGGAAATAGCCATGTAGTCCACGATTTTGACTGATTGGGATTGGACTCTTTGATCTGGCTGCTTCGCGCAGCCCGTGGTACTCAATTGCTGGGCGCGTGAACGCCCAAGGTGATGAAGTTCAATTTACTCGCCTCCCCGGCGGAGATTCTCGAAGCCTGCACTTGCAAAAGACCCGATCCGTTGGAAACCGCTGAGATTCGGGCCTCTAACTCCACTTTACTGCTATGGGTGGTTCTTTTTGGCGAATCGTCCCAGTAAGCCCATAGAAATAAATGAAGAAATAACTTATTCAGGGCAAGGGCCGCCCTCCCCTGACGGCGAAAACGTCATACTTGTCCACCTATCATCCTGCAATCCAAGTGCCAGAATGAGATTTACAGATCCTAAAGGGTTTATCTCCGGGTGGGGGCACAGTTGGGTGTGTAATTTTGCGCGGGACTGGGGATTTCAACGCAGTAAAGCCCCGGCGCGGGCTATTCCCGCACCGTGGCAACTAACCTTTTATTGGATCGAAGATTCCCGTGCGAGCCCATGTTCTAGCCGAAATTCCGCGAGCAATCTCTGCTGAAGCGCGATGCCCTCTTCCAGGAGTTGCTCGATTCGGCGCACCTCCGCGAGTTCGCAATGTTTTCTTGATAACCTCGGCCGTATGGGTCGGAGGAATCTTTTGCGACTTCTCCGCTATTCGCATCTGTCTTCTCCTTTTTCCGGGGCCTTTTTTTCATTCGCACCGTGAGTGACGAGAGGTGTTTCCACGATCACGGGCGATTGCGGAAACCTCCGTGTCGAAGAATCGCAAACTGGAGCCGACCTGGCGGGGGCTGGGCTGGTAGTATTCGCGCGCCGCGGTGCCGTGATTGGCTTCGAAGCGCGCGTTCCATTGAGCGTCGGATAATCTCCGTGTGCGCATGGGTCGGCCCCCTTACGCCGCTTTCTCCGGTTCCACCTCGCGGGGGTTCCACTCAATTGAGAGACCGATGGAAACGTCATGGGATGTCATGCCTGCACACTCCTCAGCAATCTCGATTACCTCCTCCGTATCGGATAGAGGGAGGTCAAGGACGTATTCGCCAACCTCCATGGTCGCGCCAGCCTCCGTGCGACGGGCGAACGAAAGCGCTAACGCGTTCTGGGCCGTGTTTAAGTGGTAAAGCGCGGCCAGTTCCCACTGCTTAATTTCGTCTTTGGGCAATTCTTCAGCATGTGCGGCAACAATGCTTCTTGCGGCTGCGAGCAGACCGGCAATCTCATGACGGTTTAAGCTGATCTTGGGCATATTTTCTGTGGAACCTCCGTTCCTATAGAAAATAATAAGCGCTTATTAATTAGATTGTCAATGACTATTTTGAGAGAGGGTTATCTTTTTTAGCCTTGCGCCGTGCGGTCCATGCCATTTCTTGGATTTCTCGGCGCCTTTCTGGGGTCATCGCAGCGAGGCCCTTCCTGCCGGTCTTTCGCCCGCCGGCCCGGCCAAGCGCCACGGCAGCGGGATTTTTCGTTTGCTCCATAGAGTGTCCGTACGTACAAATTTAGCACAACCGTACGGATGCGCAAGAATTCCCCACAGCATTTCTCTAAAAAAGGACCTGCTTATCCGAAACTGTGGCCAAACTTGTGGCCAAACTCCTCGTATGGGAGGCAAAACGGCGGTACGTAACCGCTGTGGATTCCTATATTTTGCAACAACATGCGAAGCCACGCTAACCCATCGTGTGGATTGTGGTTCCAGTGGCCGAGGGTTCGAATCCCTCCACCCACCCCAACATCAATAACTTACAAAACCGGGCAGCGCCGCCAGGGCGTTTTCCAGATTCTCGTGTGGCTTTCGGGCTTAAGGCGCGCCGCCGTCTCGAATTCGGCAAACGCTTCATGATCCACAATTCGTCTTTCGGCAAACTGTCCATCCCCTGGGTGTCCCCCAGATGGTCCACTGCCGGAGGAATCTTCCGTTGGAATCGAGAATCTGGATGCGGTTGTGCTCGTCCATCGGTCATGCTCCTTCGGGTGTGAGGGAGGCTGCGGCGATAAAACGAAGAACGCAGTGCTCAACCAGGTTCCATGCCGCCATGCGTCTCCAGCAGCGGCCCCAGGCGGGCGTTCTCCGCCGGCGGGACCTGCCCACGCTCACTCGAATTCCCACGTTCGAAACCGGTGCTGGTGCTCCACCATATCCACGCACTTACCGCGAAACCGGACCCCTTCCATCTCCAGCCGCGTGCGTTGCTCCAGCGCGGCTTCGAACTTCAACCTGATCGCCCCACCCGCGCCGACCACGCGCTGCCACGGCAGCGAATTGCCGCACTTGTGGAGCAACTGCGCCACATGGCGGTGATACAGCGGGTATCCGGCCGCGGCCGCCACCTGTCCGTAGGTCGCCACCTTTCCCCGCGGAATCTGCCGGATGGCCTTGCGAAACGCCGCATCGCGCTGCTCACTTTTGGGAGCCCGCATCAGCCGGCGCGCCACCTCACGGTGCGTCGCTCCCCGCTTCATTTGAGATCCTTGTAGCGGAAGCACCCCACCAGGTGGTCGTTCACCATGCCGGTCGCCTGCATGAACGCATAACAGATGGTCGATCCCACGAATCGGAATCCGCGACTGGCGAGATCCTTGCTCATGGCATCCGATTGCTCGGTGCGCGCCGGCACTTCTTTATGGCCGCGCCAGCGGTTCCGCAGCGGCCGGCCGCCGACGAAGCGCCACACGTAGGCGTCGAAGCTGCCGAATTCCTTCCGCACCGCCAGGAACGCCTGCGCGTTGCCGACCGCCGACCGGATCTTCAGCCGGTTGCGGACGATGCCGGCATCGCCGAGAAGGGCCGCGATCTTGACCTCATCGTACCGTGCCACCTTGCCTGGGTCGAAGGCGTCGAAGGCGGCGCGATAGTTCGGACGCTTGCGGAGGATGGTAGACCAGCTCAGCCCGGCCTGTGCGCCTTCCAGCACCAGGAACTCGAACAGCCCGCGATCGTCGTGCAGGGGCACCCCCCATTCGTTGTCGTGGTACGGAATGGACAGCTCGTCCCTCGCCCAATCGCACCGCTTACGGACACTTGACGGCATGCAGCAGTTCCTTCTCCACGGTGAGCACCAGGCACCCGGGGGATTCGATCTTCTCCATCGCCAGGCCATTCCAGTACAGTTTGCTGTCAGCCCAATGTGGTGGAACGGTCACGCGCATTTCCTGAATGGTGCGGCTGACGATCTGAATCTCCTTGTCCGCGGGCAGATATTGCGCTTCAACGCGCGCGGTAATCACGGCGTCCCGCCGCGGGAGAACGATGCGGGTCTCCAGACGGATCTTGTCCTTGCCGCGCTGCACCATGACTACCGCGTGCCGGTCCTCCACGGTCTTCGCCATGGTATCGGCGAACTGGCGCCCATCGTCGATCGGCCTGCCGTCCAGCTCCACGATTCGATCTCCCATCTTGAGCGAGCCGCTGTATTTTTCGGGGAGGAACGAGACCAGAACGCCGGGGCCGGGATCGCCGGGTTTATACCCGAAGCCGCCCAAGTCGAGCGCCGCGCCAGACCCGGCCCGCAGCCGCGTGGACGGAAGCACGTCGTTGCGCTCGTTGACATCGAACTTAGTCATCTGAATCCAGTAGCAGCGCGAGAAACTGGGCGAGTTGGTTTCGCAATCGATCTCGCTCGGGAACTCATCCCGCTGGTGCTTGGTCAGCCACTCGAAAACGGCGGCATTGGTAACGCTGTTCGCGGGACGCCACTCCAGGTTGAGCCCCGCGGTTTTGAGCTTTTTGGCCAACGCCTGGTCGTCGGCTCCGGCGCTGATCCACAAGACCGGCACGTTGGTAAAGTTGGCGGTGAAGAGGCGGTCGGAGTCCACCGCCGGTTGCGGCGATCCACCCAAAGCAACACCGGCAGCCCACAGATCCGGAACCCGGGAAATGGTATAGAAGACCGCGGCCGCCGCGTCGGCGCGGCCGGCGAGATAGATATGAGCGGGGTCGACGTTGCCCTTCTGGATGGCATCCTGGACGGCTGCCGCCAGCGCCTGCACGCGAACATCGATGGCCGGGCTGGTGTACGCTGAGGTCAATATTTGCCAGCCATGATCCTTCGCCCAGGTCTGCCACTGCGCGGCATCGGACGAGTCGACCAGCGCGATAGCCGGCGCCTTCGCCGCCGCCGGAGCGGGTTGCGGAAGCGTCGCCGGATCCTGCGCCGGGAGGCGTCCGCCGGCGAGAAGGCTAATTATGCCGCAGGCGAGAACGGATTTTCTTGACCAGTTTTTCGATGTCATCCGTTTTCTTCAGAGTGGACATAGAGAGAACGTAGCGGTCGTTTTTCTCCAGATCCTCCTTCAGTTGTTCGGCGAGATCCACCAATTGCGCCGCATCCTTCAAGTTCTGTTCGTGCTCGGCCTTCAGGATTTCGTCCCGCTGCAGCTTTCCGTTGGGCAGACGGAGGCCGTCCTCTGAAGACCGGGTTGGTGGTTGCGGCAGGTCTTGCGTTTCGGTCGCCGCAGCGCCGGCCGCGGGCGCGCGAGCGGAACCCCGACCCGGTAGCCGTGCCAACGAAATAACCGCTGTAATCGACAATGCGAGCGCGCAACGCCCAAGCCTGAGTTTCATGGGGGGACCTGTTCTCATGATAGCCAAAAGGCCGAATGGAGGGCGCGTGCGATGTCATGCGCTTCTGCGACAGGCCGACCAATTCTATCCAATGCGCTGCGCGGCCGTTGGAACCGGTAAGCGCATTCCCTCCGTCAATGCAACCGGCCCTCTTCTGTCGCACGCCCAAGAGCCTCTCGCAACAGCTCCGATCCTGCACGCCGAACCTCGCCGACAGCGGCATCGAACTTGAATTTCCGGCGCATGCACAAAAGTGTCCGCATCATCCAGCTCTACCAGGATCGGGGAGACCCATCGCCTCAAAAAGGCCCTCCGGATGCGTCTCCCAATTTCGAGTCCCATCCGCAACCCAAGGAAACTGAGGTGCTTACAACGCAGTGAAAAATGCGCGCAGCCCGGTCTCGGGCGTCCCCGGTGGAGTACACCATCGCCCTCTGTTCGCCCGGGTAACAGCCCGAATTAACTTTGGGATACATTTGAATTACTAACTAAATCTATGAGAGGTTATTCGCAATTAGCGTGAATATCTTGGAAAACTTGGGACTATAATTGAGTCATATTTTGAACGAGGTCGTTGTGGGCTGTTTGTATTGCGGCAAAGATATCGGTCCAATTCGACGTCTGCGGGACAATGAATTCTGCAGTCCGGTTCACCGGAAGAGTTATGGTGAGCGGCTGGGGAAGGCCTTGGACCGGATAGGCAAGCCCGATCTGACTCCGTCTGGCACTCCCGGCGTTCGTCAGATATGGCCGTTGCAGGAAGCGCACGCGAAGCAAACCGAGGGCATCTGGGACTTCGGCCATCCCCAACACCCGATCCAAATCGGAGAGTCCTGGCCGCTTACTATTCCACCCCATCTCGGGACTCAATCGAGACCCCTTCCTTCTTCTGTGCCCGCTCGAGCCACGCCATCGGCCTCCTGGTCGAACCGCCGGCCTGAGCCTTTGGCCACAGCCATTCGCCTGCCAGTTTTCGAGAAGTCTCTAGGGGGCGGACTCCCGGCGATCTACGGAGCGTGCGTTCCGCATGCCACCGTGGGCCGGCTGCCAGTAGGCATCGCGACCCGCGAAAGCCTGCCGAGGGCCGGTGTGTTCCACCTGCCGGCGCGGCGCGCTTTCCGGAACCTGAAGCTGGCCACTCTCGATTGCCCACAGGTTTTCGAGATGCCTCTGCGAAGCGGGCTTCCGTCGGGCCCCGCCGCCGTCTGCGCCAGCCTGCAAGCGGGCATCGCGCTGCGTGAAAGCCAGCCGAAGGTGGTGGTGTTCCCTATACCGGCGCAGGTTGGCGGCTCCGCCAAACTGAAGATGGTAGATCGAAACTGCCGCCCGAGCCCGGAGCGGTTCGAGGTTTGGATTCCCAGTCCCGCCCCGGAAGCTGTGGTGCGGCACGTGTGGCCGTCGACCGCTCCTGCCCTTCGCTGCGAAGTCGCACTGGCCTTACCGAACCTCGGGGGATTCGCCATTGCAGCCGAAGCGGCTGGCATCGCGGCAGGAGATGCCGGTAGTCTGGCGCCGGTCGAGATTACCCGAACGGAATCCGTCAACGCGGGGTTGCAGGATCCGAACCCCTTCCAGCCGATTCGCATGCTCCCGCGTTCCGGCTGCCCGGCATTGGCAGGCCCGCAGGCGACCCCGGTGGAGTCCCTGTTCTCCTCCTCCGCGTTGGTGCCGGTCCCCATCGCGGTCACGCAGGAGTTGCCGGTCTTGCGGCTAATGGCGTTCGATCTCGAATGCTCGCTGGTGACCACGGTCGCAGGCCACGATAGCGCGATCCCACGTCGCGGCTGTCCGATGGTAGCGGGGCCTGTCCAGTCCCTGATTCCGTCGCGGTCAATATCGAGTCCCATTGCCGTGACGCGGGATGTTCCCGCGCTGCGGCTTCCTGGCGTGGAGCAGGTTGCGGGCTTCCTGCCCTCGCTGGGCACATCGGAGATCTCCCAGATGTTGCAGGAACCGGTACAGTCCCCGATCCCCGTCACCGCCTCGCCAAGCCCTATTGCCGTGGCAGCGGATGCCGCGCTACGGCTTCCGGGCGTGGAGCACGTCGGCGATCTGTCCGTCTCGCGCTGCGGGTCGGGGCCGTGCCCCACTTTACCGGGACCCGTCCAGTCGTTTATTCGCGTTTCGTCCGCGACAAGTCACTTTGCGGTGACACCGGACGCTCGGGCGCTACAGCTTCCGGTTCTCGCGTTCAGCGTAGGGCAAGTCTTCGACTCGGCCTCCTGGCTGGACAGGTCGAGGATGGGCCTCGCGCCGACTCCGGCTCCCGGGGCCGTTTTGTCCATGTCTTCCCGCGGGCCAGTCCCGGCTTCGCCGCGGCTTCCAGCGATGGCCCTGTCACCGTCCATGCCTGGCAGGCTGGGGGTCGGCGCCACGACGCTCTGGGCGCGACCGGCCGACGCACCGCCACCGAGCCCCGTTGAGTCGCTGCCGGCGCTGGCGGCGTTCGCCCCCTTCCGCATCATCGGCGTTCCGGCCACCCGGTTGCCGCAGTTCCCCTTGCCCACGGGCGCGAAATTGTCGGAGGCGGAGTCCGAGCCGTGCTATCCGTCGACCGTCGCACCCGAACCGCAGGAACCCAATCCCCATGCCGCTGTTTTGAAACTGATTTCCAGCGTGAGGGTGAATCCGCTCGATGTAGCCAGCGATCGTCCCGGCCCCGTCATGCCCGAGCCCGACTTTATTCCCATTGAATTCTACTGCCAGCGTGGTTCGGTATCGCCTACCCGCCGGTTGAACTGGAGCAGGCCGCCAATCGACCCGGCATATCCGCCGTTTGCCATGCGGATCGCAGTGGATCGAACGGAAGATTTCGCTCCCTGGAAGCCTGCCCCCAAACCGCCGTCGCACCACGAGATCCCGTCCCTTTCCGATGCGGCGAGGCAGCGTGCCAGAGCCCGCCGGATGGAGCAGGCCCTGAAGATTGCCGCCTGCCTGGTCATGGGAGTGTTCCTTTGGTTCGGCGCGCACGAACTGAGGAATAGTGGGGCTTCCGGCGCGCCCCGGATCGCTCGCACCGCCTCTGCCGCGCTTCCCGCGGGTGCCACACCGGCCGACGGCACATCGAAAGGGCCAGTGGCGAGTGTGCGGCGTGCCATTGCCAATCGGGCCGCCTTCACCGCGACCGACACGCTGCAGACCGGCATGCCGGCATGGGGCACCGCCGAGAAAGCATGGGCTCCGGGTTGGTCGCGCAATCCCGACGGATACGCTCACACGGGCGAACTGGCCCTGTTTCGTCCATCGCTGACCTTTACGGACTACCGGCTCGAGTTCTTCGGCCAGATCGAGAACAAGAGCATGGGCTGGGTGGTACGGGCCCGCGACAAGGAGAATTACTACGCCATGAAATTCACGGTCATCGAGCCCGGCCTGCGCCCCGTGATCGCGATGGCGCATTACGCCGTGGTGGCCGGCAGGAAGGGCCGCAAAATCGAAGTGCCCCTTTCGGTCATGGTGCATAACAACACCCCGATGCACGTGGCGGTAGACGTTCAGGGCAACCGCGTCACCGCCTCCGTGGAGGGCCAGCAGGTGGATTCCTGGACCGATGACCTGCTGCCAGCCGGCGGCGTCGGTTTCTTCAGCGAAGCCGGCGAACGGGCGCGGCTTTACTGGATGAAGGTTTCCAAGAACCAGGACTGGTTGGGGGTCATCTGCTCCTACCTCTCCGACTCCGGGGGAAACTCGCGGGAGACCGCGGAGGCCTGGGGGCTACCGATGCCGGCTGAGATTCCGGCGCCCGGCGCGCCGGCACAACCGCAAGACGTGGCTCTGGCGGAAACCGAAATCGGTTCGCGCGACTTCAGCGGCCCGCAACGGGCAAGGATTTGGATACAGCGGAGGGTTTGACCATGGAGTTCATGACAGGAACCGAGAGCGGCGCGCCAGGGATGCCGCCCGGCGTAACCTCGATCAACGATCTGAGACAACAGAAGCGCGTAAGCCGCACTCTTTCCAAGGCCGTGTCCCTGCACCTGGAAGGCAAGCTCGAAAGCGCTGCCAGGCTGCTGAGCAAGGCCATCGAAGGGGGCGAGCAGGAGCCGGGCCTGTACTCCGCACTGGGGCATATCCACTACGAAATGTGCGACTATGAAGCCGCTGGCGCAGCTTACTCCCAACTGGTGGAACTGGAGCCGCTGCACCGCACCGCCCACTTCAATCTGGGAGTGTGCCAGGGGCATGCCCGGAACTGGCAGGCCGCCGCGGATTCTTTCCGGAATGCGGCGGAGGCCGACGGCACGCGCTCCGACGCGCTGCTCGGCCTGGCAATCTCGCTGATCCACAGCGCGCGCTCCGCCGAAGCCGTGGAACCGATCGACAAGTACCTGGTCCTGTTCCCCGAGAACGAACAGGCTCTGTTTGCCAAGGCCGTCACCCTGCAGCAGACCGGCCGGCACGCCGAAGCCGTGGAGAACTATCGCCGGGTTTTGACGCGCAATCCGCGATGCGAGGAGGCCCTTTCGAACCTGGTGGCTATGTTCCTGGAGAAGAAGGACCCCGAATCCGTTCGACGGTACGCGGAAATGCTGGCCGAATTGCAGCCGGACTCTCCGGTCGCAATGGAAGCGCTGGCCAGCCTGGCATTCGCCGACGGAGACTACCTGACGGCCGCCCGCTATTGCCGCAACCTGGCGGACACGGTCCCCGACCGTTTCGAGAACTGGTTCAATCTCGGGGTGGCCTACCATAAAATGGGCAACCACCTGAAAGCCGCCCAGGCATATCAGCAGGCCACCGTGCTGAAGCCCGATTCGGCGCAGGCGCATCTGAACCTGGGGGTGGCGCATCAGGAACTGAGCGACCTGCCCGCTGCGCGCGCGAGCTACGAGAAAGCGCTGGCCATCGACGGGCGCCAACCGGACGTGCTGTGGAACTTGGCCCTGGTGCTGGAACAGCAGGGCGAGCGGGACCTGGCCGAGAAGCTCTACACCAGGATTCCGGAGAGCGCGCCGGAGTGGTGTGATGCGACTTTCCGGCTGGGTTATCTGCGTCTGCTGCGCGGCGAGTACGACGCCAGCGCGGAGGCATTCCGGGCCTGCCTGGCGAAGCGCCCGGATTGGCCCGAGGCCTATCTGAACGCGGGGATCGCCTATGCGCGGAGCGGCAAGCCCGAGGAGGCCCAGCGATACTTCCAGGAGGCGCTCCTGATGCGTCCGGATTCATCGGACGCGGTGCGCGGCCTCGCGGCGTTGGCGCTCGAGCAGCAGAACTACGAAGAGGCCTACGAGCTGCACCGGCGGCTCATTGACCTGGGCGAGAAGAGCCCCGAGCTCTTCTACAACGCAGGCCTGATCTGCCAGAAGCGCGGCCAGGCCAACGACGCGGTCCTGTTCTACCAGCAGGCGCTCAACGAAGACCCGCAATTCGCCGAGGCGCTATTGAACCTGGGCCACGCCTTGATGGCCATGGGGCAGGAGGAAGAGGCCCGCTCTTACTGGCGCAAAGCCATCCGCGAGAAGCCGGAACTGGCCCAGATGTACTTCGAGCCCCCGACGGCGTAAGGACGAAAGAAGCCGCGCGAGGCGGTGAGTTCTACTGAGGTGGCACCGGCGCCCGCCCCTCGTAACATAGCCGCTGCCCAGGTAGTAGACCAAATTGCATCGCAGTTGAACTGCTATGCCCCACCTGATTCTCAAGATCTGCAGTGCTGCCGGAACCGTATGGTGAGTGTGACGGCCAACAGCCCGAACTGGCGTATCAATTCCTTTGGCTCGTGGACCTGCCCACTACCGCGGCGTCGCCGATCGGAACACGAGGACCAGTTGCGGCGAAAGGCAAGCCAGGATCAGCAGAACGTCGCCCGCCAGGAGGGGCGCGGCGCGGCGGGGGCCCAGGGCCACCATCAGGTCGGAGACGAGCGGCACGAGCAGAAGGAAGATCGCGCTGGGGCAGATCAGGATCCCCAGAAGACGCCAGCCGAAACCCAGTGTTGGGGGGGCGGAGACAAGCAGCGCGAAGGACCCAATGCCGGCGATTAGCGGCCATTCCAGCAGGTAAGCCGCACCCGGCACGTTGGCCGCCGCGAGGAACGCCAGGGCCGCAACGATGGCCAGCGGGATGGCGATCCATCGGCCGCGCACCGCTCGGCCGAACCACGCGGCCGCTGTGAGGCCGATCGGAGCGATCCACGCGAGCGGCATCACCCAGGAGGCCGGGTAGACGATCAGAGAGGTGAGCCGCGTGGGGAAGTAAACGGCATTGCCGGCGTGCGTCGCGGCGAGATCCTGGTTGCCGAAAACGCGGGTGAGGGAGAGGGCATACCGGCCCTGTTCCTGCACGCTGCGCCAGTCGAGATGGGCCACGTCATCCTGCGGGCGGTGATAGAACTCGGGGTGTCCGATGAACGCGAAGTTCATGCCGGCCAGTCCGCCACGCTTGAAGACGCTGAGATCCGTGTCGTTCCCCATGTGCCGGTAGATCTCGTAGGCAACCGACGTGGCTTCGGCCCGGGGCACGGCGGCCTGGAGGTGGCGGATCATCCACGCGTTGCCGGGGCTGGTTTCGAACATGAAGGAGGATCCGCCGGTGCCGCGCGCTTCGAAGTTCAGGACCACTCCGGGGTCGTGGCGCCAGGGATGCTCGCGCATGAAAAGGTCGGCGCCCAGCATTCCTCTTTCTTCCCCGTCGGTGAAGAGAAAGATCACGTCGTTGCGCAGGGGCGGGCCGCTGGGCAGGAGCGGGACGCCGGGTTGGGCCGGGACGCCGGGTTCGCGCGGGCCGCTGCGCAGGGCGCGCAGAGTCTCCAGCAGGACCGCAACCCCGTGGGCGTCGTCGCCGGCGCCGGGGCCGGTGGGCACCGAATCGTAGTGGGCCGCCAACATCACCGGCCGCGTGTTGGCGGCTCCCGGCAGAAGCGCCACAATGTTCTCGACGCGGCCGGAGATGTGGTAGCCGCGCTGGGAATACTCGCCCTTTCCGGTTTCGAGTTGCGACTCCAGGCCGAGTCTGGCAAGCTCGCCGCGGACGTAATCTCGGACCCTGTCGTGTTCGGCCGTGCCGGGAGGGTGCGGCTTCTGCGCCATCGCCCCCACGTGCACCATGGCACGTTCGGTGGAGAAGTCTTGTGCCGGAGCGGTCGCGGGGACAGCGGCGGGTCGAGGGTTCGGTGACAGAGACACCCAGAGCCAAAGGGCCAGGGCGGCTGACAGCGCCAGGCGCGCGAAGATGGTGGCGATGGTCTTCATGGGCAGAGGCACAACAGCGAAAAAGACACAGAGCCAGCAATGGCCGGGTCCCTACCTCAGCGCGGCAGTCGGGGTTCCGGTCTCGAGGGGGTTCGGGAGATGCTGTTCGGAGTAGTAGCCTGGACGCACGCGTTCCACGATGGTGGCTACCGAGCGGTCCAACACTCTGAAGTAGGGCTGCGGATACAGGCCGATCCAGAACACCCAGGCCACCAGCGGCGCGAACACCGCGATCTCGCGCCAGGACAGATCCTTCAACCCCTGGTTCTTCTCCTTCACCTCGCCCAGCATGGTGCGCTGGAACAGCCAGAGAAGATACGCCGCGCCCAGCGCGATCCCGATGGCGCCCCAAACGGCCCAGTTGATGGACATCCGGTAAGCGCCGCTGAGGATGGTGATCTCGCCGACGAAGCCGTTTAAGGGCGGCATCCCCATGGAACTGAGCGCCGCGATGCCGAAGATGACGGTGAAGATGGGCATCACTCTCAGGAGCCCGCCGTATTCGGCGATCTCGCGGGTGTGACGCCGCTCGTACACCACGCCGACAATCAGGAAGAGCATGCCGGTGGAGATGCCGTGGTTGATCTGCTGGATGATGGAGCCCGAAATGCCGGCGGGGTTGAGGGCGAAGATGCCCAGCGTGCAGAAGCCCAGATGGCTCACCGAAGAGTACGCCACCAGCTTCTTCCAATCCTTTTGCATCAGGCAGGCCAGCGCGCCATAGACGATGCCGATCATGGAGAGAATCGCCATCGCGTTAACGATGGTGGGGTTCTTGGCCGACTGGGGCAGCAGCGGCAGCGAGAAACGCAGGAAACCGTACGTCCCCATCTTCAGCAGGACGCTGGCCAGAACCACGGATCCGGCGGTGGGCGCTTCGGTATGCGCGTCGGGAAGCCAGGTGTGGAACGGGAACATCGGAACCTTGACGGCGAACCCCACGAAGAAAGCCCAGAAGATCCACCACTCGATGCCAGGAGTAAGCGAAGTATGCATCAGGTCGGCGATATCGAAGCTCTTGTTGTCGGGGAACTGCGAGTAGTGCTGGAAGTAGAGCGTCAGAATACCCAGCAGCATCAGGACGGAGCCTATGAGCGTGTAGATGATGAACTTGATGGCTGCGTACACGCGCCGGGAGCCGCCCCAGATGGCGATGATGAAGTACATGGGAACCAGCACGGTCTCCCAGAAAACGAAGAACAGCAGGAAATCCAGCGCCATGAAGACGCCCAGCATGGCGGTCTGCAGGAGCAGGAAGAAAGCGTAGTATTCCTTGAGCCGCTCGTGGACGGCATTCCAACTCGACAGGATGGCGATGACGCCGATGACCGTGGTGAGCATGACCAGCAGCAGGCCGAGGCCGTCGATGCCGATGTGGTAGGTAGCGCCCAGTGTGGGAATCCACGCCCCTTGTTCGACGAACTGATAGTCCTTCGTGGGATCGAATTGGAGGACCAGCGGGAGAGAGACCAGAAAGCCCAGGAAGGCCACCGCGTTGGCCCACAGCTTGATGGCGCGCGCATTCGACGATGGAATGAACAGCAGCACCAGGAGCCCGGCCAGCGGCGTAAAAAGGACAATCGACAGGATGTGGGGCATAGGTGTCGGGTTCGGATTAGCCCCTCATATTATCATGTTACGGGGGGCGGGCCGCCGGACGATACCGGGGTGCCGAGACCGGCGTGCCGTGGGTATTCGCTACCAGCGCCGGACTCGGCAAATGCGGACCGGCGGGACAGGTTCTTAGGTCTTGCCTGCCGGCGCACGAGTGGGGCGCACTTTCAGCCGCCGCGCCAAAAGGGCCCCGACCACAGTTGCAAACAAAACGGCTGACGCCGGTTCCGGTGTCGTGGCCGGTGCCGCCGCCGTCACCGTAAAACTGGCCTGACCTAGCGGGTCCTGAGCGTTTCCGTCGGCTCCGCCCAGCAGCGCATAACTGCCCAGGTACGGTCCGAAGGGGTCCGTGAAAGGGCTATTCAGGTGGACGTCAAACAGCTCGATGCCAGTCACCGACATCCCTGCATTGAGCGAGATGGGAACGGTCGTGAAGAACTGATCGGTCACCGTGAAGCTGTTGCCCGCGAGGTTCAGGCTGTCGCTGTTCAGGAACACGGTACTGGCTCCATTATTGAAAAGAGTTGCCGTGAATATCAGCGTTTGCCCGGGCGAACCCGTCAGCGATGGATTGTCGAACGACACCAGCACACCGGCGCTGGCGCCCACCGCGGCTAACACCATCGACGCGAAAAGACTCAGAATTGTTTTCATTGGTTTTTCCCCGTTACGGCAGCGTCACGCGAGAATTCGAGGTCACCGAGCCTCCCGTGTAAGTTGCGGTTACTATTAAGCTGGTCAGCGTCCCAGGCGCGCCGACCGAGCCGGGGATTGTTACGGTAACCTGTAAGAAAGAGCCGGCCGGAATCGCGCCGACGGGCTGGGGTCGCGGCAAGCCAAAAACACTCCCGATCTGAACGCTCGTCAGGATGACGTTGTTGGCGTCGCTTGACCCGGAGTTGGTCAGGGTGAGAACCAGTTTTATGTCGTTGTTGGCGTCGCGGCTGAGTACCTTGGTTACCACGATCTGGACGCCGGAGACCGCTGAGTTCACGTTGATGGTGGTCGTGGTGGACGCGTTATTAAAGTTCACCGTATCGGTCGGCGTGAACGTCACCGAGAGGATCTGTCCGTTGCCCACCGGGAGCACGGTGCCCGCCGGAGGCGAATAGACGAATGTGCCGGGGACGTTGGCGGTGGCGTTCAGTTGAGCGGCCCCCAACGGCGTGCCAAACGTGATGGCGGCCGGCGAAGGCCAGGTGAGAGTGGGCGTCGTCTTAGCGGTATTGATAACGATGTTCTTGTTGGCGCCCAACGAACCCGCGGTTCCGGGTGGAGGCAGCGTCAGGATGGCGTTAATGGTTCCGCCGTTGAGCGTCAACGCGGAGGTGGAAGCGTAGTCGAGATGCGCGCTGCTCTGGCCCGCCCCCACCGTATAGAGGAAGGTCAGCGTGCCGGTGCCGCTGCCGGAGGCATAACTGGCGGTTCCGCCCGAATTCAGCGCCAGAGTCGGGACGCCGGTGACATTCACCGTCTTGTTGAAGGTCATGGTAATAACGATGGTGGAGCCCACACCGTAGCTTCCGTTCACAGTCGTCGAAGTGACGTTGGTGACGGTCGCCGGGGACGCGATGTTGGTGAGCGAGAAGTTCACCGTGGTGAGGCCCGTCGCGGCGGCCGTTACGGTGTAAGGTCCACCGGCGGTCGCATTCGCCGTGAACGGCGCAGACGCCACGCCCGACGCGTTTGTAGCTACCGTGATGGTCGTGGTGCTGTTGCTGAATGTGCCGGATGCGCCGCTACCCGGGGCTGTGAAGGTCACGTTCACGCCCGATACCGGATTGTTGCCCGCGTCCTTCACCGTCACGGCTAGCGCGTTGGCGAAGGCGGTACTCACTGTCGCGGATTGCGGGGTCGTGCCCGCGTTGGCGGTCATGGAGGCAGGCGCTCCCACCGTATTGGTCAGCGAGAAGTTGACCGTGGTAAGGCCCGTCGCTGCGGCCGTTACGGTGTAGGGTCCACCGGCCGTCGGATTCGCCGTGAACGGCGCCGACGCCACACCCGACGCGTTTGTAGCCACCGTGATGGTCGTGGTGTTGTTGCCGAATGTGCCGGATGCGCCGCTACCTGGGGCTGTGAAGGTCACGCTCACGCCCGATACCGGATTGTTGCCCGCATCCTTCACCGTCACAGCCAGCGCGTTGGCGAAGGCTGTGTTGATGGTCGCCGATTGCGGGGTCGTGCCCGCGTTGGCGGTCATGGACGCAGGTGCTCCCGCCGTGTTCGTCAGCGAGAAGTTCACCGTGGTGAGGCCCGTCGCTGCGGCCGTTACGGTGTAGGGTCCACCGACCGTCGCATTCGCCGTGAACGGGGCCGACGCCACACCCGACGCGTTTGTAGCTACCGTGATGGTCGTGGTGTTGTTGCCGAATGTGCCGGATGCTCCGCTGCCTGGGGCCGTGAACGTCACGTTCACGCCCGCTAGCGGATTGTTGCCCGCGTCCTTCACCGTCACGGCCAGCGCGTTGGCGAAGGCGGTGCTCACCGTCGCGGATTGTGGGGTCGTGCCCGCGTTCGCGGTCATGGACGCAGGCGCTCCCGCCGTGTTCGTCAGCGAGAAGTTCACCGTGGTGACGCCCGTCGCTGCGGCCGTTACGTTGTAAGGTCCACCGGCCGTCGCATTCGCCGTGAACGCCGCTGATGCCACGCCCGACGCGTTGGTCGCTACCGTGATGGTCGCGGTGCTATTGCTGAACGTTCCCGATGCGCCGCTACCCGGGGCGGTGAACGTCACGTTCACGCCCGGTGTCAGATTATTGAATGCATCCTTCACCGTCAACGCCAGGAGGTTGGCGAAAGCCGTGTTCACCGTCGCCGATTGGGGGGTCGTGCCCGCATTGGCGGTCATGGACGCAGGTGCTCCCGGCGTATTCGTCAGCGAGAAGTTCACCGTGGTAAGGCCCGTCGCTGCGGCCGTTACAGTGTAGGGTCCTCCGGCCGTGGTATTGGCCGTGAACGGCGCCGACGCCACGCCCGACGCGTTCGTCGCTACCGTGATGGTCGTGGTGCTGTTGCTGAATACGCCCGATGCGCCGCTACCCGGGGCGGTGAACGCCACGTTCACGCCCGGTACCGTATTGTTGCCCGCATCCTTCACCGTCACGCCCAACAGCGTGCCGAAGGCGGTGTTCACCGTCGCCGATTGCGGCGTCGTGCCGGCGTTGGCCGCCATCTGGGTCGGCACCTGGGTGATGTTCGTTATATCGTCGTGCTGGTTGTTGCCGGCCGGCCCGATTTGATCGGTGGTGGCGGTGAGGATTGCCGTATTGGTCACCGGACCCAACAGGGTATTCGCAACCGTCACGGTCACGGTGATGGGATTGGTGGTGCTGCCGACAGCTAGGGGAGCGTCGAGCGTGCAACTCACTCCCGACGCCGGAGGTTGGCAGGTCCAGCCCGTGCCACTGACTGCGGTAAGGGTAAAGCTAAAGCTAAAGCTGCTCGGCAGGGCGTCGGTCACCTGAATGGTGCCGGTGGTGACGCCGGGATGCCCTACGACATTGAGCCCATCGGCGCCCTTGTTCGACACCGTGATGCTATAAGTCGCGCCCACCTGGCCCTGCGTGAAGGGATCGGTGTGGGTCTTGTTGATGGTGAGAACGGTGCCCGCCACCGTGATGTTCCCGGAGGAGGTGGTGTTGTTGGGCGTCGTGATTTCTTTCGCGGGGTCGTCGCCTCCGGTCCCAGAGGTTAAGGTCGCCGAGTTGCTAATGATCTCCGCGGTTGTGTTCCCCACGGTCGCGTTGATGGTGAAGGCGGAGCTGGCACTTACCGCGATCGGGTTGGGATTCGTGCAGGTCACCAACTGCCCGACGGCCGAGCAGTTCCAGCCCGCGCCGGTGAAACCGGTGAAGGTCAGCCCGGTCGGCAGCGTGTCGGTGATCGTGAGGAGAGGGATGCCCGTCGGCCCAGGCCCGAGATTCGTCGCCGTGACCGTGAACGACGCGCTTTGCCCGCGCGTGAATACAGTGGGCGAGTGCGTCATCGGGGTGGCAGTGAGCGAAATGTCGGGCAGGTTCTCGGTGAGGTTCACGCACCAGCCGCCCGCGATGTTGGACGTCCGGCCGGCTCCGTGAACGGCCTCATCCAGGTACAGGCTCCAGGTGCCGTTTCCCTGGGAAGTGCCGGCGGCGGTGCCGCCAAAGACTCCGGCAGTGGTCGCGTTACCGAAAATCGCAGCCCCGGCGGAGAAGGCTTTGTTCGGCGTGAACGGGTTGGAGGGCAACGGGGGGCCTACCGGGGGGCTCGCGCAATCTAATGCGTTCGGCGGGCACGCCGGGTACGCCGTGACGTTGGCGCCCGAGTTGAGACTCGTGGGCTGGAACGTCCCACCCGCGTTAACATCCGCCGCGATATGTCCGTTGGCGGCTGTGTCGTCAAAGGTGATCAGGTTGACTGGGCCGAAGGTGTTGGCGCAGGGCGCGCCGGCGCAAAGCGAGCCGGTGAGCGAGAAGAAATCGATGTTGTTGCCGCCCGGGCCCACCAGCAGTGAAAGCAGATCGTTCTCGTCGTTGGTGCTGAACTGTTTCAGCGAAACCGTGACTGCCTTAATCGTTCCCGGCAGATTCGAGACGAAGACGTTCGAAGGATACGGCGCTGCCACACCTACGTCGGCACCCAAGCCCGGGACCGCAATCGCGCCAGTGTTGCAGAACGAGTACGGCGCCACTCCCGACTCCTCGGTAGGCGTGTCAAAGCGAAGGTTGAAGTGTCCGGAGCTGATGCCGAAAACGGGGGACGTGTTGGTCCCGCTATAGCTGGCCACGATATGGTGTGTGCGCTCCGCCAGGGTGACGTTGTTGAGGGTCGCAACGCCATTCACGACGTTGGCAGACCCGATGTTGTTGGCGCCGTCGACAAATGTCACCGAGCCAGCGTTCACTGTCAAACCCGAGCCGTCGGTTACCACAACGTCCGCGGTGAGGGTCGCGCTGCTATTGGTCAAAACTGGATTCGGCGATCCATTGACCGTCGTCTGGGTAGGATGCGCGCCAGTCTGCATCGTGAAATTCAGACACCAGGAGCCGACTGATCCCAAGGGCGGGGCTTGGGTTGCCCGGTTGGAGAGGTACAACTTCCAGGAGCCATTCACTCCCAGGCCTCCGAACTCCGTTGCGAATGTGGACGAACCGGTAGGAGCGGCCGCATTGATCAGCGCCGGGGCGGGAGCGGGGTATGGGTCCGTACTGAGCACCTGGCTGGTGTTGTCGGTCGGCAGACAGGGCGCCGCGAACGTGCAGATCCCCTGGGAGATTCGCGGGACCGCTGCCGAACCGGTGTCCGATAGCGTGATATCAATGCCGGCGCCAATCGTGCTGTTAGGCCCGTCGGCGAACGATAGGAAAGAGAAGGCATTGGAAGCGCCCGGCCCCTGCAGCGCGAAGCCCAGGGATTCCGGATCTTGAGTTTGCACTCCGTTGAGCGTGACGGTGACTTTCTGGATGACTCCGCTCAGGGTTGGCTCAGTGCCGCCCAGAATGATCTCCGAGGGATAAGGATTCGAAAGGCTGCCAGTAACAGTGCTCCCCGACAGAATCCCCACTGGGCCGTTGCAAAACTTCATCGAGCCGTCCGGATTGGTGGTCGGTCCAGTGGCATGGTTCACCGCCGTCTGGCTTTGGTGGCCCGAGGAACTGGCCGCAAACCCCGTGCCGCCGTTGTAGTTGGCGACCACGTCATGGATGCCTTCGGTGGCGAACGTACCCACCAGGTTGACGTCCCCCGACGCGTTGATGGCGGTGGTGACCAGATCCAGATTGGTGGTGTTGTCGTGCAGGGTCACTGTACCGTTCGTCGCCGGACCGGAATTGTCGGCCTTCTGCACGTGGGCCGGAAAAGAAACCGAACTTCCAGTTCCCGACGTAAAGGAGGGATTCGGAGAGCCTGCGCTGAGCGTAGTCGTGGTGGCGGCGTTGCTGCCCGTAACGTTGAACGTAAGGCTCCAGGAGACGACTGTGTTGTTAGCGAACCCGCCCTGGTCTGCGACGAACAACTTCCAGGTTCCGTTCATACTCGCGACGGGGATACCCCCAAAGGTATTCGCGAACGTGCCGGTACCGCTAGGGCAAGGGGTGCCACTGCAAGGGTTAGTGCCGTCCCCTGCAGTGGTATAAGTAGTCAACGGACCTGGGGCCGGGAAATTGTCTACCGGGCTGACAAAATAATAAGCAGGTTTGTAGGTGGCCTGCAGCGTGGGGCAGACCGAGATGTGAGGAAACAGGCTGCTGGCCGAATCGATCAGGGTGAAAGAGGCTGTGCTGAGGCCGTTCGCACCGCAGGTAAAGGAGAACACGTCCAACCTGTGAGTTCCATCGGGCGACTCGAGCAGGATCGCAGCGCTGGTTAAGGACTGGGTGTTCAGGTTGCTGTAGCTGAGCGTGAGCGACATCGACACGAACGAACCGGTAAGTCCGCTGACGGCAATGCACGCGCCGTTGTTGCAGTTGCTCGCGGTTGGGTAGGGATTGGCCGGAGTGTTACCCGTTCCAGTGGGGATCGTGATGGATCCACCTGAAAACGTCTGTGCCTGCAAGATTCCAGCAGATGCCACCAGTAAAAGACCGATGAAAATGAAACCCTGACGAACCGCCCTCACCTGTTGCATAAGACAGCTCCCCCCTTACTCGCGTTTCAATCGGACCCCTCAAGGTGCCAGCCGGAACATCGAAGAACCACCTAACGTCGAAGAACCCTGAGGTCATCGGAAAACTGTAATAGAGTCTACCATACGTAATGAAACCTGGCAGAAGTAAAAAGGGCTACCGTACAGTATTTGCAGTACTACCCAAGAGTCACACCCCTAACCTCACCGTCACGCCCGATGTTTCCGAGGGGAGGTAACCCCTGAGCGATATTCGCGGAGGAGTCCAAGTGTTCAATACCAGCGTGCCCCGATTTGATCGGTGGGAGGGAGTACCTCCACCCGTCGCTTTTTCGCTTGCGGTCCAGCAGCTTTCTGTAGTATCGTTGTCAAGCCGTACTACCAGTCCCAAGACCTATAGGCGCAAGCACGTAAACTCTGGATTCAGGAGGAACAAGACATGGCGCAACCCTATGTCGGCGAGATCCGGATGTTCGGGGGTAATTTCGCCCCGGCAGGCTGGATGTTTTGCGAGGGGCAGTTGCTGCCCATATCCGAGAACGAGACTCTTTTCAATCTCATCGGCACCACCTACGGCGGTGACGGCCAAAGCACTTTCGCGCTACCCGACTTAAGAGGACGCCTTCCGGTCCACTTTGGGAACGGGTTTACGTTGGCCCAAACCGGCGGAGCTGAAACGATCACCCTGACGGTGAGCCAAATACCGGCCCACACCCACGCGGTTCTAGCCTCCAAGGATCCGTTTACCGGCTCCATCCCGAACGGGGCGGTCCTGGCCCAGGGACCAAATATGTATCTTACGAATACCGCGCCGAACGCGGTTATGGCTCAGGCGGTTGGAATGGCCGGTGGAAGCCAGCCGCACAGCAATTTTCAGCCCTACCTGTGCGTAGATTTCATCATCTCGCTGTTTGGGATATTCCCGAGTCAGACTTGAATTCGCGGTGAAGCTTAACGACGAAAAGAACAAAACAAGGAGAAGACAAGAATGGCTGAACCGTTTCTATCCGAAATCAGAATTTTCAGCTTCGGCTTTCCGCCCAAGGGTTGGGCGCTATGCAATGGGCAGCTCTTGCCTATTAATCAGAACCAAGCCCTGTTCTCGCTGCTCGGCACCACGTACGGGGGCGACGGCCGCGTGAATTTCGGTTTGCCGAATCTGCAAGCCAGCGCCCCGATGCACACGGGCGATGGACACACCCTTGGAGAACGCGGTGGTGAGCAAGCCCACACGCTCTCCATCAGCGAACTGCCCACGCACAACCACAACTGGAGCGCCACCAACAACAACACCAACCAGCCAGGTCCAACCAACAATCTGCTGGGCAGCGTGCAAGCCTACAACCTGGGTACCAATCTCGTCAGCATGACGCCAGGCCAATTGGGGAACGTCGGAGGGAGCCAGGCGCATCTGAATATGCAGCCCTTCCTGGTGCTGAACTTCTGCATTGCGCTGCAAGGGATATTCCCTTCCCAGAACTAGACGCAAGGAACAGGCCGAATAAGGAGAACATCACATGGCAGATCCCTTTGTAGCAGAGATCCGGATATTCCCGTTCAACTTCGCGCCCAAGGGTTGGGCCTTTTGTAACGGCCAGATTCTACCCATCTCCCAGAACACGGCTCTTTTCTCGCTCCTGGGGACCACCTATGGCGGAGATGGAAAGAGCAACTTTGCGCTTCCAAACTTGCAGGGGAGCTCGCCGATGCATCCGGGCCAGGGTCCCGGTCTGAGCCCCCACTATCTCGGCGAATCGGGCGGGTCGGATACCGTCACCCTCCTCGTAAGCGAGATGCCGGCGCACCCTCATGCCATCAGTTGCGTGGACGGCGGCAGGGTGTCGGGACAGGTTGGCACACCGGTCGGCGCGATGCTCGCGATAACCTCGGGCACGCCGGCGAACGCATACAATTCCGGCGGTCCTCAGAACCAGACCATGAACGGCAACATGGTGGCGCCGGCAGGTGGCAACCAACCGCACAACAATCTGATGCCGTACCTGACGCTGAATTTCTGCATCGCAATGCAGGGCGTCTTCCCCCCACGTAGCTAAGAGCATACCGCTTGCTTACGCGCGCGGCTCCGATCGGGCCACAATCGTTAGCGCCAGGTCAGCGTTAAAAGGTGTGAAAAGATTGTTGGCAGTCGAAAGCACCTGCCCATGATAATGCTATGCCGCTCTTTGTCCGCCCCGCTCTCCCCCAAGACGAACAGTTCGTCTATGAACTCGCCTGGCAGGTCATGCACGACCAACTTCATGCCTGGCGGTGGGATCCGAACATACGCCATGCCCTACTGGACCTGCAGGTTCGATCCAAGCGCAACGCCTACGCGGCCGCGCATCCCCACGCCGATTACGCCATCATCATGCTGGACGACCAACCCGTAGGCCATATGATCATCGACCGTTCCGGCGAGTTTTACGACCTGGTGGACATCTCGATTCTGCCCAAGCATCGTGGCGCAGGCATCGGCACTCGCCTGATCCTGGCGCTTTCGATGGAAGCCGAGATGGTGCACAAGAACGTCCGCCTGTATGTGAGCATCTCCAATCCGCGCGCCGCGGATCTCTACAGGCGGCTGGGTTTCCGTGTGATCCAGGATCTCGAAACGGACCTATTGATGGAACGGACGCCGGGCGACCGGGCGAAAGTGATCGCCGCACCGTAAACCATCAGCGGCCAAGCGAGCGCGGCAGGGGATCAGCTCGCGGCCTGCGGCAGCACGGTTGGCAGCCATGCGG
>JAIQFL010000068.1 GCA_020073365.1 Terriglobia bacterium | reverse complement strand
CGGCACGGCTCAAATCGATCGCCGGCATGGCGCCGACGTCCGGGTAAAGACCGATGGAGGTGGCATTCACCAGGAGATCGATGTCCGGCGGAATTCGGAAGGTTCCAAGCCAGGCTGCAAAGCGGATCGGCGCCTTGGTTTTCTGCGCCAGTTCGGCCACCATCCGTTCCCCTCGCTGGATGGACCGATTCACTATCAGGATATCGGAAGCGCCCGCCAAAGCCAGCTCGGTGACGATGGCGCGGGCAGCGCCGCCTGCGCCCAGAACCACGGCGCGTTTCCCTTTGGGCTCCACCCGTGCATCCAAGCGGAGGCCGCGGAGGAAGCCTTTGCCATCGGTATTTTCACCGATCAGGCGATCGCCCTCGCGCCGCACCGTGTTGACGGCGATCAGAGCCGCGTCCGGCGCGATTTGGTCGAGATGGTCCATGACGGCTACCTTGTGCGGGATGGTCAGGTTAGCGCCGCGCATCCCGAACGCGCGGATCCCGGTGACGGCATCGCGCAAGTTAGCGGGAGGCACCGCGATCGTCAGGTATCGCCAATTGAGCCCTAGCGCGCGGAACGCCGCCTCTTGCATTACGCCCGTGGGGTTCTCGCGGACCGGGTCTCCCAGGCATGCCACCAACTCTGCCGTGAAGTCTCCTGCCATACCGTCCAGTTTATCGATCGGGGACGCCGCTCACCATCCGTCACGGCCGCCACCAAATGCATGGTGCCTTCTCCCTGTCTTTGATCAACAACTGGGCCGGAAGTCTCCCGCTGGCGGACTGGCCCAATGCAGTTGGTCGAAGTGACTCCGGACAAGAAAGTGGTCTGGGCGCTACGGGACTGGAACGTCCTCGGGCCGGCTTCGTCCACGCAACTGCTCGACGAGCGCGGCGTGCCTGAGAAGGGTGAGTTACAACGGTAACGGTGGTGGCGAAGCGAGCGTCCTTTCCCAGCCCCCAACCCCACGAGCGTAGCCGAGCTACTGTGACACTACCAGCAGGAACCCATCCATGCTTCCCGCAAATCCGCCGCCCTGTAAGGCATTCGCCGCGGACGGCAACCCAATACCGGCGTACCCCACCACATAGGCTGTTCCATCCGGACCCACTACCATGTCGGTGGGCACGTAAGTGCTCGACAGGCCGAGATACGTCGAGTACTGAATGGCTCCGTATCCCGCGACGCCGGGCCGGAACTTCGTCAGGAACAACTCGGTACCGCTGGCCCATTGTGGCTGAATTGCGTTGGCAGCCGGAAAATCCGCGGAGAGCGTATAGCCTGTTACGTAGATGTTGCCGGCGCTATCGCCTGCGATACCGTAGGCCGCCTCGCCGTGGGACCCGCCCAGGTAGGTGGAGTACACCATAAAGCTCTGGAAGGCATTGGCCGGATTCACCACCGCCACAAAGGCGTCGCCATTGCCTGCGAATTTGTTTTGCATGGCATCCTTGGTGACCGGGAAATCGTCCGACAATGTATAGCCGGTCACCAGGAGATTGCCCTTGGAGTCGAACGCGATCTTGCTCACTTCATCGTTCCCCGAACCGCCGAAGTAAGTGGAATAGACCAGCGAATCCTGCCCCGACTTAGTCATATCCATCACCCCGATGATGATGTCGGCGCCGCCGAATGGTGTAACACTGTAGTTATAACCCGCCATGGGGAACTGAGTCGATAGCGTGGACGCGGCAAAGTAGACCAGGCCGTTCTGTCCCACCAGGATGGCACGGCCCTCGTCCAGGTCCTCGCCGCCCAGGTAGGTGGAATACACCAGCACGCCGGCGTTGGGGTCTACCTGGCAAAGGAACGTGTCCTGCGCGGCCCAGAGCACAGACTGGTAGGCACTGGCGGTTATCGGGAAGTCCGTGGACTTGGTGGTGCCGATGATGTAAATCATTCCGTTCGAATCCACCGCGATGCCGTTGCCTTTATCATCGCCAGTAAGTCCTCCCAGAAAGCTGGAGTACACCAGCGAAGCCGTGCCAGACTGCGAGGGATCCAGTTTCACCACGAACGCTTCGACGGTGGCGCCGGCGCCGGTGGGCTGAAAGGCATTGCCGGTCACGGGAAAGTCCGTGGAGGTGGTGGTTCCCGTAAGATACATGACTCCCGCGGAGTCCACGTCAAGCGCCAAGGGGATGTCCAGATTCGTGCCGCCCAGATAGCTGGCGTAGACCAATCCGAAGTTACCCTGGGGCGTGGTGTCGAGCACGCCGACCCAAATGTCGGTCAAGCCCGTGTCGGAACTGGCGTAGGCGTTGTCGGGACCCGGGAGCGTATTCGTGTCGGTTTCCGCGGCGATGTACAGCAGCCCGTTCGGCAACAGTTTCACGGCGTGGACCTTATCGGTGCCGGTGCCGCCCAGATAGGTGAGGTAGGTGAGGGTGGGGTCCACCACCAGAGTTCGCGTGCGATCATAGCGGTCCAGACGTAACCCGACCATGTTGTGGCCCAGCAGGGTGTAGTTCCCTGCGATCTGGCGGCGGACCGTGGTTCCCGGATGCTCCTGCCCCGGAAGGTCCTGATAGATGAACGGTTTCTTCTGAACCATGCGGGCGCCGCCGGCTTCCAAAACCAGATCACCTTCCGGCGAGAGGCTGAGATGGCCGGCCCCGCTGAATTTCATCCGGATGGCGCGCGGGTCGGCACCGGGCTGCAGCACGAAATCGTACTCCAGTTGATTCTGCTTGCCGTAGTAGACCACGTCCACACCCGGATAGACCGCGCGATAACGGACGCGCGAGTAACTGGGAACATTGGCGCGCCAGTTCGCGCGGTTGCCCCGGAAGTAATCGGTGCGGGCAGCCAGGGGGTCGAGCGGTTCGATCTCCGGCGCCCGATTGGAATTCATCAAAGCGATATCCACCCGGTGGGAACCGGCAAACGATAGAGAAGGCCCGCGTCCCGTGAGGAACAGGTTGTAGCCGGCGCCGTGCGCAGTGTAGCGCACTGCCGGGTTCATTTGGCCCTGGTTCGACTCGAAGCGAAGTGGCAGTTGCGCCAGAGCCGCTGTGGCTCGCGCGACGGAGGGGTCCGAGCCAACAGGACGCCCCGCCGCCGCCAGAATCGAAGCGGCGCCAACGAAGAACGCAAAGCGAGACAGACGAAGCATATGGTTAAGCAAGAAAAACCCGTGAAGTTCTATTAGAACATGGGCTAGGGTTGTGGAAAACTGGGCGATATCTTCACAGGAGTGAGCCCCGCAGCACAGTCATTCCTGCCCGTGTGGTTTCCTTTGCGCTACAGTAAACTTCGTGAAACGTTTCCTTATCTCCATCCCCGCACTGGCCCTGCTGGCCGTCGCACTGGCGGCCGATCTCCCCGTAATCCAACCGAAGGACCTCGCAGCGCAGCTCCGATCGCCAGCCGCCAGGCCCGCCATCATCCAGGTCGGCCCCAACCTCCTGTACCGCAGCCACCACATTCCCGGCTCCGTGTACGGAGGCCCCGCCGGCAAACCCGAAGGACTGGATGCCCTCAAAGCCGCCGTGAAAGACCTGCCGCGCGATCGCGACCTGGTAATCTACTGCGGCTGCTGCCCCTGGGACAGGTGTCCCAACGTGAAACCCGCCATCGAGCTATTGAAGCAACTGGGCTTCACGCGCGTGAAGGCCATGTACTCCGCCACCAATTTCAAGACGGACTGGATCGACCAGGGATATCCCGTGGAACCGTAATGCGATGAAGAGACTGATTGGGACGGTTGCGGTGGGCACGGCGCTGCTGTCGCTCTCCGCCGCGGCGCTGGCGCAGGTCGCCGTACCTGCGCCAGTCGCCGCACCCGCGCCGGCCGCCGCGCCGAAGAGGACCCACGAATGGTGGAGGGACCGGCCCGTCGGCGGGCAGCCCTACCGCACGGACGCCAAGAAACTGCCGTTGATCTCCGTCAAAGGTAATAAATTTGTCGATCCGGATGGGAAGACCGTGCTGTTCCGGGGCCTGGCCATCTCCGATCCCGATAAGCTCGAGATGCAAGGACACTGGAGCAAAGATCACTTTACGAAAGTGAAGGAGATGGGCACGACGCTGCTGCGCATTCCGGTGCATCCCGTCGCATGGCGGGAAAGGACGCCGGCGGAATACGTCAAGCTGCTGGACCAGGCCGTCGAATGGGCCACCGACCTGGACATGCACATCATCATCGACTGGCATTCGATCGGCAACCTGACGACGGGGGTCTTTCAGGACCCGATGTACGACACGACGAAGGAGGAGACCTTCGCTTTCTGGCGCGCCATGTCCAGGCGCTACAACGGGCACAACACGGTGGCGTTCTTCGAGCTTTTCAACGAGCCGGCGGCGTTTGGCAAGGTCTCCTGGGAGGCATGGAAGCAAATCGTCGAGGATGAGATCGCCGTCATCCGGGCGAACAACCAGCAGGCCATCCCGCTGGTAGCGGGATTCGATTGGGCGTACGATCTGACGCCGCTGCGTCTCAACCCCATTGCCGCCGAGGGGATCGGCTATACCACGCACCCCTATTCGAACAAGAGGTCCCAACCTTGGGAACCGAAATGGGAGGAAGACTTCGGCTTCGCGGCCTCCAAGTACCCAATCATTGCGACGGAATTCGGCGGATTCGCGATGCCGCCAGCCCCGGGGTCTCCGGCGCCCGCCGCTGGCCCTCCCAACACTCCGGCCGCCGCCGGGGGGCGCGGAAGCGGAAATGCAGCCGCCTTCGGGCCGGCGATCATCAAGTATCTCGAGGGCAAAGGGATCAGTTGGACCGTATGGTGCTTCGATCCCGAATGGGGACCCACGCTCATCAGCAATTGGGAGTACAAGCTCAACGCGTCCGGGGAGTTCGCCAAAGCGGCCATGCACGGCGACGTGAAATAATCACGTGGGGCCGTCACCGCGGCCGGCGCTCTCATCCAATTGCGAGGCCCGCTTCTACTGTTTGTCAAAAACGAAAGTGCTCGTGAAGGCCTTACCATCGGCATTCGTGCCCTTGGCCGTCGTCGTCATTGTCTTGCCGCCATTCGAGATCACGGTGCGACCTGTGGCCTTGTATGACCCACCCGTCTTCTTGCGCTCGTCAGTCAGGGTGTTGGCGTTTACCTGCTTAAGCGCGATGGTGTCGTAGGGTGCGTTGCCCGTGACCTTGACCTCCGTGCCGTCATATTTCGCTGTGTAGCTGGCGTTGATCGGCGTGCCGTCAGCCTGTTCGCCCGTGTTCGTGACCTTTATGCCGCCCTCCGATGCTTCGCGTGTGGTGGTGAGGCTTTTGACCGGCATAGGTGCAGGTGTGTATTTCGATTTCGCGACGTTCAGCTTCCACGTGCCGACTGTGTTGTCTGCGCCAAAGGCCGTGAGGGCCGCAGCCGCTAAGATTAGGGACACTTTGATCAGTTGTTTACGCATTGTGGTTCCTTTCGCAAAGATGATTCGAGAAGGTCACCTTCCCGTTACTCGATGGCTGGCCACCGTTGACGGTCCAGCACATCTACTGTGGCGAAGATCATACCACGGCCCGTCGAGGTTTGGAGAAGTCCGGCCCACAGGGCCCTCGGCTGGTTGACCGGCTGGCTCAACTGCTGGGAGCGGTCGATCGCGTTTTAGCCGCGCCCACGCCGTACCAGGTGGAGCACTTCAACGAGCTGAAGGCCGAGTTTCTGAAAGACCTGGGCGATGTCAACGGATTCATCGAGCGCCAGATCCCGGAGATCAACGACCTGCTGAAGAAGAACAACGCAGGAGCGGTGATGTCGGGCAAGGCTATCGAGATTCCGGCGTCGGTGAGGCGATGTGGGGCAGGTGGAACGGCCCGCCCAGACGCGAGTCAGACGCTCTCGGGCTCCCACCCCTTGCGATACTCGCGCGCCAGGTACTTGTTGGCCTCCGGCACGTTGGTGATCCTCAGGTTCTCGGCGTCATACAGCAGGCGTTTGCGAGTCCTCAACGCGACGGCGTACAGATTCACCGCCTCGGTAATCGGCCCGGCATTCAGGAAATTGCCCGGCGATTGCGCACCGCCTTTGCAGGCCTCCATCCATTGTTGCAGCCCCGCGGAAATCCGGGGCGCGTCGCCCTGCCGGCGCGCGGGCGCGGGCGGCGCCGCGTGCCCGCTCATCTTGCGGTCCGGAATCAGCCGCGGACTATCCACATGGAAGCCGGCCAGGATTTTGCCCTTGTCGCCCACGAACATCATTCCTTCAAGCGGCAGTTCCTTGTGATCCTCGTCCAGTTCCTCGGGAGTGGGCGGCCGCATCCCTCCTTCATACCAGATCAGATCCACCTGCGGCCTCTGGGCACGCGCCGGGTACTTGAAGCGCACCACGCCCGCAGTGGGGAATGAGAAATCGTTTCTGATGGTGGTGGAGACGCTCTCATTCAGCATGCAGTCGTGACTGAACATCGGCTCGATGCTGGTCGGCCCAGACAGTTCCAGCGCGTTGAACACGGTCCACAGGCTGTAGTGCCCCATGTCGGCCATCGAACCGCCGCCGAAGTCGTACCACCCGCGGAACACCATGTGGGTGTAATTGGGGTGGTAGGGACGCTGTGCCTCGGGCCCCAGCCACAGGTCCCAGTTGAAGCCCTGCGGCACTGGCGGCGTATCGGTGGGAATAGTCGCGTACTGCGGCCATACCGGGCGGTTGGTCCAGTTGTGGATCTCGCGGAGCGTGCCAATGGCGCCCTCGTTGATCCATGCCATTACGGGCTCCATGGACCCGTTGGCGTCCCACGGCATGAAGTGAGTCGCGACCCCTTTGGCGCGAGCCGTATCGATCACCAGGCGCGCTTCCTTCAGGCGATTGGCCAGGGGCTTGTGGACGATGGTGTGCTTGCCGCGCTTCATGGCCGCCATGCCGATGACGGCGTGGAGATGGTCGGGCGTCATGATCTTCACGGCGTTCAGGTCCTGTTCCTTCTCCAGCAACTCCCGGAAATCCGCATAGGCAGCGCAGGCGCGGAAACTCTCCGACGCCCGCTGCGCACCGTAATAGCTGTCCACGATGTCCTTGGCGCAATCCCGGCCGCCGGGAATGATGCCCTCACCGCCGGCCCACCAGTCCGGTTTCCCTAGCGTCCGGCGGATGGAGTTGAGGATGCCGTTGCCGGACCAGTCGCGATACCCGCTGGCATGCTGGTTGGGGTCGCACACGGCCACGATCTGAAGCTCCGGAACGGACAACAGGGGCAGCATCTCGCGCAGTCCCTCGGTCCCTACGCCGATGTACGCGAGCGTGATCTTATCGCTGGGAGCGACGTAAGCAGGCCCTCCCAACACGTGTCTCGGAAGAATGGTGAACGCAGCCACACCGGCGGCCGTTCCCAGAAACTCGCGGCGGTCTTGATTGGACATGTTTCTTGCCTCTGGGAGCATGATATCCGAAATCACTTCCGAGTGGCGCGGCGCCCCGCCGGCTTCCGACTGGTCGGTCGGATCTCGCTCGGACGGCACTTGACTTGGCGCTCCGCGTCTGATAACACTCTTTAGAGCTTGGGGAGAATAAACCGGATGCGAACGCTGTTCAGAGGCTGGGTGATTGTAATCATTGGCGCGGCGGCTGTCCTTTGCCTGGCGACCACCGTGGTTTCGGGCCAGCCGGCTAGTAAGGTCCCCCGAATGCCGGACGGAAAACCGAACTTGAACGGCATCTGGCAGGCGCTGAACACGGCGAATTGGGATCTGCAGGAACACGCTGCGCGGGCGGGACTGGTAGTCGCGCTAGGCGCGGCCGGCGCGGAGCCCGGAGGCCCGGGAGTGGTGGAGGGCGGCGAAATCCCTTACCTGCCGGCTGCCAAGGAAAAAAGGAAGGCCAACTTCGATCAACGCCTGACCGCCGATCCCGAGATCAAGTGTTACCTGCCGGGTGTGCCGCGAGCCACCTATATGCCGTATCCGTTCCAGATTTTTCACAGCGCCAAGGCCATCTTCTTCGCCTACGAGTATGCTGGCGCGGTTCGCAACATTTTCCTGAAAGATCCTGGGCCGGCCCCTGCCGACTCCTGGATGGGACAGTCGGTGGGACACTGGGACGGGGATACGCTGGTGATTGACGTTACGGGTCTGGATGAGCGCAGCTGGTTCGACCGGGCAGGAGACTTCCATAGCTACGCGCTGCACGTGGTCGAACGGTATACCCCGCTTGGGCCGGACTTGCTCTCCTACCAAGCCACGATCGAGGATCCGAAGGTGTTTTCGCGACCGTGGAAAATCCAGATGCCGCTCTATCGTCATGTCGAAAAGAATGCCCGGCTGACGGAATTCAAGTGCGTGGAGTTTGCGGAAGAACTGATGTATGGCGAGTTCACCAAGAAGACCAGCAAGTGAAGTGAAGGAGTAATTTGATGAAGACCAAGTATGTCGCTGTGGTGGCAAGCGCCGTTTTGATTCTGGCGGCGGCGCCGGCCTGGGCGCATCACGCCTTCGCGGCGGAGTTTGACGCCAAGAAGCCAGTCCACCTGGAGGGCGTCCTTACGAAGGTGGAATTGATCAATCCCCACGCCTGGATCCACGTCGACGTGAAAGGGCCGGATGGCAAGGTGACTTCGTGGATGGTGGAAGCCGGCAGCCCGAACGTCTTGTTGCGGCGCGGCTTTACGAAGACAACCGTGTCTATTGGGACGCCGGTGGTGGTGGATGGTTATCAGTCAAAGGACGGATCTATGCGGGCCAACGGCCGTGATATCACGCTGCCCGACGGCAAGAAACTGTTCCTGGGCTCGTCCGGCACCGGCGCGCCCTACGACGAAAAGAAGTGAAGTGAGGAGAGCATCCCATGAGACCTCGATTAATCGCATCGATAAGCGCGCTGGCGGCGATGCTGGCGGCGCCTCTCCCGGGCCAGACTCCGAGCGCGGCGCCGCGGGCTAAAGCCAAAAGCTCGACGATACCGCGCACGCCGGATGGCCACCCAGACCTGCAGGGAGTCTGGACCAACGCAACCATCACGCCACTGGAGCGCCCCGCCGCGCTGGCAGGGAAAGCGACACTTACCGATGCCGAAGCGGCGGCGCTGGAAAAGAACAGCGCGGAGGAGCTCGCCAAGGTGGATGGCGCGTCCGAACACCCATTGTTGGCGGCGGCGGGGTCCAACGGTACGGGCGGGTATAACGTGCTGTTTATCGACCGCGGATCGGAATTCGCACGGGTGGATGGCGTCAAGCGAACCGCCTTGATTGTGGATCCCCCGGACGGGAAGGTGCCCCCCATGACGGCCGAGGCGCGGCAAAGAGTGGGAGGCGGGTTCGGGCGCCTCGACAGTGTGAAGGACCGGCCGCTCGCCGAGCGCTGCCTGCTGGGGTTTGGGTCCACATCCGGTCCGCCCATGCTTCCGGTGCTGTACAACAACAACTACCAGATCGTGCAGACTCCCGATCACGTGATGATCCTGGTCGAGATGGTCCACGACGCCCGCATCGTTCGCATGAACGGGACGCATCCACCACCGAACGTCCGCCAGTGGCTGGGAGACTCGATCGGCCATTGGGATGGCGATACTCTGGTGGTCGACACGACCAATTTCACGGACAAGACCAGGTTCCGGGGATCGTCGGAGAACCTGCACGTAATTGAACGGTTCACCCGGACGGATGCCAACACCATCCTGTACAGGGTCACCATCGACGACCCGACGACGTTCACCAAAATATGGACGCTGGAGTACCCGTTTGTGGCGACGCCCGGCCCGATCTACGAATACGCCTGCCATGAGGGAAACTACGCCGAGACGGACATTCTTGGCGGAGCGCGCAAGGCTGATGCGGAAGCCGGGCGCAAGTAAGCGCCGCGGATTCAGGGGAGATCAGTTGGCTGGCCGCTAACCGCGAGGACCAGTCACCAACGCTAGGAAAAATCGATCCACCGTCCCCAGGATGGAGGCCAGGATCCGCGAGTACGTGAGCTACCACCAAGCGTCGAGACGCCCGGCACGGGTCCGCACACCGGAAGTCTCGACGCGGTAAGCACGAGTGCTTGCGCCACGACTTGCTGCCGGGGCCGCCTACTTCACGCGCATCACCAGAGCCGTGATGTCGTCGTGCTGCCGGGTGCGCCCCACGAAGGCGTCGACGGCGGAAATCAAGATCTTCAATCCTTGTGCCGCGGTGCCGCCGCCCAGGCCGCGAACGACTTCGAGCATGCGCGGCTCACCGTATTCCTCCTGGCGCTCGTTCTCAGCCTCCACCACGCCGTCAGTGAACACTACCAGCAGATCGCCGGAGTCGAGCGCGACCGCCCCCTGCTCGAAACGTGCCGAGGCCATTACGCCCAAGGGCAGGCCGCCCGCCTCCAGCCGTTCCAGTACGCCCGCGGCGCGCCGCAGCACGGGCGGATTATGCCCCGCGCAGATGTACCGCATGGTGCGACTGGCCAGATCCAGCTCGCCGAGGAAGGCGGTGGTGAAGCGCAGTCCGCCCTGGCTATTGGCACAAGCGTGGCGATTCAGGCCGAGCACCACTTCCTCCAGCGCAATCGGCGCGGCCGCCAAAGTGCGCAGGCTGGCCTGAATCGTCGCCATGAGCAGTGCCGCGGGAATGCTTTTGCCTGCCACGTCCGCCACGATCAGCAGGAGGCGGCCGCTGTCGCGGTGGAATGCATCGTAGTAATCGCCGGATACGGTATTCGCCGGCCGCGTGGCGAAGGCCAAATCGAGACCCGCCACCTCAGGCGGGGCGGCCGGCACCAGCCACCGCTGAATCTCGCGGGCAATCTCCAGGTCGCGCTTCATCGTGACGCGGTCCGCCAGTTCCAGCGCCAGCAGCAGGATGAACGCCGCGGTGACGATGAGGATACCGCCGCCTCCGTCGCGGCCGAACAGACAGATCACTACATAGACCATCGTGAGCAGCAGGAAGACCCGCCGCGCCGGCGACAGTTTGCGCAGCAGAGCCCAAGCCAAAGCTCGCGCAGCAAGGAGACGGTGCCGGTGGCCGCGGTGCTGCCCGATGGCTTCCCAATCCACGTCCTTGGCGTAGAAATCGTATCCGGCACGCGCATCGGCCTTGAAATCGGCCCAGAGCGCGTCGATCGCCATACCGTCGGTCAGGCGGTCCCAGAAGGTTTGCAGCCGCTGGGCCGCGAAGCCGGTTTTCTGGCCAAGCTCGTCGATCTTTTGCGCCAGAGACATCGGCACCTACCACGAGTCCCGGTTGGTGATCGTCACGCGGAAAAAGGGCTTCTCTTTTTCCGTGGGGTCCATATGAAACTCCTGGCTGGTCTTCGCCGGATCGTAGTCGCGCCAGAGCCACGCCAGCGATTCGGGCAAGTCGAGCGACGCCTGCGCGCCACCGTGTGCGGCCGTCCCGAAGCGGAAGTGGAAATCGTACTCCTGCCGCTTGAGCGAATTCGCCATCTGGATGTTCTGCATGGGCCAGGAGCCGTGCTCGTTCTCCAAGTCGTCGGAGCCGTCGCTCATCCACACGCGGATATTGCGCTTGGGCTCTTTGCGCACTTTGAAGGGATAGACATTGCCGCCCTCCAGTTTCTCCTGGGGCCGCCATTGAATGGAAGTGAAGCTACCCACCGCCGAGTGCACGCGGCTGAACTTGTCGGGCATCAGCCAGGCCACGTTGAACGCGCAGATCCCGCCCGAGGATTCGCCGCCAATCGCGCGGCTGTATCCATCCTGCCGCAGCGTGTATGTCTTCTCCACCTCGGGCAGCACCTCCTCCATCAGAAAGCGCGGGTAGCGGTCGCTCACCGTGTCGTACTCAACCGAGCGCATGGCGTGCCCCTCGGGCGATTGGCCGGGCGCGATCATCACGTGCACCATCGGCGGCAGCAGCTTCTGGTAAAGCAGGTTTTCCGTGACCGTGAAGAGCCGCATCCGCGAGAACTCCCCAATCAGCCCCTGGCCGTCCTGCCACACCATGAGCGCCGCGGGAACCGCGGGATCCACCCCGGGCGAAGCGTACACCCAGTAGTCGGCTTTCATGCCGTCGTAGATCCGGCTGACGATGGTCCGTTTCTCGCTGACCTTGCCGCGAGGGACGCCGGGTTTGGAGTAAGAATCGGAATTGTACCCCACGGCGTCGCCGCGGGCCCCGAGCGGTTTCCCTGCGACGTAATACTGATATGAGTGGGTGACCCCTGTACGCATCTTGGTGAGCAGCATCCACAGAGTGGCGCCTTCGATGGGCGCCATGGGAGTGGCCGGCTGTTGGTCCACCGAGATCGTGACCGGCGAGGGCGAATCGGCCACGAAGAGGTAGTCCTGACCCCAGACGGCCGTGCCGCCGCGCGGCGACAACGTCTTGGCGATGCGATCCTTCAAGCCCGCTGCGGACGGGCCCTGCCGGGCCGTGGCGATCAATTCTTCCAGGGCAGATGTCTGGCCAAAAGCGGCCGGCAGAAGCAGCAAAAACAGAACAAATCTCTTCATGGTTGGCCAGTATACACTGTTGGTGGGGCGGCTTTGGCTTGCCGAGTCGGCGATTGACGGGGCGTGGCACAATCATCGGGGTGAACCAGTGAAACTCCTCGTCTGGAACATTCAGCATGGCGGTGGCGCCCGCCTCACCCGCATCGTTGAGGAAGTGTCCGCATACGACCCGGATGTCGTCGCAGTGACCGAGTTCCGCGCCATTCCCGGTGTGGCCCTGTGCGCCGGCCTGAAAGAAAGGGGATTGCCGAACGTTGAGACGACGCACCCGCGCGGAAACCAGAACGGAATCGCGGTGTTCTCGCGCACACCGATGCGCCGCACGCGGCCCTGTCCGGCGCCTTCCGAGAGTCTCGTCCGCTGGCTGGACATCGACCTGCCGGAGTACGGCTTCGGTATAGGCATCCTTCACGTTATGGCAGCGGGGTCCGCCAAGAAGCACCTCACCAACATCGCGAAGGTCCGCTTTTGGGACGCCATGCTACAGGCGGCCGAAGTCCGGTTGCAGGAACCGTTCCTGTTCGTTGGCGACTGGAATACGGGCGCGCACCGGTTAGACGAAACCGGCAAGACGTTTGTATGCGCAGAGCATTTCGGCAGGCTCTCGACGTTGGGCTGGGCGGATATGTGGCGGCATCGGAACCCGGGTATGGCGGAGTGGACCTGGTTCTCGACGCTAAAGGGCGGCGCGCGCGGAAACGGGTTCCGGGTGGACCATGCGTTCGCGACCCCCTCGCTGATGCCGCGCATCACGTCCTGCAGGTACTCGCACGCGGAGCGGGAGGCACGAATCTCGGATCACTCGTTGATGATCGTGGAGGTGATGTAAGTGCGCTGGGTGGCCGGAGGATTCAGAGGGAAGAATCGCGTCCCGCTTCGGCGAGGTCGAGGCCGGCCCGGCAACGCGAAGCCCGGCTCCGCGGTAGAATCGGTCCCAGTGGAGGGTTTGGAATGGCTGAACAGGACGGTTTTCCGCGTCGCGAGTTCGTGAGCGCGATCTCGCTGGCAGCGCTGTTTTCGCGAAACCTGGCTGCCGCCGATGAGCGCTCGGGCGAGATGATCTACCGCAAACTGGGCCGCACGGGCGAGCGCGTCTCGGCCATCGGGATGGGCGGCTACCATATCGGCGTTCCGCAGGACGAGCAGGAGTCCAGCAGGCTCATCCGTTCCGCTATCGACCGTGGCGTCAACTTCATGGATAACTGCTGGGACTATATGGACGGCAAGTGCGAAATCTGGATGGGCAAGGCCTTGCGCGACGGGTACCGGCGGAAGGTCTTCCTGATGACCAAGTTCGATGGCCGTACGAAAGCGGCCGCCGCAAAGCAGATCGACGAATCGCTCCAACGCCTGCAAACGGACCACGTCGACCTGATGCAGTATCACGAGAACATCCGGATGGAAGACCCGGACCGCTTCTTCAATGACGGCGTGGTGGACGCGCTGCTGGAAGCGAAGAAGGCCGGGAAGATCCGGTATATCGGCTTCACGGGGCACAAGGATCCGGTGGTGCACCTACGAATGCTGGAGGTGGCGAAGGCGCACGATTTCCATTTCGATACCGCGCAGATGCCGCTGAACATTCTGGACGCGCAGTTCCGCAGTTTCGCCCATGAGGTGGTGCCGAAGTTGGTGGACCAGGGAATCGCGGTGCTGGGCATGAAGCCGATGGCCGCCGGTGCGCTGCCGCAAAGAGGGCTGGCCACGGGTCTGGAATGCCTGCGCTACGCACTGAGCCTGCCGACGTCCGTGGTGATCACGGGGATCACCGATCAAAAGACACTCGACCAGGCGTTCGAAGCGGCCCGCACGTTCCAGCCGTTTAGCCAGAGCGAACTCTCGGCGCTGCTCGCCCGAACGCGCGAGGCGGCCCTCTCCGGTAAATGGGAGACGTTCAAAACGACCACCCGGCAGGACGGCACGGCACGCAACCCGCAGTGGATGGGATGACCTGCGCGTTCCGCAATCGAGCGCGAACTATAGGCAGGCGGAACCCCGAATGGCCGTGAAAGAATTTGGTTGGCAGGCGAAAGCGCCTGCCCCACCAGTGCCGGGAGCGGTCTTCACGGGTTACGAGACCGTACTAAGTCACGGCACTCGAACTGGCAGCCTGAGCCGCCTCATCGCGTTGCTTCTTCTCACGCATTATGACGGCCTGCTGGCTGCCGGGCGTGGCGATGGTGATGAGGCCCCGGCCCAACCCCTTCAGGGGGTTCTGCCATCGGATCTTGCCGGTTGCCGGATCGAGGCAGAAAAGCTCCCCTTTGGCGGTGGCGTAGAGATCGCCGTCCTGAACGGCGACGTTGACGAAGTCGCCTTTCAACTCCGACCGCCATACTTCGACCCCGGTGCCGCGGTCGAGAGCCACGACGGTTCCTGCGATGCCGATGTATATCAAGCCGGTCTGTGCCATGTGAGCAGTCCTCTCGCGCTCCATGGTAGCGCACGGGCGGCTTCGGGGCAGAAGCGAAGGGTCTTCGGCGCGGCGATGCGACTTCTGCGCGTTGGCCCGCGGGGTTATGGCAGACTGGCCGATGACATGCAGCGCATCGCACTGATCCTGTTCGCCGTGGCTTGCGCCTTCGGGCAGCCCGCCGCCTACGACCAGCCCTACCGCCCCCAATACCACTTCTCCCCGAGCGAACACTGGACGAACGACCCGAACGGCCTGGTGTACTTCGACGGCGAGTATCACCTGTTCTACCAGTACAATCCCTTCGGTGATGTGTGGGGCCACATGTCCTGGGGCCATGCGGTCAGCCGGGACCTGCTGCACTGGCAGGAACTGCCGGTCGCCCTGGCGGAAGAGAACGGTGTCATGATTTTCACCGGCAGCACGGTTATTGACGCGCGCAACACGAGCGGATTCTGCGCCAACGGGAAACCCTGCATGGTCGCGGTCTACACCGGCCACACACCGCGAAGCGCGGAGCACACCACCCTACAGACGCAGAACCTTGCGTACAGCAACGACCACGGACGGACCTGGACGAAATACTCCGGCAACCCGGTACTGAATCTCAACATGCCGGACTTCCGCGATCCCCACGTCTTCTGGTGGGAGCCAACACGCCGCTGGATCATGGCCGTGTCTCTGCCGAATGAGCACAAGGTGCTGTTCTACGGTTCGCCCGATCTGAAAGCCTGGGAACGGCTGAGCGAGTTCGGGCCAGCGGGCGCGACGGGTGGGCAGTGGGAATGTCCGACGCTGACGGAGGTCCTGGTCGCGGGCGATCCGCGCCAGACCCGCTGGGTGCTCAAGGTGGGGCTGAATCCTGGCGGCCTGCAAGGCGGATCGGGCGAGCAGTACTTCGTGGGGAACTTCGATGGTGCGAGGTTCACGAACGGGAATCCGCCTTCAACGACGCTCTGGACGGACTACGGGAAGGACTGCTACTGTGCCCTGACGTTTAACGGGATCGCTCGCGGCGAACTGCCCATCATGATCGGCTGGATGAGCAATTGGCAGTACGCGGCGAAAGTGCCAACCGAGCCCTGGCGCGGGCAGATGACGATCCCCAGGAGGCTGCAACTGCGGAAGGCGCCAGAGGGCTTCCGGCTCGTGCAGGAGCCCGTAGAGGCCGTCCAGCGGCTGCGAGGCAGACATTTCACGTGGCGCGGGGTAAACGCTGCCGATCTCAACCGCGCATTGAAGGAGAAAATCCAGGGCAACAGCTTTGAGTTGCGGAGCACCGTGATACCGGGCGTGGCTCGGGAAGTCGGATGGAAACTGCTGGCGGAGGATGGAAAATACACCACGGCAGGATACGGAAACGGCGCAGTTTTCGTGGACCGCACGCAATCGGGCGTAACCGGCTTCAGCACGGACTTTCCGGCGCGCACTGCGGCTCCGCTCGCGATCGGACACGCGCCGCTGGAACTTACGATTCTGGTGGACCGATCCACGGTAGAGGTTTTCGCCCAGGGCGGGCAGGTGGCGATGACCAACCTGGCGTACCCGCCGGAAGGGGCACGGAGGATAGAGTTCTATTCGACCCTGGGAAAGCCGGGCAAGATCACGGTGGACGTGTGGGAATTGAAGTCCACGTGGAAGTAGCCTGCCCCCATGTACAATAGCAGGGACACGGAATATCGAACGACATGGAACATTACACGTGGGACAAAATGGAGAAAGAAATCCTGAGCGACACCATCTCGCGGAAGATCATTTCCGGGGACAAAGCGATGGTGGCGCAGGTCTTCCTCGCTAAGGGCGCGGTGGTGCCGGAGCACCATCACGAGAGCGAGCAGATCACCTATATTCTCGAAGGCGCGCTGAAGTTCGAGATCGAAGGCCAGGAAATTGTGGTGGCCAAGGGAGAAGTGCTCCGCATCCCTTCCCACGTGCCGCATCGCGCGGTGGCGCTCGAAGATACCCTCGACCTCGACATCTTCAGCCCCATCCGTCGCGACTGGCTCATCAAGGACGACGCCTACCTCCGAGGCTGAACCTATGGATCTAGGCCTGAAAGACCGCGTCGCGATCGTGGCGGCATCCAGTCAGGGCCTGGGCAAGGCCGTGGCCATGGGACTGGCGAGGGAAGGCGCCGTAGTGGCGTTGTGCGCGCGCACGGAATCGACGCTGATCTCCGCGGCCGAAGAGATTCGCCGCGAAACCGGCGCCGGCGTCAGGACGCGCGCCCTGGATGTGACGGATCACGAGCAAGTGCGCCGCTTCGTTGCCGACACCGTGGAAGAGTACGGGCGGCTGGATATCTGTGTGGCCAACGCCGGCGGGCCGCCTTCCAAGACGTTCGCGGAAACCACCATCGAAGACTGGCAGGCCGCGGCCACGCTCAACCTCATGAGCACGGTGTACCTGGCCAAGGAAGCGCTGCCCGTGATGCAGCATCGGCGATGGGGACGCTTCATCGCTATTACTTCCGTCACCGTGAAGCAGCCGGTGGAAGGGTTGATCCTGTCCAACGCGGTGCGCTCCGGGGTGAGCGGCCTGATCAAGACGCTCTCCAACGAGTACGGGCCATACAACGTGTTGGTGAACAACGTCTGCCCCGGATTCACCGCAACTGCGCGGCTGGTCGACCTCAGCCGGAAGCTGGCCGAAAAAGAGGGTGTCACGCCGCAGGAGATCGAGGACCGCTGGGCAAGACAAACGCCACTCGGCCGTCTGGGTCAACCCGAAGAGTTCGCCAACCTGGTGGTGTTCCTGGCCTCCGAGCGATCGAGCTACATTACCGGCGTCTCCATCGCCGTGGATGGCGGCATCGTAAAAGGGCTGTATTAGTAAAACACAGGCAAGAATGCCCGTGCTACTCGGGCAGCGGTTTCGGCATCGGCTTCCGCGGCATCATCTGCGCCCGCATGGCCGTGTGGTACACAAAGGAAGCCATGATCGCCGAACCCTGCATCAGATCGCCAGGTTGAACGCGGTCGAACACATCCATGTTGGAGTGGTGGGTCCGCGTCTGATACTCCATGGGGTCCTGAATGAAGCCGAAACCGGGCAGCCCCACGAAGTCAAACGAGGTGTGATCGGTACCGCCGGGACGGCGCGTGTCCAGGGCGGTGATTCCGCCGACGACGGTTGCGTCCAGATCCCGGAAGGGTTTCAGCCATAGTTCGAAAATCGGCGCGGCCTGATCGTTTCCCGCCACCCCGATGCCGCGGAAACGCCCGGTGCCGCTATCGTCGTTGAAGTACGCCGAGAGCTTGGCGTACTCGGGCTTGGGCTGCATGGTGGCGCGGTCTGCAAAGTGCTCCTTCACGTAGGCCTGCGATCCCAGCAGGCCCTCTTCCTCGCCGCCCCACAGCGCGATCCGCACGGTGCGGTCCATCTTCAGGTTCAGCGCCTGGAGAATTCGCACCGCCTCGATGGCGACCGAACTCCCCGTGGCATTGTCCGTGGCGCCCGTGCCGCCGTGCCAGGAATCCAGATGCGCCCCCAGCATCACGATCTCATCCTTCTTTCGGCCCCCCTCAATTTCCCCGATCACGTTGAACGAATTCACCGGTGAATCGATGAACCGCGCCCGAATATCGAACTCCAGTTTCACGGGGATGCCGTGGTCCAGCAGGCGAACGATGCGGTTGTAGTGCTCAGGCGTCACCGCGACCATCGGTGGGGGCACCGGGTCCTTGGGATCGCGCGACCCGCCGGCCGCCGCGAAAACCGTACCACCGTCGCCGTTGTAGCCGTACTGCAAGACCACCAGCGCGCCTTCGTCTTTCAAGAACTGGTTCAGGTGCTTGCGAAACTCCGCCGTGGGCTGCGGGGGCGGTGCTGGTCCGGCGGTGGGCGGGCGGAGGAAATTGCCGAGCCGCGAAGGATCCGGCGTCGCGGCTCGCGCCAGCAACTCGGCGTCGGTGAGCCGGTGGCCCATCGGCTCCATGGACATGCTGAGCGGCTTCAGCGGCATGGTCAGCACGACTTTGCCTTGCAGCTTTCCCTTGAACCTGGCGAAGTCGGCCTCGGTAGCCATGGGCGCCAGGATGGCTTCGCCCTGGACCGCGCCGTTGGTGCCGGGCGTCCACGCCAGCGGGAAGCCGATCAACGGTTGGTACTGCGGCTCGATCATGCTTGCCGAATAGTGCGAGTAGGTCCAGCCTCGGCCGAACGGTCCCCACGGCTCCTGGTGGACGTTGGTGAGGCCATATTCCTTCAACCGCTTCACCACCCAGTCGCCAGCCGCCTGATATCCCGGCGACCCAGCCAGGCGCGGGCCGTACACGTCGGTCAAATAGAATTCGTGTTCCATCACCTTGGAGTTCTGGAACGCCTCCGCTTTGATCTGGTGAATCACCGCCAGATTTGGCTCGTCCGACCCCGCAGCCGTATAGATGAGATCCGCCGACAAGAGGGCTCCCGCGAGCCCAAATCCGAGCAGCAGTTTGTAAGACGTCATGGCGTCGATCCGCCTCCTTTGTCTGGAATTCGATGTAGTCAAGATTCTATCTCACCGCCGAGACGCCGAGGCGCAGAGAAGAACAAGAGATCAAAGTCAAAACCTGAGAGCGCGGAGGGGGCAGAGGTAATGTGGACCTGGTGCGCGGGCGTCGTGGCATGATGGCGACGGCAGATCTCGGCGCTCTAACTCGGGAAAGGCGAGAGGGCCCGAGATTCTCGATGGACTTGGTGTTCTTGGATTTCCTCCGCGTCTCGGCGTCTCGGCGGTAAGAATGTTTTTCCGATCTGAGTTCGATCCGCTTGAGGTTCTATGGCATCATTGATGGACTGTGCCCACTGAATCAACCGGCGGAGGGTCCGTCGCGCGCATCCAGGAGACCAGCCTCCGCCGGGAACTGGGTCTGCGGGACCTGGTCCTGGCCCAAGTGCTGTGCGTCGTCGGATCGTCATGGGTGGGCATCGCGGGCAAGGTGGGCCGCGCCCACGTGGCCTTCTGGCTGGGGGCGATGCTGCTCTTCTACCTGCCGTTAGCGGCCGTCGTGATCTATCTGAATCGCCTGATGCCGCTCGAAGGCGGCCTCTATCAATGGGCCAAAGCGGGCTACGGTGAGATGGCCGGCTTCCTGACGGCGTGGAACCTGTGGGTCTATGCGGTGATCGTCACCGGCGCCATCATCTTCGTGGTGCCCACGGACCTGTCGTACATGCTGGGTCCTTCGGCGGCGTGGGTGCCGGGGAGCAAGGCCGCGACCCTGGCGCTTACGGGGAGCGTGATGGCTGCGATCACGCTTGTGGCGGTGCGCGGGCTGGACATCGGAAAGTGGTTGCACAACATCGGCAGCCTGATGATCCTGCTGGCGTACGCGATCCTCCTGGGTCTGCCCATCTGGGCGGTGCTCGGCGGCTCCATCCCACGATATGAGCCGATCCCGTGGCAGTGGCCGAAGTCCGACTGGTTCAGCCTCGCGGTATTCGGACAGATGACGGTGGGGGCGCTCAGCGGGTTCGAGTACGTCGCCATACTGGCCGGAGAATGCCGCAGCGCGGCGCGCACCATCGGGCAGTCCGTGATGCTCTCCGCGCCGGTGATCGCGTTGATGTTCATTCTCGGCACCAGCTCCGTGCTGACCTTCGTCGGCAGGCAGCCCATCAACGTGATCGGTCCCATCCCCCAGACCATGCGGCTGGCATTTGGAACCACCGGGCCGGGAGCCTGGGCCGCGCCTTTCGCTATTTTTCTGCTGATCGCGCGGGCCATCGCCGGGGCGAGCCTGATCTTCACCGGGCTGACGCGGCTGCCCATGACCGCGGGTTGGGACAATCTGGTGCCGCAGTGGTTCACCCGTCTCGACGCCCGCTGGCGAACCCCGGTGAATTCGATCGTGTTCGTGGCCGTCCTGGTGATGCTGTTCATCCTTCTGAGCATGCTGGGCGTGCAAGAACAGGAGGCCAGCCAATTGCTGGCGACAGCTTCGATCGCCCTGTACGCCATCACGTATGTGTCGCTGTTCGCACTGCCGGTGTTCGGCCGCGGCATCTTGCGAACCGCGTTGCCAACCTGGCTCAAAGCGGTATCCATTGCCGGCCTGGGTTCGAGCCTGATCTCCCTTTTCATTGCCGTGTATCCCATTGTGGATGTGGTGAGCAAGACCGCCTACGCCGCCAAAATCTGCAGCATCGTGGTCATCGCCAACATGGCGGGCGTATTGATTCTCCGGGCAGGGCAGAGGGGCCGGTAGCGGAGGTTTCGCAAAGGCGATGTCGTTTTCCGCGAAGACCGCTCCCTCACGGTCGCGGCTCCGATTGGGGCCAGTTGGCAGGCGAAAGCGCCTGCCCCACCCAAACGCGCGTTCAGGCCCCGCGTGCTGGCGCGGCACCCTACGAAATGATGCCTTTGCGGACGGCGTAGAGGATCAACTCAGGGACGCTGTGCAGGCCCAGCTTTTGCAGGATGTGGGTACGATGGGTCTCGACCGTAGTCAAGCTCACGTTCAGCAGGGCGGCGACCTCCTTGTTGGTCCGGCCTTCAGCCACCAGTTGCAGGATCTCGCGCTCGCGGTCGGTGAGCAGGTCGTAACTGTCGTCGAGGCCACGCCGTTCGAGCTGGCGGATGTAGTCCTCCTGCAGGATCCGGCCGACTTTGCGGGTTAAGAACGAGCGGCCCTGGGAAACCGCGCGGATGGCCTCGATGACATCGGATCGCAGGGAGTCCTTCAGGAGATAGCCCTTGGCGCCCGCCTTCAACGATCGCAACACGTAGCTCTCGTCCTGATGCATGCTCAAGATCACTACCGCGGTGTGCGGATTGGCGGCCAGGACGCGGCGGGTGGCTTCGATGCCATTCATGTTGGGCATGGCGATATCCATCACGATCACGTCGGGCGATTGTTCCTCGGCGAGCCGCACGCAATCGCGGCCGTCGGCGGCCTCGGCCACTACGGTCATGTCGGATTGCCGCTCCAGCAGCGCGCGCAACCCATCGCGGACCACCGTATGGTCGTCAGCCAACAGAATGCGTATGGGCATCGTGTCCGTTTCTGTGGGCGAGCTCGGCGAGCGGCAGTTCGGCCGCAATGCGGGTTCCGCGCCCCGGTTGAGAATCGATCTCCAACTGGCCGCCCAGGCGGCGCACCCGCTCCTCCATGCCGAGCAGGCCCAAGCCGCGGACGAAGCGCGGATCGAAGCCGGCGCCATCGTCGCGAACGCTGAAGATCACACGCCGGTCTTCCCGTTTGACCTCCACTTCCACGGTGCGGGCATTGGCGTGGCGGGCGGAGTTGTTCACGGCCTCCTGCACCAGCCGGTAGATGCAGGTGGTGTGTTCGTCGGGCAGGTCGTCGGCGGCATCGTCCGCGGAAAGCACCACGTTGAGGCCGGTCCGCTTGGTCATCTCGCGGGCGTGCCAATTGAGGGCGGGGACCAGGCCGAAATCGTCGAGCATGGAGGGGCGCAGGAGGAGGGCCAGATCGCGTACCTCGTTGACGGTCTTTTCGGCGAGGGTGCGGACGGCCGCCAGGTGATCGCGAATCTCGTGCAAGTCGTCGGCGCACTCGGCGCTTTCCGACTCCATCAGGATAGCGGAGAGCGACTGCCCCACTTCGTCGTGAAGCTCCCGCGCCAGCGAACGGCGCTCATTTTCCTGGGCACGCAGGAGTTTTGCCGAAAGCTCCTGCAGATCGGCGCGAGCATGGGCATTCTCCTCCAGGCGGCGCTCCAGTTCGCGCTCCAGCCGGAGGGTGTGTCCGATGGTCAGCAGGGCCAGCAGCAGGCCGCCCGAGAGCGTGATGGCGAAGGTGACCATGAGGGTGCGGCGCAGGCCGTCGGAGGCCCTGTTCAATTGATCCTCGGAGCGGTTAAGCCCTCGTTCGTTGGCGACGGCGATGCGATCGGCGATCTGGAGCATGGCGTTGCGGCGGGGGACCAGCTCATCGTAAAAAAAGGAATCGCGCAGGCGGTTGCGTTGCTCCGGGGTCCAGGCAACCGTACCCTCCAGGACCCGCCAGTAAGCGTCGATTTCCGACTGCAATGCCTGGAAGGGCTCGCGTTCCTCGGGCTCCAGGGAGTGCGAGTAGGATTCCAGCGCGGCTTTCGTCTCGCGGTCGAGACTGGCCAGGCGGGTAGTCTGCGCCGCGGCTACGGTGGGTGCGGGGGAGAGAAGAACATCGCGGATGTAAGTGCCCGACAGGTAGATCTGGGCCCGGATCTGATCGAGGGCTCCCAACCGTCCCAGAAAGGTTTTACGGATGCGGGTTTCGTCCTGGCGCACGCGGTCCACCCCGATCAGGGTGCCGGCAGCGGCGGCGATGATGCAGACCAACAGGCCACCAAAGCCCAGCCACAGCACCAGACGGGGACCTTTGCGACGCAAGGCGGCCGTGGGTCGTGCCAGGACGAGTTCGCGCACACCACTACCTCTCCATTCCAGTGTAGTCAAACCGGCAGGGTACCCGAATCCTGTCTGGACAGGATTCAATCCGGAGCCAAAAGACGATATGAATAAACAGGAGGGTAGTTGACATGAAGAATTCTCGCGAACTGGTCGTGATCGGCATCGCGACTCTATCGATGATCGTCGCCGGGTGTGCGAAGAAGAAGGTAGCGGCGGCCACGCCTGCTCCGCCGCAGCAAACCGCGGCCAGCGCACCCAGCACCCCGGCAGCCACCCCGCCGCGGCGCCAGGAGAGCACGCCGGTTCCAGTAGCATCCACGCCCAGGTCGAACATGCCGAATGCCGCCACGCGGGCGCGCATCGATCAACTTCTGGCGAGGATTGAGGACGCCTATTTCGACTACAACAAGCACACGCTGCGGCCCGATGCGATTAAGGCGCTCGAAGCCGATTCAACGGAGCTGCGCGACATTCTGAGGGATTATCCGGATTACAAGCTGACCATCGAAGGCCACTGCGACGAGCGAGGCTCGGCAGAGTACAATATAGTGCTCGGCGAAGCGCGGGCGGAAGCGGCCAAGAGCTACCTGGTGCAGGTCGGGATCCCCGGCCAACAGCTTGGAGTGGTCAGCTACGGGAAAGAAAAGCCGGTTTGTCAGGAGCAGGACGAAGCGTGCTGGCAGAGAAACCGGCGGATTCACATCGTGGCAGTGGCGCAGGCGCGTTGAAGCACGCACCACCGCGGTGGATCCCTCAGGTGGGCCGGACCTCAAGGGCGGACTCCAAGGTCCGCGGAGGGCGGAGTACCTTCTGGACCTAACCATATCCAGCGAGGACCCCTACTGATGGAATTCCCACCGCCCCAGCGTGTTACATTCTTGGCTTGAGACACTACCCCATATTTCTCGATCTGAAAGACAAGCCGGTGCTGGTGGTGGGTGCCGGCAAGGTCGCGCTGCGAAAAACCAAAGGACTGCTGGAAGCCGGGGCGCGTATCACCGTGGTCGCTCCCGAGTGGGAGCCGGAATTCGAAACCCTGCCGGTGCGGATGGTCGAGCGACGCTTTCGCGCCTCGGACCTGGGCGGCTGCCTGCTGGCGTTCGCCGCCACCGACGACCGCTTGACCAATCACCGCATCGGAATCGCCGCCAAGGGTAAGGGCGTTTTCGCCAACATCGCCGATTCCGCCGAGGAGTGCGGCTTCATTGTGCCGGCGCGCGTTGAGCGCGGCAGTGTGCAGATCGCCGTGTCGACCGGCGGAGAGAGCCCCAGGCTCTCGGCGGAATTACGCAAGAGGATCGAAGAGATCCTGTAGTGTCAACGCGCTTGCCAAGTGGGTGCGATCCGCCGTCGCCGGGCGTTGCCATGAACCAGGTTGCCGCTGAGGTAAAATACCTGCTGGGCGCGGGCATACCCGCGAGGGGCAAACATGTCGACGATGCTGCTGAAAGTTTCAGCCGACGAGTTGCGGGAGATCAATCGATCCTTTGGCGGGACGCACGAAATGAATAGCACGGTCGATTCCGTATTCATGTCGGCCCGCTATGTGACCGGTTTCTGGGAACCGGTAGCCACCGTGGTTCGAAGTATCGCCGGCGGCCACCTCTTCGACAACGGGAATAAGCGCACCGCGTTGGCAGCCGCCAAGCTCTTCCAGAAGCGCAACAACATTTTCACGGGGGCTTTGGAGCCGGACATGCGCGAGACCGTGCGGCTGGTGGCCATCGGTGAATTGCGGGATGTGGCCGAGATCGCGCGCGGGCTGAGAGGCTTTTAGACCAGATTCGGCACCGTGGCATCGCTGGCGAGCGCCTGCCCAGCGATGGGATGAACGCAGCCAGCCGCCCGTACTTTTCCACCGGCGGCTTCAGAATGTCATAGCGGATGCCGAAGATCAAAGTAAGACTGGGCAGAATCTTATAGGCAAAAAGCGTGGTGAGGAATTCGGCCAACGGTAACTTCACTTGGATAGAGTGAAGTTCACATCGATGTCCGTTTCGACCTCGACCACTTCGCCATTGACGGTCGTGGGCTGATACCGCCATTGCTTCGCCGCTTCGACGGCTGCGGGCGCCAGCAGAGGGTGCCCGCTGACCACCTGGAGATTGGTGATCGTGCCATCCGTGCCGATGATTGCGTGAAGCTTCACCACTCCCGAAATGCGAGCCTGCTTGGCCAGCGGCGGATACTCTGGGGGCGTCTGTTGAATCAGCTTGCCCTGCTGAACAATGCCGCCGACCCGGATTCGCTGGACGCCCGGCCGTTGTTCGATCTTTCGCGGCGGTGGTGGTGGTGGAGCAACCGCGGGAACCGACCCCAGAACCCCACCGACAACGGCGCCGGGGGCCCCCCCGGCCACTCCCCCGGGGATTCCGCCGCTGGACGGGGCCGGCTGCCGCGGGGTACTCGTGTCGCTCATCCGGCTTAGCCACGTCTGCCCGGGAAACTCCTGTACGCGCCCCCCGATCGCCGCACGGATCACCCCCTGCATCGCATCTCCGTTGATCGTCAGCGCCCACTGAGCGCCACCGCCGGCATCGATGATAAGCTGCCCACCGTCCTGTCGCCAGTGTCCAGGCGCGCTGGCTGTGTTGAAACGCGCTGTCCCGTCGCGGAGAAATTCCACCGTTGAGTCCATCTCGCTGAATCGCCAACGGGTCCCGGCCACCGAGGGGACCGGTGTCTCCAAGGGACGCGCGATGCAGCGGAATCCCGTCCGTTCGTTGCCGGCTCCGGCGACACTGTTCACGCGGTACGAGGCCGTCAGGTAGCGCGCAATCGTGCCAAAGTCGCCTCCGCGAACTACGTAGTCAAACCGGCGCGGTGGGGTGTAGACCACCGTGTGCGGCTGCGCATCGTAGCGCTGGTAATGATCGTCGGTCCACTCCATCACGTTGCCCAGCATGTCGAACAGGCCGTACGCATTCGGCCGTTTTTGTCCCACCGGGTGCGCTCGGTTGGCATTGGCGATCAGTGCCTGCTCATAACGTTCCGGACCCGCGCGAAATAGCGTGTCGCCATCGATCGGAGCTTTCCCGCTGTTGTGAGTAAACCAGGCAATTTCCGCCACGGCGCCGTAGCGGGCGCCGCTTGTGCCCCCGCGCGCCGCCCATTCCCACTCCGCTTCTGACGGAAGGCGTCCCCCAGCCCAGAGACAATAGGATTCCGCCATGCGCCAATTTACGTTGACAACGGGTTGCCTGGAATCTTCCGTGGTGCCCCCCGGTTGACGGGGCATGTTGCCACCCGTTGCCTTCACGAATCGCGAAAACGCATCCACCGGTGCCTCGGTCTCTCCCATCCAGAACCCTTCGCGGATGGCCACCGGATGCGCGGGCTTCTGGTCATCCGAACAATCCGCATCCCCCGGCGAGCATCCCATCTGATAATTGCCCGGAGGGACCCAGACATAACGCAAACCATCCTTCGGGTTGACCCAGAATTCGGCTGTATGTGGCGTACGGGTCTGAGCAAAGAGCGAACACAGCAGCAGAGCGAACGGACAGTGGCGCAAACGCATCCCCATCAACCTCCTACCGAGAGCACTCAGTGAGAAGTACTAAAACTGGGATTTCCATTTTGGTTCTCCAGAACGGTTCAGTATACACCCAGCCGCCATTCTCTTGATCCTGCAAGTTACAATTTTCCCCCGGGAGCCACCTTTGCCTCTGGTCAGCGACCAGTAGTCGATCGTCTTCGGCAGCACCAGCCGCCGCCACAGGTTCCCCAGGTTGTAGGCCATCACGCTCAGCCACAGCCGCACTTCATTGGATCGGAACCGATGGCCACTCAGCCGGGTCATCTTCACTGCCTGCTTGCCCTCTTTGATCCACTGCTCGGCCGTCCCCCGCTTGTTGTAGAACCGCACCACCGCCCGGCTCTCGGTCTCCAGGCTCGTCACAATGAATCCCACTCGCGGGAACAATTCACCAAAGTGGAACTCCACCTTGGCCACCACGCGGCGCGCCGTCTTCCAACTCGCTGCCTGGTATAGAAAGCTATCATGTCCACAGCCTTCACGGTCGAACACTACGAGAGCGTGATCCCACTTGAGGAACGCCCTCAAGAACTCGTGCGCCCTTTTGTAGACACCGCTGTCGTGCCCCGGATGCGGGTAGCAATCGAACTCGATGGGGCGGATTCCGAGATCAGCAGGCCGGCGGATAAGCGCCTGAATCGCGAACTGCGCATTCTGGTCGGCCGTGAGGATGACCAGCGGCTTAGGGATGCCCGCGATCAACCGAGGACTCCAGCCGCAAACAAGTCCGTGATGTTGACGCCCGATTTCCACTGGCTCAACATGGGGTGTTCATTCCCCGGTATGATCGTGGTGCCGTTCTCAGTCTTCTGGAAGCACAGCAACTGGTTGGGCCGGGGCAGGCTGAGAACAAGCGGCGAGTGACTCGTGATGAGCACCTGGCCATCGTAGACGGAGGAGAGGGACTGCATTACCGTCTCGATGGCCGTGGGATGCAAGCCGATCTCCGGTTCCTCGACCAGGTACACGCCATGAAAATCGGGGAGGTAGGCAAGAAGGGTAAGAGCCAGGAGGCGAAGGGTTCCATCCGAGACCATCCACTGGGGCACTTCGACGCCACCGGCGTACTGAACCATCAGATAGCGGCGTCTGTCTTCGGGACACAACATAGGTCGGATATCGACCAGATCGGGGATTCCAGTCTGAACGTGTTCGACCCAGGACTTGAAGGCTTCATGTGAGGATTCCTGGAGTTGAGCTACCCGACGGGCCAACTCGGATCCGTCGTAGACGGCCGACGAACCAGCAACTGGTGAGCTTGGCTTCAGTAGTGATGCGCTTTCGAGAGCGACGGTCTTGACGCCGCCATCGATCAGAAGGTCGGTCAGCGACACCACCGACAGCAATGCAGGCTCCTCGATTTCCAGACTGCTAAGGACGAAAAGACATGAGCGGTCCCGGGGCAGATTCAAGAGGAGCCGCCCACCAAGATCTAGCTTGCCGGCAAACGAGGATGTCCTCCCGTCATTCACATATACAGGCACCTGATTCCCCGAGGCGTCAGTAACCGTCACTCGCTCGCTTGAAATCGCGATCTCATCGTCATTCGCATCAATCTTTGCCTCGACCTCGTATCTGATCAGCCCGGCCGAAGGATGCAAATTGCGATCATTCTCCTGAGGCGACCCGGCTTCGAAGGCTAGGCTAAACGACCTGCCAGTCCGCCCCCAGACCAGATCATAGAAATTCTCCGTCCGCTTGAACACTGCCTCTTTGAGGCCACGTGTAACCAGATCGGCCAAGAACCCAATCACATCCAGGAACGCCGATTTCCCGCTACCATTCGGTCCCACGAGAATTTGGTACGGCTGCAATTCCTGCTTAACATCCCGCAAGCACCGATATCCGGATGCCTCGACCTTTGTGATGATCACGGTGACCTCTCCTCCACTGTGCCCCTGTTTTGCCCGTCTCGCCGTCCCCCGTTTCGCCCCCTGATAGAATCAAAGCAACCGATGCCTACCCAGGCCCAACCAGCACGCGCCCGGCAGTTCTTCGCCCGGCATGGCACGCTTTCCAAGTGGCATCCCAAATACGAGTTCCGCCCCGGACAGTTGGAAATGGCCGAAGCCGTGGAAGCTGCGCTGGCGGATAAGCGCCACCTCATCGTAGAGGCCGGCACCGGCACCGGCAAGACCCTGGCGTACCTCGTCCCGGCGCTGCTTTCCGGTAAGCGCATCGTCGTCTCCACCGGCACCAAGAATCTCCAGGAGCAGCTCTTCTTCAAGGACGTTCCGTTTCTCCAGCAGCATTTTTCGAGGCCGCTGAAGGTCTGCTACATGAAGGGGCGTAACAACTACGCCTGCCGCCAGAAGATCTACGACGCCGACAAGGAGCCGGTCCTCACCGGACTCGAAGAAGTCGCGGACTTCGAGATCATTCGCGAATGGGAGAAGACCACCGAGTTCGGCGACCGCGCCGAGATCAAGAGCCTGCCGGAATCCAGCACCGCCTGGGCCAAGGTGGATGCGCGCACCGACATGTGCACCGGGCAGAAGTGCCCCAACTTCGAGCGCTGCTTCATCACCCTGATGCACCAGCGCGCCAGCGAGAGCGACATCATCATTGTCAACCACCACCTCTTCTTCGCCGACCTCTCTCTCCGCAACGACAACCACGAGGGCGGCATCCTGCCGGAATACCATGCCGTCGTGTTCGACGAGGCGCACGAGATCGAGGACGTGGCCAGCCAGTATTTCGGTGTTTCGGTCAGCAACTACCGCTTGCAGGAACTGCGCCGCGATATCGCGGCGATGAGCCGGGCGAAGAAGTTCGGCAGCCCGGAACTGGATCACGTCCTGCAGCGCCTGGACGAGCTGACCGTCCTGTTCTTCAGCCTGTTTGGCGATGCCGATCGACGCGTGGCCTTCCAGGGCCGCGACGCCTTCCGCGAAGAAAACGAGGACATCTACGCAGACCTGCGGGCCGCGCTCAACCTCATCGTCTCGCACCTCAAGCTGATCAAGAACCCTCCCGAAGAGATCGTGCCGCTGGCGCGCCGCGGCCAGGAACTCGACCAGGGCCTGCGGTTCGTGATGGAAGAAGACGACGAAAGCTTCGTGTACTGGCTGGAAAAGCGCGGCCGAGGGTGCTTTCTCCAGGCCACCCCCATCGATGTCTCCGCCATCGTTTCCGAACGCCTGTTCAACCGGGTGGAAACGGTGGTCCTCACTTCCGCCACGCTGGCCGTAGCCGGGGGCTTCGACTACGTTCAGAAGCGCCTTGGCATGGCGCACGCGCGCAGCCTGGTAGTCCCCGGCCATTTCGATTATCAGAAACAGGCGCTGCTCTATGTGCCGCAACAGTTGCCGGATCCGCGCAGCCCGGCTTTTACCAAGCTGGCCGCCGAGGAGGTGGTTCGGATTCTGAAGCATAGCCGGGGACGGGCCTTCGTGCTGTTCACCAGCTACCAGCAGATGCGGCTGGTGTTCGACAAGGTCTCGCTCGAAATCGAATATCCCACGCTGTTGCAAGGCACCGGCCCGCGCGGCGCACTTCTGGAGGAGTTCCGCTCCACTCCGCACTGCGTCCTGTTCGCCACTTCTTCCTTCTGGCAGGGCGTGGACGTACCGGGCGAGCAGTTGAGCTGCGTTATCATAGATAAGTTACCCTTCGCGGTGCCCAACGACCCCGTGGTGAACGCCCGCATCGAGAGCATCCGCAGCTCGGGGGGAAATCCGTTTTACGACTACCAGATCCCGCAGGCCGCCATCGCGTTGAAACAGGGTTTCGGGCGGTTGATTCGGAGCAAGCAAGACCGCGGCGTCCTGGTGCTGCTGGATAACCGCATCACCAAGCAGCGGTACGGCCAGGTGTTCTTCGACAGCCTGCCCGACTACGGGTTCACCACCCGCCTGGAAGACGTGGAGAAGTTTTTCGATGTTTGAAGTCACGATTGAAGAGACATTCGCGGCCGGCCACGCCCTGCGGAACTATCGCGGGAAGTGCGAAAACGTGCACGGCCACAATTACCGGTGCCAGGTGACACTCGAAGGCCCGGAACTGGACCCCATCGGGTTGCTGGTGGATTTCGTGGAGCTGAAAAAGGTGGTGCATGGGGTGCTCGACCGCATGGATCACCAGTGGCTGAACGAGTTCCCGCCTTTCGATGTGCTGAATCCGTCGGCCGAGAACATGGCCAAGTACATCTACGATGAAGTGAGCGAGGGGCTCAAGACCCGGCAGGGGGTCAGGGTGGGAGCGATCCGGCTTTGGGAGACCGATACGGCCAGCGCGACCTACCGGCCGTAGGGCGGGCGGGCCCCGCTGAGCGATAATCAGATTACGTTCTATGGATGAATTGGATATCCTCAAAGACGAATTCGTTGAGGCAGCCGAGGTTGCGTGGGATCGTGCCCGGCAGGACGCTCTGAAGCAAGGTCATCCGGTTATCTTTGAAGATGAAGACGGCCGATACGTTTTGGAGCAGCCGGATGGGAAGCGGTTCGAGATCCGTTTCATTTCTGGCGCACCTCGCGACCAAAACTACGAAATCGTGCGCGAGTTGCCTGCCGCCGCTGCCTGAGCCGATCCGGTTCTCACTGTCATAGCGGGACCGAACGGCTCCGGAAAAAGCACCCTCACCGCATCTCTGAGCATCGAACGCCAGTCCAACCTGGTAGATCCGGATCAGATTGCCCGCCGGATGAATCCCGCCGATCCGGCGTCCGCTGCGCCGCGAGGCCAAAACCAGGGGATACGGCATGAGCGAAGCCTGGCCAATGCGGCGGAAGCGTTACTCCTTGCGAACGAGGGCGTCGTCTTCGACAATTCCGGTTTGCGCCGGCGGCCAATGCTGGAGATACGGAACGGTCAAATTACCTGGCGCGCGAAACGGGTCTCCAAGTGGGCCGCCGACTTGGAGCGCCAAATTTCCAGGGCAGCAGACCTTGACGGCTAGCGCCAACTCTTGGGCTTGCTGGGAGATTGGTCGCCCGCATGCCCCCGGAACGCGGTAAGGGGCACGGTGCTCCCTACCGGTGACCCTCCAGGAATCTACTTGCCGTAATAAGCAGCGTTTCTAGGTGTGAAATCCGCCCACTTTTCCGGCAGATCGTCGAGAGCGAAGATGGCCGAAACCGGGCAGACCGGCACGCACGCGCCACAATCGATGCACTCTACCGGATCGATATAGAGCATCTCTTCAGTCGCGTAGTTGGGCTCATCCTTCTTCGGGTGAATGCAATCGACCGGGCAGGCGTCGACGCAAGCAGTATCTTTGGTACCAATGCAGGGTTCTGCGATAACGTATGCCATTGCTGTTGTTTTCCCAGGTACCTATACATAGCACAGCAGAAGCGGAAAAACAATTCGTTAGTTGCCAAACGCACACTGGCGGCACCAAACTGGAGAAGATGCCAGCCAGAGTTCGAAAAGCCGTCTTTCCCGCCGCTGGGCTCGGCACCCGTTTTCTTCCCGCTACCAAAGCCCAGCCTAAAGAGATGTTGCCCATCGTGGACAAACCCATCATTCAGTATGGGGTGGAGGAGGCGCTCCATTCGGGGATACAGAACATCATCATCGTGACCGGGCGAGGCAAATCCGCCATCGAGGATCACTTCGACGTCAGCTTCGAGCTGGAATACCTGCTGGAATCGCGCAACAAGAAGGAACTGCTGGCCATCGTCCGCAATATCTCGGACATGATCGACGTCTCCTACGTGCGCCAGAAGGAGGCCCTGGGCCTGGGACACGCGGTGCTGCGCGCCATGGAACTGGTGGGCCACGAGCCCTTCGCCGTGGTGCTGGCGGACGACGTCATCGAAGCCGAGACCCCCGCTCTTCGCCAGCTTCTGGATATCCACAGCTTCTTCGGCGCGCCGGTATTGGCGGTAATGGAGGTGCCCGCCGAGAACATCTCATCCTATGGCGCCATCGATGCCGAGCCGGTTTCCCACAACGGCTGCCACGATCGCCTCTTCCGCATTCGAAACCTGGTGGAGAAGCCCAAGCAATCCGAAGCGCCATCCAATCTCGCCATTATCGGCCGGTATGTGCTGACCCCCGAGATTTTCGATTCCCTGCAAGCCATCGATCCCGGCTCGGGGGGCGAGATCCAGCTCACGGACGCGCTGAAGCATTTATTGCGCAGCCGCCCGATCTACGCGTACCGCTTCGAAGGCACGCGCTACGATGCCGGCGACAAACTGGGTTTCCTCAAGGCAACCGTGGAGTTCGCTCTGCGCCGCCGCGATCTGGGCGGGCCCTTCCTGGAGTACCTGAAAGGGCTCAAATTGTAGCTCGCCCGCTGTTCCCGCGGCGTCAAGCAAACGGTTTGAGAAGGCACCGCCTGACTTCCTCCAGCCGGGCACAGTCCGGGCACCCAGTAAGGCAGTGGTTGCCCGCATGGTTCATCAGATAGCTCACCTGTTCCTGCATCACTGCCAGAAGAGGCGCGGCAGGCGTATAGCACCGTGCGTGTTGCGATGCACCGGCTTGGTCGCCGGAGGCTGCACCGAATCCACGCGTGTCCGCATTGGGCGGTAAATGGTCGCTATTCATTTTTAGCGCCCTCCCTACGGGACTTCTATCGGCGGTTTCGTGAATTCCCTCCAGTCCCAGGCGCGATGCCCTCTGTTCTACACTGGACTCATGCTGCCAGCCGGCGTCACCGAACGAATCGCAGCACTCCTCGGCCCCCGCGGCTATCTGGACCGGATCGAAGACCTCACGCTCTACGAGTACGATGGCAGCGTGGATAAGCATCGCCCCGACCTGGTGGTCTTTCCCCGCACCACCGCGGATGTGGCCGCCATTGCCGGCATCGCGCGTGAATTCCAGGTCCCGTTCGTAGGCCGGGGCGCCGGGACGGGGCTCTCGGGGGGAGCCATTCCCCGCGAAGGCGGCATCATGGTGGCGTTCGCCCGCATGAACCGGATCCTGGAGATCGATATCGAGAACCAGCGCGCCGTGGTCCAGCCGGGTGTGGTCAACCTCGACATTACACAGGCCGTCCAGGAGAGCGGTTACTTTTACGCCCCCGACCCTTCCAGCCAGCGCGCCTGCACTCTCGGCGGCAATGTGGCGGAAAACGCCGGAGGGCCGCACACGCTGGCCTACGGCGTCACCACCAACCACGTGCTCGGCCTGGAAATGGTGTTCCCGGATGCCACCATCGTCGAGACCGGCGGCAAGGAGCTGGACTTGCCGGGCTACGACCTCACCGGCCTGTTCACCGGTTCGGAAGGCACCATGGCGCTGGTCAGCAAGGTGACCGTGCGGCTCATGCGCAAGGCCGAAATGGTGAAGACCATCCTGGCAGTTTATGAGTCCAGCGAAGACGCGGGGCGCACCGTCGCCGAGATCACCGCCCGCGCCATCACCCCGGTGGCGGTCGAGATGCTCGACGGCGTGATGCTTCGCATGGTGGAAGAGGCTACCCACGCGGGATACCCCATGGATGCCGCCGCCGTGCTGCTCATCGAACTGGAGGGCCTGCGCGAAGCCGTGGAGGAGCAGGTGGAGCAGATTCGCGAAGCCTGCCTGGTTTCCGGCGCGCGCGAATTCCGGGTGGCGCGGACCCCCGAGGAGCGCGACCTGCTCTGGAAAGGCCGCAAGAACGCGTTCGGCGCCGTGGGCCGCGTCAGCCCCACATACTACGTCCAGGACGGCGTGGTGCCCCGCACCAAGATTGCGCCCACTCTCCATTTCATCGGCGAAGTGGCTCGCGAATACGGCCTCACCATCAGCAACATCTTCCATGCCGGCGACGGCAACATGCACCCCATCATCCTGTTCGACGCGCGCAAGCCCGGCGATCTCGACAAAGCGCGCGCCGCGGGGGAGGCCATCCTGACCTATTGCATCGAGGCCGGCGGCTCCATCACTGGGGAGCACGGTGTAGGCATGGAAAAGAACGAGCTGATGGCCAAGCTGTTCAGTCCCGAGACCCTGGACATGATCCGCCGTCTGAAAGACCTTTTTGATCCCGACAACCGCTTGAATCCGGGCAAGGTACTGCCTACCGGCCGGGGCTGTCTGGAAATACGCCAGGCGCCGCTCACTGCCGGGGCGACGATCTACTGATCTCCGGTCAACCCCTATAAAGTCCTGGACCTATTCCGCCGATAGGGTGGTTTGTGACGGGGCTTCCCTGGTCCCTACTCAAAAAAACACCTTCCGGCCGATGAGATGGTTATGACTGCTGCCCGGCTTCTCGTGGTTGCCTCTACGGTCCTGGGGACAGCTTTGGCCCAACGCGTGGGCGCTCCCACCGACGACCTGGACAAACTGAGCGTGGATGAGCTGTTCACCCTCCAGGTGACTTCCGTGGGCCGCAAGGCGCAAGGCGCAGCAACTATCTAAGGCGCCGGCGGCGGTGTTCGTTCTGGCGGCGGAGGACATCAAGCGCACGAGCGCGACTTCTATCCCGGAGGCGCTACAGTGGGTGCCCGGGGCCGCGGGCCCCCGCAAAACCCGCCGCGGATTTCCACCTGCACCAAGCCGCTGGGGCGCCGTAAGCTCAACCGAACAACTTACAGCGCGGGCACTTCCAGCCAGACTGGGAGGGACGCTCCGGGTGCGTAATCTTGGCCGGCGGATTGAAATCGTGGTACAGCCCGCATTCCTTTTCAAACGCGTCTTTGGGTGTGGCGTAATACTCGAACTTGAACCGCTTGTACTTCCCCAAATGCTCCCGCAGCCGCGCGTTTACATCCGTGTCCGATCGGCCGACATAGGAAATATGGAAACCTCCGGACTCATGGGACTGATCGAGAGCATAGGAACCCGGGGATTTCTGGCTGACCTCCTGATTGACGATCGCCTCGGTAAGCGCAAATGGACCTTTAAGGCCGGTCTCTGCCATCGTGCTGTCCTCTTTCGTGGATTCTGGAGATGGACTTGATGATTACAAGCCAAGCATACAGTACGTAATTGCCGGTAGCAACCGCCCCAATCGGCTCCATTACGCTAGAATCAAACTCAATCCACCATGCGAATCCCGATTGTGATCCTGCTCGCCATCGCGGCGCTGGCCGGCGCACAGACCACCCCAACCCAAGGGACTTCCCAAGGGCCTGGCCCCGGGCCTTCCCCGCCCCAGCCGCGTCCCGGAATCCCGGGAGTCGCCTTCATCCGCGAGAGCTACTCCAAATACGACTACCGCATCCCCATGCGCGATGGCGTAAAGCTCTTCACCTCGGTCTACATTCCCAAAGACGTCTTGACCGACGGCAAGACCTACCCCATCCTGATGGAGCGAACGCCGTACAACATCCGCCCCTACGGGATCGACCAGTACCCCGAGAGCCTCGGCCCTTCCGAGTTGTTCGCGCGCGACCGGTTCATCTTCGTCTATCAGGACATTCGCGGCCGTTTCATGAGCGAGGGCGACTACACCATCAACCGCCCGCACAAGCCGGTCAAGAGCCGGCCGAAGGACACCGACGAGAGCACCGACACCTACGACACCATCGACTGGCTGATCCGACACGTCCCGGGAAACACGGGCAAGGTGGGGATGTGGGGAATCTCGCAGCCCGGCTTCTATGCCACGGCCGGTATGATCGATGCCCATCCGGCGTTGGTGGCCGTTTCCCCGCAGGCGCCCGTCACGGATTACTACATGGGCGACGATGTGTACCACAACGGCGCGTTCATGCTGGCCCACCGGTTCAGTTTCTATATGGGCTTCCACCCTCGCGAGGGCGACCCGGAGCCTCCCCGGCCCGCGCTGCCATTTCAGTACGGTACGCCCGATGGTTACGAGTTCTACCTCGACATGGGCTCGCTCGCCAATGCCGACGAAAAGTACTTCAAGCACAAGCAGCCCTACTGGACGCTCAACATCGAGCACACCGCATATGACGAGGTGTGGCAGTCGCGCGCCATCTGGAAGCACCTGGCGCACATCAAGCCGGCCGTCATGCTGGTGGGCGGATGGTACGACACGGAGGATCCGCAAGGGCTGTTGCGGCAGGTCGATTTCATGGAGAAGAACACGCCCCCTCCCGTGGACATGCTGGTGGTGGGTCCGTGGAACCACGGCGGATTCTCGCGCGGCGATGGCGACCGCCTGGGCAACGTCAACTTCGGTTCGAAGACGGCCCTGTATTACCGTGAGAAGATCGAGTTCCCGTTCTTCAGCTACTATCTGAAAGCCAAAGGCGACGGAAAATTTCCCAAGGCATGGGTCTTCCAAACCGGCATGAATCAGTGGCGCCGTTTCGACGCATGGCCTCCCACCGCCGTCAAGGCCACCACGATTTTTCTGGGCGCGAAGGGTAAGCTCTCGTGGCAGCAGCCGGCGCAGGCAGCCTTCGACGAATACCTCTCCGACCCGAACAAGCCCGTTCCCTACGTCGGCCGCGTCCTCATGGGAGTCCTCAACACCTACATGACCGAGGACCAGCGCTTCGCGGCCACACGCCCCGACGTTCTGGTTTATAAGACCGAGCCGCTGGACCACGATGTTACGGTCTTCGGCCCGATTTCGGTCGACCTGAAAGTCTCCACTACCGGAACCGACTCGGACTTCGATGTGAAGGTCATCGACGTCTATCCCGGCGACTATCCCGATTTCAACAATCCCGCTCCGGCGGCCGGCGCGCCTGCCGCGACTCCTGCCGTGGCGCCCAATGCGGTGCCGATCGGAGGCTATCAGCAGCTCATCCGCGGCGAACCCTTCCGCGGCAAGTTCCGCAAGAGCTTCGAGAAGCCCGTGCCCTTCGAGACAGGCAAGCCCGACCGCATCGCGTTCAACCTGCCCGATATCGCGCACACGTTCCGGCAGGGCCATCGCATCATGGTGCAGATTCAGAGTAGCTGGTTCCCGTTGACCGACCGCAACCCGCAAAAGTTCATGGACATCCCGAAGGCCCTCTCGACGGACTTCGTGAAGGCCACCCAACGGGTGTACTTCGGCGGTTCTGATGGCTCGCGCATCCAGATGCGGGTGGAGTAAGAGAGCAACGATGCCACTGCCGTCTCCCCAGCAGTCTCCCGAAGCCCTGTATCGCCAGCGACTCATTATCTGGGTGGCAATGCTCTTCTCGATCGCCATGTACGGCGTGGTGGCGCAAATGGTGCATCCGGAAGCGGCCACCGTCACCCCGGCGCTCGTCGAGGCGCTGCTGCTGGCAGCGGTCGCCCTGGTCGCGGCGTCCTTCGCGGTGAAGAGCTATTTTTTCAAACGGGCGAGCGAGAGCAGCAACCCGGCGTTCGTCCGCGCCGGGGAACTCATCGCATTTACTCTTTGCGAGGCGGCAGCCCTTCTGGGCCTGGTAGCTTGGTTTGTTGCGGCTTCCCCGCGATACTATTGGTTCCTGATCTTGGGAGCCGCGGGGCAACTGCTCCACTACCCGCGGCGCGAGGATTGAGCATCGTCAGTTCCTTCTTCGCCGTTACGTGCTTCTCCAGTTCCTTGCGATTCAGGAACCAGGTCGGCTTCGCCTGGCTCTTGCTGAAGAGTTTCTCCGCCTGGTCGTCAAAGTGGCCCGAGTCGGGATGGTCGCTCTCCCCGAGAGGAATCACCATGTAGGACTGCGGCGGTTTGGTCAGGATCACGATCTGGGTGGACGTCTGGCCCGATTGCCCAACCATCTCCTTGCCAACCTTGGCGAAGCCGATGGCGCGCGGCGTGGCCATCCCGGCCTCGGGCGGCGTGCCGCCGCTCACCGGCCAGGTGCGCGTGCCGCCTTGTCTCCCCACCCGGAACAGCGTGCCGAAAACCGCATCGGGCCCAAACTCACCCTTCAGCCTCTGCTCGGCCTTGTCGAGCGCCTCGCGCACCGCGCTGTCGGGCAGCGACGCCGGCGGATCCACCGCGCGGCCGGCCACTCCCAGCCCGGTTTTGAACAGGTAGTAACCCAGTGCGGCGCGTGAATCGGCGTCGCTGCGGCGGTTCCAATCGGCCAGCATCTTGCCTAACTGGCTTTCGGGCGCGGCCTTGCGGATGCGCTCCTGCCAGAGCTCCGCATGCCACACCTGCGGGGAGAACGCGATGCCGATGGCCTGCTCGGGCGTCACGTTCCGCGCCGCGTCCAACAGGTCCACCATCATGGCAGCGCGCTGGTGCGGCGGCGTGCGGCCCTCGTTATAGAGGTACGGATGTTCCGCCCACTTCTCGGGCACCAGCGGCGAATCCTTCATCATGGCGAATGGGGAGATGTTGCAGTTCTGCATGTAGCCCTGCGGCGGATTGGCGATCTGCACCAGGTCCTCGAAGGGATGGATTCCCTGCCATTCGCATTCGCCCGTGGAACCGGGCATCGGCCTGGAGGAGTCGCATCCCTTCGGCCGGATGGGCACGCGGCCGTTCCGCACGTAATAAATGTCGCCATCCACCGTGCCGACCATGATGTTCTGCGCCATGTATTGCAATCCGGCCAGCGCTTTCTTGGCCTCCGTGAGGTTGTGGGCGGTGGCCATCTTCCAACCGGTGTCGAACAACTGATATTCGTCGGCGTAGGGGATGGCCAGCGAATACGCCTTGCCGTCCTTGTGCGCGACGATGGGGCCGTGGTGCGTGGACTCGATCCGGACGTCCTGCCATTTCATCTCGCTCCCCACCTTCACCGCGATGCGTTCGGTGCGCACCTCCAGCGGGCGCCACTCTCCCTTGAACTTGTACTTGCCGTCCTGGACCTCCTCTTCGTAAGCGTCGGAGGTGTCCGGCCCCCCGGTGGTCATGGCCACCGAGACATACCGGTTGTGGCCCAGCGAGGGAAAGGGCAAGCCCAGAATCGCCGCGCCGGAGAGATCCAGCTCCCCGCCATGCAATCGGATCTCGTAGAAGCGGAACTCACCGTACCAGGTCAGGTGCGGATCGATCACCGCGATGGGAGCGTGCATGGCGGTGCGGAAAGGCGCCAGCAGCATTTCATTGGAGCCGTGATAGGCCACCGGGTCGGGCTGGATGCCGACGCGCCTCAGGTCGCCTCCGGCCTCGCCCTCCGGCCAGCCCCAGATGATGTAGCGGCCCAACGCAATGATCTGCCACGGCTCCAGTTTGGGCGCCCAGGCAGGCACCTGTTCGGGATGCTCCTGCATGAATTGCTTGACGCCCGTCTGGAAAGCCTCGCACATGGCGCGCAGCTTCGGATCGAGATCCTGGTAATGCTGCTCGGCGACCTGGCGGTGACGCCAGACGCGCTGGCGGTAGTCGTGGAAGACGAACTCCTGGCCGAACGCCTCCGCCATGCTGCCTTCCGCCTTGCGGTAATTGCGCAGCATTTCTTCCAGGCGGTCCTGGGCCTGCGCGTAGCCGGAACCGTAGGCGGCCCCTACCGCGGTGGCCGCAAAGACGTGCGGCACGCCGTACTCATCGCGGAGAATCTCCACCTTCTCGGCGCCCCAGAGGATGCTGACGGACGCCAGTAGCAGAGCGAATCGTTTCATGGATGGGCTCCTTTTCCCCGAGTGGGGAGGTCACAGTCTTTGTGACCTGCCCTCGTTCATACTATCTCAGCGCCCGGGAATGCGCCCAAGATCCGTGCCGCCATCCAGAAACTGCGGGCGCGGCTCAAGCTGGTAACCTCCCCAACCTGGCCCACTCGCCAGTGGGACAGACGATCGCCTAACGTCGTCTGTCACTTGGGGCCAGCCCGCCTGTCCTGGCCCTGCTCCACTCGCCAAATACGGTACCCTCAAACTTGGCACACCTCCTGATTGTCGATGACGACGCCAATACGCTGGCTTCCCTGGCACGGGCCTTCCGGCTCGCGGGCCACGAAGCCACCGTCTGCGATAATGCCGGCCGCGCACTGGAATTGGTCAAATCCCAACCGTTCGACATGATGCTGTCGGATGTCGTGATGCCCGGCAAAGACGGCCTCTCCCTGCTCGGGGACTTGCGCAACCTGGGAATCTCGCTGCCCGTGGTGATGATCTCCGGGCAGGCCAATATCGAGATGGCGGTGCGCGCCACACGCCTCGGCGCTGTCGATTTCCTCGAGAAGCCCCTTTCCACCGACAAGCTTCTGCTGACCGTGGAAAACGTCCTCAAGCTGAAGCG
>JAIQFL010000473.1 GCA_020073365.1 Terriglobia bacterium | reverse complement strand
TTCTGAAGGGCATGGAGTGGTGGAAGCTGGAGCCGCATCCGGAGCTGGTTCTGGAATATCCTCAGCCGTTAGCTTCCGCGATCGCCGGACAGGAGTACCTGGTGTATGCCCGCTATGGCGGCCAACTGAAGCTCGACCTGCGATCCTCTTCGAAGTCCGACCGGTTTCGCTTCACCTGGATAGACCTGGTCGCCTCAGAAGATGCCCGGGCGGGGACCATCAACGGCGGCGCGATCCGGACCTTCCACGCTCCGGAGGACTACCCGGGAAACGTGGAATACAAAGACTGGCTCCTGCATGTAGTAAGAGTCAATTGACGGGAAATCGTGCGGCGCAGGCCTGGCATTTGCCGCTAAACTCATGCGGGATGGGCGGCATCGTGCGTGATGCGGGGCTCTCGGAAGAGCAGTTTCGCAAGCTACTTTGATTTGGAGCAAACGAAACTCAGCGAGCTAGAGCTGCGGTGGGGCCAACATCCGTTCGATCGACGTCAGTAGATCGTTAGCCTCGTTCCACCTGGCCTGCTCGCTCAAGAGCAACGAATAAGCCTCCCCTTCCCTTGCCCGGAATTGTTGTTCCAGCGCGCCGGTGCGCTCTACTTGCGCCCTCGTTTCCGAGAGCTGGGAATCCATCTGCTTCCGCATCTCCGGATCGACGGTCTGCACCTGGTGTGTTTCGAGCTGCTTGATGCGATCGATGCCCTCCGCCCGATTCGACTGGATGCCGACCAATCTATCGCGGATATCCTGAAGCTGCTGTGTGGCATTGCGAACCCGTTCCTCCTGCAACTGCATCCTCGCCAATGCGATCTGGATTTTCGGGCCGATCTGATTGCTGCGTTCGAGTGCGATTCGCAGTGCATGAACTTCCTTCAGCAGCGCCTGGATGGTGGCGTCCTGAGGTGCCGCGGGCACCTGAGCTACGGCGAAAGATGAGGCAAACAGGGCGGCGAGCAAGCCTCGCAAAAACGCGACCAGCATATCAATCTCCTTCCCAATCCAGTGTAATCGGGCAAAACTGCGTCCGCTACTCGCATGTGTCAGTGCCGCCGTTGGCTGCAAAACCGGTCTTCAAGCCGCCCGGCGCAAGCTGCGCTCATTTTGAGCCTAAACCAACGCCATTTGTGAGTGAATGGCCCGCGCGAACCCTGCCAGCGAGCGCTCCAAATCCGCTCGGGGTATGGTCAGCGAAAGCCGCATATACCCTCCCCGCCCGAAGCCGGAGCCGGGTACCGCCAGAATGCCCTCGGCCTGCAGCACGCGGATGAACGCCACGTCGTCGGGTATCGGCGTCCTCGGGAAAACGTAGTACGAACCCTGCGGGCGCGGTGCGTCATAACCCATCGCGGTGAGCGCGTCGCAGAGCAGGTCGCGCTTGGCCTGGTATTGGCTGACATCCACCGTGGCGTCGGGAACTTCAGCCACCACCCATTGCCAGATCGCCGGCGCGTTGATATAGCCGAGAATCCGATTGGCGAAGGTGCATGCGTTGCGCAGGGGCCCGGCCTCAGCCAGGTGCGGCGGAATCGCCAGATAGCCGATGCGCTCGCCCGCGATGGCCATGGCCTTCGACCAGCTCCACGCCAACACCGCGCGCCGTATGATGCTCAGCGTCTCGGGCGGCGCCACCCCGTCGAAGGTCAGGGGACGGTACGGCTCATCGCTGATCACGATCATCGGCTCCCGGACAATGCCGTTCAATTGGCGGAGCACCCCTGCGCCATACACCGCGCCCGTGGGGTTGTTCGGTGAATTCAGAATGAGCGCCTTGGTGCGCGGCGTGATCGCTCGGGCGATGCGGGAAATGTCCGGCTGGAAGCGATCGTCGGTCTCCACCGCGACAACCCGGCCGCCGTGGTTCTCGATGTAGAAACGGTACTCCGGGAAATATGGGTTCAGGACGATCACTTCATCGCCGGGATCGAGGATCGACTTCAGCACGGTGTTGATCGCACCGGCGGCCCCGGTCGTCATGATCACGTCATCGCCGGTAAACGGCACCGCGGTGCGCTCCGCCAGACCCCGCGCGATTCTGGCGCGCACTTCGGGGAAGCCTGCATTCGGCATGTAGCCGTGGCTGTGCGGGCGCTTCTCCGCAACCACGCGGCTGAGCGCTGCCAGGACCACGTCGGGCGGCTCAACGTCCGGATTCCCCAAAGTGAAGTCGAAGACATTCTCCGCGCCTCTCTCCTTCCTTAGTTGGATGCCGATCTCGAACATCCGGCGGATCCAGGAGGAGCGCTCCATCTGTTCGGCAATGGCTCGTGAGATGCTCATGTGGCTACACTGCCCCGTGCAACACGATTGTAGCGCCAAACAAGCACATCTACAAGGTGGTGCTTAGCTGTCTTCGTGGGACGGGCCGTTTGGCCGGTTCCCATGGGCCCACCGTTCCCCCACAACCGCCGCCGGGATCCGGCCCCGCCCTCAGAAAGCCCACAGCACGCTGGTATACCCCGTGTGCGCGTTGTAGTTCTGGTTGTACCCGAAAATGTGGAAGACTTCGCTGTAGCCGTAGAACTGGTACGCCACATTCCAGCGGAGTTTGGGCAGGATCTTGACGGAAAGCCGCGCCAGTGGCGATTGGTAGGTCAAAGGGAAAGTCTGGACCGAACTGAGTAACGCCAGGATGGGGTCGCCCAACGTGGCAGGCACCGCCGTGGCGCGTCCGTCACCCGTATCCTTGGTAATGCTATAGCCCACGTATAGATCCGCGCGCTTCCGAATGCCGAAGCGGACTCCCAGGTTGGCGGCGTGAATGTTGCTCACATACTCGGAGAAATCACCCGTCTGTAACTGGGTCCGGCTTCCGGGCGGGGCGGCGAAGAAACTAAGACCGTCCATGGTATCCAGGTGGAGCTTGGTATAGCTGGCATCCACCGAGAACCAATCCTTGGGGGCCCAGGAGGCGTTAGCACTGTACTGGCGGGAATGCGAGCTGAAGTTCGAAAACGAGAGCGGTGGATTGAGGTTGTACACCTGGCGATACGTGGTGGAGAGCTGGAGCCTCTTCACGCGGTACTCCACACGACCGTTGATGGTGTGATAGTTCTTGTCGCTGATGGGAGTGAGCGGGTGGTAGGCGCGGGACACTTCGCCATCCAGGTTGATGGTCATCGGCTTCACCGGCTTGATGCGCACGCCCACGGTCCCGGAGTTGACGTGATTGCTCACGTCGAACTGGAACGCGCCAAACGAATTGGGAAAGGCCGGAACCGTCGAGCCATCGATGGTGCGGATCATGCGGTCGGAATAGTGGTATCCGGCGTAAAACCCGATCCAGTCCCGCACCCGGTAGTTCACATCCGTGGAATTGGTGAGGGTGCGGATTCCCAGGTACTGGAAATTGATGGTGGTGCCCAGGTTGTTAGTGGGGTTGATTTCGGAGTAACTGGAATTGCCGTCGATGCGGTTACTGGTGATGGAGCTGTTATTGACCACTGTCAGGCGCTGGGTGGGGAACAGGCTAAGATTGAAGTCGCCAGCGAGTTCCGGCCGGTTCGCCTGGCCGCCCACCACGATCTGGCGCTTGCCCGCGCCCCCGAACTGGCTGATTCCCACTGCCGATTCATCCAGGGCGAAATCGCTACGGCCGCTCACGTAGGTGAAACGCGCGTTCACTCCCCAGACCTTCCGGCGCGAAAAGAGATTGCCCATCCAGCCCGGATTCGAGCCGTGGATCGGCGCCGAGCGCTGGAACTGCTGCAAAACGGTCTGGTCAGGCGCTGCGGCTGCGAAGACCCCAGCGGAGGTGAAAGGCGTATCGTCCTTGAAGTAGTCCCAACGGTGCAGCAAGGTCAACTTGAACCCCGCCAGGTCCACATCCGCGCCCAGCCGGTATTCATTCCATTGGCGCCGTACATTGGTGAATACCGGGTAGGCGGAGCCATTGGTGTCGAACTCCTGCGCGGTGGAGAGGGCCGGTCCATCTTCCGTGTTGCGGCTGTAACCCAGATTGAAACGGATGTGCGACTGGGGCAGCAGCGTCAGGTTGTGGTCCTGCAGGCGGCGGCTGGTATCCATAAAGTGCGCGCCGCCGGCTACCGTCAGGCCGGGGTTGTAGTAGGCGTTCAACCTCCAGGTCATGTCGTAGCGGTACAGGTTGTTCTTCTGGATGCGCAGCACCGCGGCCTGGTAGTTGTCGTTGCCCAGCCCGATGGTGTTGAGGAGGATCTCATCGAAATAGCGGCCATGGCCATCCTTCGAATTGACCGTGAGATTGCTGCCCAACAGGCGGAGGCCGTTGCCGATGTTATCCACGCTGCGATACATGCCCTCATCGCCACCGACTCGCTTGAAGCGGTAGCCGAATTCGAACGATTGGGTCACGTTGTAGTCGCCGACATTGTCGCCGCGCGCGGAGCCGACCGGTTCCGGCGTGGGGGCCGCCACCTGCTGCGCATCGAGCGCGCCCACTGCCGCGACTAGGAGAAAGATTGGCTTCAGCATGCTGGTTATCTCAGGAAGAACTGGTCGGCGTTGGATCCGTGAATGCGCACGTGGCACGTGGTGCATCTCTGGAACTTGGGATCGAGCAGGTTATGCCGTGCCGATTGGATATCGACGCCTCCGTGGCGGGTCCCCTCGCCTCCACCGTTGTGGCACTCCAGGCAAATAGTGAACACCACCGGGCGCCGCAGCAGCTTGGCATTCATGGAGCCGTGCGGGTTGTGGCACATCTCGCAGCCCTCCACCCGCACCGAGGGATGCTCGTAGACGAACGGACCGCGCTTATCCACGTGGCACTTCAGGCAGGGCGGCTCGCTGGTCACGGCCTGCTCCACCATACGAGGGCGCTGGCCCATGCCCCATGTCGCGGCAAACGCTCCATGCGGGTTGTGGCAATCCGTACACTGCATGAAGCCCTCGTTCACGCGATGCTTGGAGGGCATATCGAACTGCGCGCGGATGGTGGCGTGGCACGTGTAGCAGAGCTCGTTCTGCTTTTTGGCCAAAAGATACTTGGGCGTTGGCGAATGGTGAATGGAGTGGCAACTGGTGCAGGCCACGTCATTCAGGGTATGCTCCGAGCGGCGGATGTTGGCCCGTGTCAGGTCGCGCGCATGGCAGCCCAGGCAGTCTTCCAACACTTGTTTGGGCTCCATCAGCGAAAATGCATGCGGGATGCTGGCCTTGCCGCCGCGCGCCGCCACGTGCGCCTGCGCGGGTCCGTGGCAGCCTTCACAGCCGGTGCGCTCCGGCGGTTCCTTTTCCGACGCGATGCTTTTATAATGCGGATTCTTGTAGAAATTGAACCAGACATCCGCGTGGCACGTCTTGCAGACGTTACTTCCGACATAGCCGGAAGATGCCGGGGGTGAGGTGTTCTGCGGTTGCGCCAGCGCAACGGTGGTCGTGAGAACCAATAGTAGAGGGGCGGCAATGCCCGCGCGTGCCATACTCAAAATGATACTGGACGCAAAGGCGAACTGAGTCCAAATGATGAGAGAATTTACGTTGGTTGAGCGACTTGTAGGGCGCATTAACACGCAATTCCGGCGAATCGTGACGAGTCTGACGGTACCGGAGTCGCTCCCCCTCCTCGAAAAACTTTACCAGTTTGAACCGCGGGCGATGCGCGACCTCTTCAGTGTCGGATCTCCGGCCGTGGAGTGCGCTTTCAAAGTGTGCTGTACCTGGGGAGTGAAGAATGGCGCCCGCTCGATTTGCGGAGCAACCTCGTGAACGGCTCGGTATCCGTGAGCGACTCACCTTCGGAGCCGCGACCGTCAGGGAGCGGTCAGCCCGCGGTCCTCATCGTGGGCGGAGGCATGATCGTACACGATCAGATCCTGCCTTCCCTGTACCACCTGCAACGCCAGGGCCGCATCGGTGAAATCTCCGTCTGCGCCACATCCCACGAAACCGTCCGCAAACTGGCCGAAGCGGAATCCCTGTCCCGCGCCTTCCCCGGACAGTCCTTCCGCATGTATCCCGCAGTGCCCGCGCCGGCCCGGCAGCCCGACTTGTTCCGTCAAGTCATCGGGCGCATGCCGCCGCGCCAACTCGTAGTGGTGGCGGTCCCGGACCAACTCCACCACCAGGTGATCCTGGAAGCGCTCCGCCACGATCAGCACGTTTGCGCCGTAAAACCGCTGGTGCTGGAGCACCGCCAAGCGGTCGAGATTGCGAGCGAAGCCTACAGCCGCGGCCTCCTGGTGGCGGTGGAGTACCACAAGCGCTTCGACGACCGCAGCCTGATGGCACGCCGGGCGTATCGCGGGGGCCATTTCGGTGAATTCCGCCTGGGGACCGCCTGCCTACTGGAACAGTGGTACTACCGCAATTCGAATTTCCAGAACTGGATGACGGCCGACCATTCCGACGCCTTCACCTACATCGGCTGCCACTATGTGGACCTGGTACACTTCATCACCGGCCTGCTGCCCGTCTCGGTCAGCGTCTATGGCATCCTGGACCGCTTTCCCAACGGCAACCAGGGCTACCTTTGGACCGACGCGCGCGTCATCTGGGAGAACGGCGCATGCCTGAACGTGCAGAACGCCCTGGGCTTCCCCGATGCCGCGCCCGGCACAAACACGCAAGGCATGACCCTGTACTGCCAGGGTGCGGAAGGGGGTGGACTGATCGCGCATTCCGACCAATACCGTGGCCTCAAGTATTGCTACACCAACCCTGTGGTATACGCCGAACCGAGCCCCGACTATTTCCAATACGTGGACCTGGGCGGGCCGGGTTTGACGCCCGTAGGCTACGGCTACCGCTCGATCGAGGCCATAGTCGCCGCGGCGATTCGGGTGAACCTCGAAGGACCCACCGTGTTGGACGAGATCGACCGGACTGGAATCATCGCCACCCCCGCGAACAGCAGTTACAACGAGCGTGTGATCGAGGCGGCCAGAGAGTCGATCCGCAACGGCGGCCGCGAGGTGCGCTGGCGATGACAGTCCCAAACGGCTACGCAGCGACTTCCACGTAATCCACCGAAGAACTCGGCTGAGGGACTTGCTCACCGATTTCACGCATCGCGTCGAAATGAGCGGATAGTGCTTCCTGGAAGTTCTGCCGTGTCTCCGACTCAGTGTCTCCCGCGGCGGCGCATCCGGGCACGTCGGGCGAGTACGCAGAATACCCGGTTGTAGTGCGCTCGATTACGATGGGATATCGTTTGGCTCTCATTTCAGTCCTGCCCTCTTGAGTATGTCGGTTAGGGCAAGCTAAAGCATGCCCCACCTGTGGTCACAGCTTCCGATGGAAGAAGTCCACCGC
>JAIQFL010000067.1 GCA_020073365.1 Terriglobia bacterium | reverse complement strand
AGGATCGATTCAGCAACCGCATAACAGCCGACTTTGCTGTAGGCCGGAAAAATGAGGAGGCTCCGAAAAACCCCTTCAACTGGAAACAAAAGCGGGATCAGGACAGCCGGCCTAAGACGGCAACAGTCCACCGGCAGCCCGTCAACCGGCGGCGCCCCGCTACAGTACGCCCTGAGGCCGAATCGAGCCGCCGGAGGCTCAAATTACTGTCTGAACCGCAGAAAGGGACAGGAAGGGACGAGAAAAGGGAAATCGCCTGAAGATGGTGTCGCCCGGGGAGCCCAGGACCTGCTTTTTAGAGCCTTGGGCTGCCGGGCGCTGTGCCGATGTAACCGCCGCTCTATTTGTGCGCTGGATCCAAGGGAGCACTCCACAGCGTGCCGTCCAGGAACTCCACCGCGACCACACTGAGTACCGGCTTGCCAATCGTTTTATCCGATTTGACAGCGGCCTGAATCCGGGCCCACACATCCCCAACGCTGACCGAAAGACGCCTCTTTTCACCTGGTCTCATGATGAACGAAATGCGCTCAAGCGTGACGATATCGATGTTTGCTCCACGCGAAATCGTTTGCTGGAAAATCACCTCTGCCGTGCCCTTCCCGGATTGGTTTTTCACCGTGACAAACTGCCGGCGGTCGGACCCGGCGCGGAACGCGCTCGGAGTATAGTCCACAAACGAAACGGGGCAGTCGGGGTGGCTTTGGAACTCGAAGGGAATGGTCTGTGCCTGGACAGGTGCGCAGCAGATGGACAGGGTTAGGAGCAGCGCTCGACGGCGGTGGGAAATGGCGGCTCGCATTCCTATGCCTGGGTACTCCGCGTCCTTTGGTTCGAGGTGCTGTCCACGGTACCGCTCTTAACGCCTGCGCCTCGCGGAAAGCCCTGGGTCTTCCCCAAGCTTCTGCTCGACTGCTCGAACCAGGTCGTTCAGGCACTTCATCTCTTCCATCTCGGCGGCCTGGAGGCTGATGGAGAAGTGCTCCTGAACGGCCATAACCAGCTCCACAATGGCGAGCGAGTCGCCTCCGTAGTCTTCCCACGGCGCCTCGGGCCGGATCTGATCGAAAGGTACTTCCAGAGCCTCGGCGGCCATCTCGTAAATCTGCTGGCGCGGCGTCTTCATGGCTTCATTCCAAGAAAGTCCCACAGGCGGCTCTCGCACTCCAACGCCTCCGCGTAGATCCGCCGGTCGATCTCCCGGTACTTCTCGCCCAGCGCCGGCAGGAACGTCATTCCCTCCGCCTCGTACCGGGCCAGCCGTTCGCCCACCCATTCGAGGTGGCCGCGCTCGTCTTCGAGCATGGTCTTGAGCGTCGCCTTCACCAGCGCATGAGTCTCGGGGCGCTCCAGATGACGCACAAAGTGGCAATAGATCCGCTCCTCGAAGACACGCGTCAACAGGAGCACTTCGGCGATGGTCGCGGGGATGCCAATCTCGCGCGAATAATGGGACTGATAGGTCTCGGTGATGCGCACCGGCACGTGGCCGAGTTCACGGATGAGGCTGGTCCAGAGCCACGCGTGGCGCGCCTCTTCGGCGAAGTGCTCGGTCAAGAAGATCGACAGCTCGCCATCGCTGGTGCGGCGCGCGAGACGGCCGAATAGCAGCGCGCCCGCGAGTTCCGAAGCCCGATAGTAGCTGAGAACCCAGAGCTCGTCGTCTGGCAGGACGCCGCTCATACCGGAATGCCGGCGCTGCTTTGCACGGCGCCCGTCGAAACCCGCATCAGCTCCTTGCGGTATTCCCGGAGACTCACACCCGTGAGGTGTTCGACCTTCTTCCACAAGCTGAGGATCGTCTGGAAGTCATTCTTTTGTGCGATGGGGATGGCCTCGCCGACCACCTCGGCGCCTTGATGGCGGAAGCGCAGCGTTTCTTCGACGATGGCTTCGCGCGTCGCCGGCTCCAATTCCAGTCTCCGTTCCAGGAGGGAATAGAACACATTGGCGTGGCGGAACTCGTCGCGCACCAGGAAATTGAGGAGTACGCGCAAGACCGGCTCCTTGGCCTGCTCCAGGAGCCGCTTGTAAAAGTGCGCCGTGAAATGCTCCGAGATCATATAATTCGCGAGGTGGCGCGCCCGATCGCCGTAGGGCGTCCCGAAGTTCCGCTGCCGCACTTCGATGACCTCCCGCTCCGGGATTCCCATGCCCACTCGATCCAGGTAGCGCTTCAGGGCATAGTAGTGTTTGTATTCCTCGAAGAATTGAATGGAGGCGATGGCCGACTCCTCCACGCTCTCCCACCACAGGCTCAAGCTCTTCAATGCGAACATCGGCGCATAGGACTCGATCAGCGCGGCGCTGCGCAGTTTCTCGAGTACATCGGGTTGGCCGCAGGCCATGCCGGCGTCGATCTCCTGCCAGGGAACATCCGTCTCAAGTTCCCACCGGTCGGATTCCGTGAGCTTGAAATAACGCTCGTAGATCATGATGCTGCCTGAAGACTTACCCATCCTATCACTTGTTCGCCGCGATCAAGACCTGATAGCCGACCGCGTCGCGCCGCATCTCAATTGCGCCGAACGGCGTGCGCGAAAAGATTTGTGTCAACGCCGCTTCGTCCCGGTAATGCGTGAGCAGCTCCGCCAGATTCGTCAGCATATAGTCCGAGAGCCGATTGCGCACCGTCGCGGAACTTACCAGCATCCCTCCCTTGCGGAGCACCGCGAAACACGCGGTGTAAAAGCGGATCAGGTCCCGGTCTTCCAGGAACTCGGCGAAGCCCGAGCTGGTCACCATGTCGAGCGAAGGCGGATAGGCGTTACTGTCGAACGCGTCGGCACAGATGAATTCGAAGTTGGCGAATCCATGGCCCGAGGTCATCGAGCGCGCCTCAGCCAGCGCGGCAGGATCGATGTCCAGTCCGTAAAACCGGATCCGTCCGAACAAAAGCGGGTCTGCCTTTCGCAAGTCTAGGGCCGCCTCCAGAAGATCGCGTGGAAGCCCGCAGGGCGCCGACAGGATCCGGTATTCATCGCGCCGCACCGTGCGGACGTACTCCAGGATCCGGTCGCGCGAGTGAACATAGCGATTACGAAAAGAGCGGCAGGCGGGCAGCGATAGCAGCGCCTTGTCGACCAGGGTTCCCAGACCTAGACGGCCCGATGCTTGTCCGGCATAAATATGGTCGGCAAAACGATAGCTGCCGGAGTTCTCCATCCCCTCCCTCGCCAGATCGCTGAGACGCGCCAGGTAGTACAACGGCAGGAGGTAGCCCTTCTCCTTCAGAAGCCTCGCGGGAATGGATCGGGAGTAGCGCGTTTGGTTAGCCAGCTTCATGACGCTCGACGAAACGACGCACCGGGTCCGGCCAGCAGTCGATCTCCAGACCGTTCTGGCAAACGAAGGCATAGCTCCACCGCTCGATCCCGAAAGCGGCGCATCCGCTGTTGGCCGGCACGCCATTCGCCAGCCGTATGTTCATGCGCCGCGTGAAGAAGTCCTCGTGATGATTGAAGGACGCAATGGCCAGGTCCGCGCCGGCGCGGATCGGGGCTCGCAATTCGTGCTTCAACTCCTTCAGTTTTTGCAGGAGAAGCTTGCCTCGCGACTCTCCCAGGAAAAACGGATCGGTGGCCGGTGCAAGGGTTCCGGTCATGCCCGCTGTCCGGAGCAATCCCGCGATGGACCGCATCAGTGCCTTGCGTTCGCGCGCCACCTCTTGATCCGAGCCGAAGAACACCAGCTCCCGCATCGTGAAGCTCCACAGGCATTCCGGGGAACCGGTCAGCCTCTCGCCTTCGAAGCGGGAGCATCGCCCGACGGCGGTGACGCGGTAGGGATGCGCCTCTAACTCCCGGCCGGCCAGGAACTCATAGGTGTGGTAGCAGACCGCTGGCGGCAGTACGTAACCGTCGCCGGCGCTCGTGGCAACCCCGGGAAACGAGGAGAAGTATTCGAACCTCTCCAGGAGTTGACGCGAAACCATGCCCGGATAGGCGTGCGGCCGGGCGCCACGGCGCCGCGCCAGCGCCTGAAACGCCGCGTCGAAATAGCAGCACAATGTCACGAACGGCCCGGCGCAGCGGATCAATCCCGGCCCGCAAACGGACATCCATCCGCGATCCAGAAGCGCCGGCAGCGCGTCAGATGGGAGCCCATCACTTGGGAGCCTCTCAGTGGCTTGATTCTTCCGGTTTCCAGAATGCATGGGTCATCGCGCGGATCGATCGGAAATTATCTAATGTAACTCTCTCGTCCGGAATCCGGATCCCGAGCGCCGTTTCCAGGTACGAGATGAGGTCCAGCACTTTCAACGAATCCATGACGCCGCTCTCGAACAAACGGGTTGTGCCGCGGATTCGCCTGGCGTACTCGGGCGCCAGCCCCCGGACGAAACCGGTCAGGTCCCGTTGAAACTCCTCTGACGCCGCCTTTGCCATGTCACCCTTCCGCGCCCCACCGGGTCCGCAGGCAGTGCCGGATGAACGCCGGATAGAAATCGCGCAGGGGCCGCGGCTCGATTCCGGCGCCACGGATTCCTCGCCGCATATTGGAGCTATCGAACCGCTTGTCATAACAAAGCTGTGGAACGAACGCGCCCGTGGTGCGGACCACCTGTCGCAGAATCGGGTTGCCGGCTCGCTCCACCGACCGCTCCAGCAGCCGGAATGTCTCGAGCGGCACGATGGGCGGTTGCGCCACCACGCGCGACTTCCAGCGCCGGTCGAACCGCGCAAACAGGTCGGCGGTAAGGTTCAGAAACTCCGGCAGCGGGATCAGGTCGGTCTCCGGCGCCACAATGTGATAGGTCTTGCCGGCCTGGAACCGCCTGGAGAACAAGTGGGCGATCGCGTCAACGGCGTAATCCGAAGAGATCAGATCGATCGCACTGGTCTCCCAACCCGGCAACATCGGCACGAGCCCGTTGTAGAAGAGCCGCAAGGCGCGGTCGAGCGCGTGGTACCGCTCCACCCTGCCGTTGCGCGCGCTGGCGGCCACGGTGCTGAGCCGGTAGACCGCGATCGGTAGTCCTTTCATGGCCTGCCGCAGCTTCTGCTCCATCCTGTACTTCGACTGTTCGTAGACGTTGACGAATCCCGCTCTATGTTCCAGCTCGCGCTCCAGAATGAGACCTCGGCGCCGCCCCGCGACATAAGCCGTGCTGAGGACTCCGATCCGTTCCAACTTCCGGCAGTCCCGGCCAAACGCCAGGACGTTGAGCGTTCCGAGCACGTTCACCCTCTCCGCCTGTTCGCGCGAAGCTGTGAATTCCGTCAGCGCGGCGCAGTGGAGAATCTCGGTCACACGGGAGGAGAGGGCGGCATGGTCCTCCCGGCCAAGGCCCAGCTTCGGCTGCGTTACGTCTCCCTGAACTCTCCCGCAGTAAGCCGGTGGATGGTTCCTATGGTGGAGCGCCAGAATGTCCCGGTCAAACCGCCAGCGATCGGCCAATCCGCGCCCGATCGTTCCGGAGGCCCCCGTAATCAACAGCGTTCCCATGGCGGTCAGTGCTCCAGAATGGTGCAAGCCCAGTGGGCGCCGAACCCAAAAGTGAATAGCAGCAGGTAGTCTCCGCGATTCACCTTGCCGGCTCTTACGGCGTCGCAAAGATTGATGGCGTTGTCGGCGGCAATGGTGTGGCCCTTGCGGCCAATGTTCCCTCCGAAGAAGCGCGCGGACGGGATGTCCAACAACCGGCGCAGAATATCCCAGCTCCTCCGGTTGACGTTGTGCGGAATCACCATGGCGATGTCCGACATTTGCAGATGCGCCTTCTCCAGAGTCTCCTGGATCACGTGACGCGCGGTCGCAAAATACGACGCCACGATCTCGTTGCCCTTGTTTTTCGGGTCCCAGAAATAGCCTTTGGTCACCTGCGTGTGAGCCACGATGCGGTTGCTCCCGGGGTTCCGCTCCACCAGCGCGGCGGCCGCGCCGTCGCTGATCAAGTTGTACAGTACCTCGCGGTGGGAGCCCTTGGGAAGCGCGTCCGCGCTGACGCACAACACGCGGCGGACGGCCGGTTCGCTCACCAGCAGGTTGGACGCCAGGCGAATGGCGCTCAGGAAGGAAACGCATCCCGCCTGCGCCAGTCCGATCACGTTGGCCCGCGTGAGCTCGAATTCATACTGCAAGGCTGTGGCGGGGTAACGAAACAGGCTGCTCAGATCGGCGCTCCTCCGCGGGCGTTCCTCCGAAAGCGCGCTCGCATAGATCAACGCGTCGATTTCCGCGGACGCCACGCCCGCCGAGCGAAACAGTTTCCTCACCGCGCCCTTGGCAAGATCGTACGAAGTTTCCTCCTCGGCCACAAACAACCGGCGGAAACCGAGATGGCCCAGTTGCTCGGTCGTGCTGTCGACCTTCCCTTGGGACGCCAGATCTCGAACCGTGACCGACCGCGCCGGAAGACAGTAGGCGAGGTGCGGGATGCCGGCCGGCGCGTGGTTGCCTCTACCCCTCAAAGATGGCCTTGAGATTGGCCGCCGTCCGGTCGCCTTCCGCTTCATTTTGGCGCTCGACGATAGCGCTATCCAGGACTTTGGCAAGCACCGCCGAAGGCACCTTGTACTCCACTTGCAGGGTGAACTTCGAGCCATTTCCGTCCTGCTCGGCCGAGTAGGAAAAAGTGCTTTCCACGCCAGAGGTTGTCCGGAAGGAAAAGTGCCTGCCTTCCTCGAAGGCCACCGTTTCGGCGCGCCCCTGAATTTCGACCCCGGCCATCAGGAACGTCCAATCCCAGTGCGTACCGATCTGGTGTGAGCCGCCGGACAGGCCGGTGACCGACTTCAGCGGAGATATGAACGCGGGGTGATTCTGCACATCGGAGATGTACTCGATCACACGCTGCGGATCCGCCGGGAGTTTTACGGTTCTGATAATCTTCGACACATTGCCCCCTCTCGGGAAATAGGTACTTTCATCGTATATGAATCTTGAGCCGGGGAAACAATGGGTCGAACCTTTTTCTCAGGAGAGAACGCATCAGGTCCCCCTTCCGGTTTTCCTGACTCTGCCGGAATCTCAGCACCGCGGTTCGGCACGGACCGGCGCGGAGCTCGAGGTACACATTCCCGTCGCGTAGTTTCAGGTCGTATCCAGCCTCGGTCTTGATGAAGGAGATGAGCAACATTCGCAGCGAGCCCTCCACCACATTCGCGAAGACTTCGGGATCGTGCCAAAGGAAAAACCATCGCGGTCGGGCCGCCAGCGCCGCCGCCAGGACCGCCAGCCACACCACGCTGAGCCAAGTGTCGATCCCCCCTCCGCGAATCGTCCACGACCCCAGCGCCACAATCGCCGAAATCCCGCTGAGCGTGAAGAAGCCTTGGCCGCGAACCAGGAGCGTGCGTCGTCGTGCGATGGCCAACAAAAGGCCCAGGCTCAGAACAGAGCCATAAACTGCCAGGATCACCACTCCAGGAACCATACACCGCGCGACGCGGGCTTATCTGCGGAAGCCAGGTATGACCGTCGGCCGCCGGAAATGTTCAACTCTCCAACGCGGCGCGGTCCCATTGGCCGAGACGCGCTCCCGCATCATACGTGCTCTCCAAGAACTCGTATAACGCTTCCTCTGGCGATTCCGCACGGCGCACGTCGTCGTACCTCAGAATGAACTCGGAGAGTTGCGTGTTCCAACTCGCGCCCGCGGGGCGTACCGGCTGCGTTTCCAGGCCGGCGGGCGGAGGCACGGTATACGAGTAAAACACGGGACTGTCCACAGCGCCGCCGCCAGGCCAGAAGCCGGCACTCGATACCTCGTGCGAATAGGCCGGGCCGCTGATTACGCCTTTTCGTGGCGGCGCGAGCCGGCCGGAAAAACGCGTGCACGCCAGGTCAAAACTGCCCCAGAAGAAGTGAACCGGACTGCATTTACCCGTGAACTTCGCTCGGAACCGTTGGAGCACTTTGCCGCTGGAGACGAGGATTTGCCAAAAACGATGCGCGTACTCGGGGTCGTAGGAGCAGTTGGCGTAGTCCTGGTCGAACGGAACGGCGTCCGCTACCTCCTGGGGCTTGAGATTGATTTCGACCGCGATGCCCAACCCTGCCAGCGCCTCGAATACCCCGCTGTAGAAGCCGACAACCGACTCGCCTCGCAATGGCCGCGATGCGCTGGGACCTCGGCTGGTAGAGATGTTCACCTCATGCTTCTGAAAGTCGAACTGAATTTCGAAGACGCCCGGCGGGTACGGTATTGGTCCCGTTGTCAGCCCACGTGAGTTGACATACAGGGTGACGTGCCACCAATGATTCATGGGCGGCGAGAGGGCCATGCGGACCTTGCCAACGATCTGCGTCCACATGTGAAGGGTGCGGTAGGTGGTCTGCCATTCGCTTAGCGGCAAGGGCGGCCAGCGCTCCGAGTGACTCATATTGTTCAGTGTCGCAAAATGTCCGTGGGCTGGTAAGCGCTGGCCGGCCATGTCCCTGCTTGCGGAAGACGCTGAATGACAGTACCAGAACCGGGGGAATCGCCAAGCGCCATGATCCGTGCATTTCCATACATTGCATCCTGGCGGCTGGCGTTATCCTACCCTACATGTCTGCCACCGCGCCAAACATTGCCGGCCCCTGGTTCCAGAAGGTCCCGCAACCGGGAACCGATGCCGATTTCGCCGCCCTACGACGCTTGATTGAAGAGTCGGGCTACCACGATGAAGGGATCCGAGGGCGACTGAAAATCGAGAGCGTGGCGAACTACTCCGCGCCTCCGGAGGGCGGCCGGTCCATTCAAGATCCCCTGGACGCCATGATTGCCCTGTTCTTCGATTGCGGGTTCGTCGAAGAGGCGAAACTGGCGGCGGCCCTGCCGTCCGGCACCGTGCCGTTGTTCGACCGGTTGGGCCTGCTGGCTCGCGATCACGCCCCGCAGGGAATGGTCTTCGCCACGGCGGCGATTCTGCCGGCATACGGGGTCTGGACACTGTGCGACCGGGGAGCCGCTCCGGACGGTTCCCGGACGCCGTATCCGCCCGACATCGTATACCCCCCTGTCTTCGACACGACGCAGAGCTTCATGGCCGAATTGCCCTCCACGCCATGCGACTCCATGCTGGATATGGGGACCGGGACCGGGGTCGCCGCATTGCGGGGAGCGCGCCAGGCGCGCCAGGTCTGGGCCACGGACATCACCGATCGCTCGGTTCTTTTTGCCGAGTTCAACCGCCGCCTCGCCGGTCTGGAGAATCTAACGGTTGGGATGGGCGACCTCTATGCGCCGGTCGAGGGGCTGACCTTCGACCGTATCGTGATCCACCCTCCTTACGTCCCCGCCAAGGTCAGGCGGGCGGACCACGTGTTTGCCGTCTCGGGCGACGATGGCGAGCAGGTGATCCGGCGCACCGTCGAAGGTCTTCCACAATATCTTCGGCCGGGCGGACGCTTCCACTCGTTGCAGGTGGCCACGGACCGCGAGGGCGAGACCTTCGAACAGCGAATTCGCAAGTGGCTGGGGGACGCGCACAAGGAGTTTGATGTGATGCTGGCCGTCCATACCCGCCTTTCCCCGGGGGAGTACCTTGCCAACGACCAGAACCGCCTCGTGGAGGAGAGCCGCAATTGGCTGGCCCTCTGGGAGCGCACGCGGACGGTAGCCATGGTCTACGCGACCCTGTTGATCGAGAGGCATGAACAGCCCCGGCAAGAGGTGACGAGGCGCGCCGTAAGGGGAGAGGGCTACACCAGGAGCGACCTGGAATGGCTGCTGGAGTGGCATATAGCGCTCACCCGTCCCGACCACGTCGAAATGCTGCTGGAGAGCCGGCCGGTGGGCGACCCGCAAAACGAACTGCTGGTGGCGTACCGCCTCCGCGATGGACAGTTCCAGAAGCAGGAGTTCCGGCTCGAGATTCCTGGGCCGTTCCGGTTGTCTCTTCGCTGCGAAGACTGGCTGACGAAACTCATCCCCGATTGTGACGGCGTCAGGACATGGCGGGAGCATTTCGAGCGCGCCAAGCGTGACAACATCATTCGGGAGGACGTTCCCATCGAAGAGTTTGCCAGGGGGTTGGGCGTGCTGGTGTCTGTGGGCGCTCTGAGATTGCCGGATTGGCGACCCGTTGCCGTAACTGTGCGTAATCGCACGGATGGCGCGTCTTCAACAGGGGGCTAGTACTTAATATTGGCCGTTGGACATCCCACCTTGGTGGTTAGGTCGTATAATCCAACGAGGAACGGGGATGCTGGTTTCGGCCACATAAAAAAATGCCCGTTCCAAAAAGCGCTGGTTTGGAAAAAACACTGCGCTAATCAGACATGGGGGTAGGTAAATGGCGAGAGAGAGTACCCAACACAAATTAGATCGTGTACGGTCGCCGCGAGTCCAGATCACTTACGATGTGGAAATCGGCGATGCGATCGAACTGAAGGAGTTGCCGTTTGTCTTAGGGGTTCTGGGGGATTTCACCGGGCAGCCGGTGGATCCGCTGGCACGCCTCAAAGACCGGAAATTCGTGGAAGTCAATCCCGATAACTTCGACCAGGTGCTTGAGAGCATGAGGCCACACTTGGCGTTCTCCGTTGAGAACAAGCTGAGCGAAGATCCGAACGCGGGCAATTTGAAGGTCGACTTACATTTCAAGAACCTGGACGATTTCGCCCCGGAGAATGTGGCGCGACAGGTGCGCCCGTTGCGGGAACTGTTGGAATTGCGGAGCCGCATGCAGGATCTGCGCGGCAACCTGCAAGGCAACGACAAATTGGAGGAGTTGCTGCGCACCAGCGTCACCGATGAGAACAAGCTGGCGCAGTTGCGCAAAGAGATAGGCACAACGGAGGGATCCCATGAGTGATGCTCAACAGGCGGCAGTGCCACAAGCCGCGGAACAAACGACCGAGCAGGTCAGCTTGCTCGACCAGATCGTAGAGCAGGGCCGGCTGGCGCGCGACCCGGCAGCCAGGGAGCGTGGCAAAAACCTGGTGCGGGAGTTCGTGGCGCAGGTGCTGGAAGGCGCCATGACGGTGTCCAAGGATGCCGAAGCCATGATCACGGCGCGCATCGCGCAGATCGATCACCTGATTTCCATCCAGCTCAACGAAGTCCTGCACAGTGAGCCTTTCCAGAAACTGGAGGGAAGCTGGCGGGGACTGAAGTACCTGATGGATCAGAGCGAGACCAGCTCGATGTTGAAGATCCGGGTGCTGAATGTCACCAAGCGGGAACTGTTGCGCGACATGCAGCGGGCGCCGGAGTTCGACCAGAGCGCGCTCTTCAAGAAAGTGTACGAGGAAGAGTACGGCGTCTTCGGCGGCGCCCCATTCGCTGCCATGGTCGGCGACTACGAGTTCGGCAAAGGGCCGGAGGACATCGAGTTGCTGGAGAAGGTGTCCAACGTGGCGGCGGCGGCGCATGCGCCGTTTCTGACGGCGGCATCGTCGGACATGTTCAACATGGACAGCTTCACGGCCATCGGCAATCCGCGCGACATCGGGAAGATCTTCGATACCACCGAGTATGCCAAGTGGAAGAGCTTCCGGATGAGCGAGGATTCACGCTACGTTGGAATGTGCCTGCCCCACATCCTCATGCGCCTGCCCTACGGCAAGAACGGCGCGTCGGTGGATGGATTCAATTATGAAGAGGGGGTGGACGGCACGGACCACTCCAAATACCTGTGGAGCAACGCGGCTTACTGTTTAGGCGCGCGGCTCACCAATGCGTTCGCCCGTTACGGGTGGTGCGCGGCGATCCGCGGGGTGGAGGGCGGCGGCCTGGTGGAGGGCCTGCCGACGCACAACTTCACTACCGACGAGGGAGAGATCGCGCTCAAGTGCCCCACGGAGTCGCCCATTACCGACCGTCGCGAAAAGGAGTTGGCGGACCAGGGGTTCATCCCGCTGGTGCACTGCAAAGACACCGACTATGCCGCATTCTTCAGCGTGCAGTCGGCGCAGAAGCCCAAACTGTACGATAAGGACGCGGCCAACGCCAACGCGCGGCTCTCTACCCAGTTGCCCTACATGATGGCGATATCGCGCTTCGCGCACTACCTCAAAGCCATGATGCGGGACAAGATCGGCAGCTTCATGTCGCGATCGGACTGCCAGCACTTCCTCAACCAGTGGATCCAGCATTACGTCGCGGTGGGGGATGTGGGACCAACCATCAAGGCTCAGAAGCCCCTGTCCGCGGCCAGCATCGAAGTGGCGGAGGTTCCAGGAAAGCCCGGTGCATACCGCGCCATCGCCTTCTTGAAACCGCACTTCCAGCTCGATGAACTGTCGGTTTCGCTACGCCTGGTGGCGGAACTGCCGGCCAGCGCGAAGAAGTAAGTTCTCCGGGATCGCGGATCCCGGATTTACCCGGGATCCGGATCCCGGATTACGCACAAACCCAAAAAACGAAGAACGGAAATAGGAGGATTTGAACATGGCTACTGATTATTTTCTGAAGCTGTCTGGAATCAAGGGCGAAGCCCAGGACGCTGTATACAAAGACTGGATCGACATTTTCAGTTGGAGTTTCGGCGCTACCCAGAGCGGTTCCGGCGGACACGTCGGAGGCGGGTCGGGCGCGGGCAAGGTGAACATGCACGACATCTCCGTCAGCAAGAGGACGGACACTTCGAGTGCGGACCTTTTCCTGAAGTGCTCTAATGGCAAGCACTATGACGAAGCGACGATCGTCTCGCGCAAGGCCGGCGAGAAGCCGCTGGAGTTCCTCAAGATCAAGATGCAGCAGGTGCTCGTCACCTCTTATCAGCTCGGAGGCTCGCACGGCGACGACACTCCGACGGAGAGCATCACGCTCAACTTTACGAAGATCTTCATGGACTACCAGGTGCAGAAGCCGGATGGCAGCGGCAGCCCGGCCGGGCAGATGGGCTGGGACGTGTCGGCCAACCAGAAGCTCTAGCTCGTACCTGGGGATTCTCATGACAGCCAGGGAACTTTACCAGGCTGGCAAACTCGATGAGGCGGTGCAGGCGCTCAATGCCGAAATCCGGGACAACCCGGCGGACAGCAAGCGCCGCACCTTCCTTTTTGAACTCTTGTGTTTTGCCGGCAAATATGAAAGAGCCGAAAAGCAGCTCGATATTCTCTCGCAGGGAAGCATGGAGGCGATGACCGGGGCGATGCTCTACCGCGCGGCCCTGCACGCGGAGCGTACCCGGAACGAGTTGTTTGAAAAGAAGGACTATCCCACAACCGGATCCGCAGTCACGGAGCCTGCCGGCACCCTCAATGGCAAGCCATTCCTATCCATCACTGATAGCGATCCCCGAATCGGTCCCCGCCTGGAGGTCTTCGCGGCCGGCCAGTACATGTGGATTCCGCTGGCTCACGTCGCGTCGGTGGAAATGCAGCCGCCCAAGCGTCTTCGCGATCTTCTCTGGGCTCCGGTCTTGCTGCATACGGGACCTTCCTTCAAAGATATGGAGTTGGGCGAAGTGCTGATGCCGGTGCTGGCGCCGTTCAGCTTCCGGCATGCCGACGATGCAGTGCGACTCGGCCGTGCCACCGTATGGGAGGAACTGGGGGACGAGTTGGTTCCGTTTGGCCAGAAGAGTTTTCTGGTCGACGGGGAGGAGTACCCGATCCTGGAGTTGCGGCGTCTGGAGATCGCGGGAGCTGAAGAGATCCCGCAAAGCCATGCCTCTACCCAATGAACTGCTGAACCCGATATCGCCGGAGAATCCCTCCGGCCGCAACCTGAAGTACGATCCGCTCTACGACAAAATCAAGGAAGCCAGGCGTGAAGACGATGATGTCGCGCAGGGTGAATGGCAGCTAGAGCGAAAGCTGGCTGACTGGACACTGACCATCAAGCTGATCACGGAAGCCTTGGCCACCAAGACCAAGGACGTGCAGCTTGCGGTCTGGCTGGCGCAGGCTCTGTTGCGTCGCGAGGGCTTCACGGGCTTCCGCGACGGTCTGAATTTGATACACCAGCTTCTGGAGACGTTTTGGGACAGCATCTATCCGGAGATTGAAGACGGCGATCCGGAGACTCGCGTGGGGCCGCTCGAATGGCTCGCCACCGAGCCGACTCTGCCGGAGAAGGATCGGCCAGCGACTGCCGTCAAGCTGGCACCCATTACCGAAGGAGGGCTGGCCTGGGTCCACCTCGACGAAACGCGTCAAGTCGGTACCGAGGAAGCGGCGGCGGATAGCTACGAAAAGCAGCAGGCCCGCGCGGCCAAGATCGCCGAAGGCAAGACTCCCCCCGAGAAATTCGACAAGGATTTCGACGCGACGTCGAAGACGTTCTACGTGGACCTGGAGCGGACGCTGGATGAAACGCTGGAATCCATCAGCCGGCTTTCGCAATTCTGCGACGAGAAGTTCGGGGATCTAAGCCCCTCGTTCGGCGACCTCAAAAAGGGCGTCGAAGAGGTCCGGCTCTCGGTCCACACCCTGCTGCTGAGGAAGCGCGAGAAGGAACCGGATGCAGGGCAGGCGGCTGGGGCAACCGAGGCTGCGGAGCCGGCTAAGGCGGAGGCTGCGCCGGAGGCTCCACAGGCTCCCGTTGGGCAGGGGGCGCCGGCGCCGGCTCGCAAACCCGCCGCCATCGCCGCCCTGCCGGAGAGTTGGGAAGACGCCGTCGCGAGGGTGGTGGCGGTGGCCAGGTTCATGCGGCAGCAGAATCCGTACAGCCCCGCGCCCTACCTGATGCTGCGAGGTCTGCGCTGGGGCGAGCTACGTGCCTCCCCTACGAGCATCGACCAGACCAAACTGGTTGCGCCCCCGTCGGAAACCCGGCAGGCGCTCAAGCGCGCTACGATGGATTCCAACTGGCAGGAAGTGCTCGACATGGCCGAGACCGCCATGGGGATGGAGTATGGCCGCGGATGGCTGGATCTGCAACGCTACGTAACCCAGGCTTGCCAGAAATTGGGCGGCTATTACGAGCCGGTGCGCCGCGCCGTCGTCGCCGAGCTGCAGAGCCTGCTCGAAACCTATCCGCAGCTTCTCGAAATGACCCTGATGGACGATACGCCGGCGGCCAACGCGGACACCCAGGCGTGGCTGAAAAAGCAGGTTCTTTCACGCTCGGCGGGCTCCCGCACAAACGAGTCCGGAGGTTTCTCCCGCGGACGGTACGGCATTACACCAGCGTGCTCTCGACCTGGCGATGGAGGCAGCCCGTTTAGGGCGGCCCGAGGCGGGCATCGAATTGTTGATGCGCGAAATTGCCCAGGAACCCAGCGGACGCGGCCGCTTCCTGCGGAAGGCTCAGTTGGCGCATCTCTGCCTGCACGCCGGGAATGAGGGTATGGCGCTCCCTATTCTTCAGGCAGCCGCGGCGGAGATCGAGGAGAAAAAACTGGAGGAGTGGGAGTCGCGGGAGACGCTGGCGTATCCCCTCAGGCTGTTCCACCAGTGCCTCGTAAAATCCGAGGGCTCCTCGGACGAGCGCGAGAAGCTGTATTCCTGGATCTGCCGGCTGGATCCCGTGGAAGCTATGAAACTGGAACGATAACGTATGCCGCGTTGGGAGCCGGATCAGACCGTCGAGCAGTCGCTGCTGGAGCGGCTCATCGATCTAGAGCCTAAGAACGCATCGGAACAGCCCGTCACGCGGGCGCAATCCGTACGGCAGTTGAAGGCATCGCTGCGCCGCGACCTGGAGTGGCTGTTGAATACCCGGCGCACGCCCGAGGCGGCGGGCAGCGAGTTCCAGGAACTGGAGCGTTCGTTGTTCAACTACGGGTTGCCCGATCTGACCACGCTCAACTGGGAATCCACGCACGACCGCGCTTACCTGGCCCGCATGATCGAGACCGTCCTCGGGGTGTTCGAGCCGCGGCTCCGGCGGATCAAGGTGTCGCCGGTCGGAGAGCTTTCCGCCACGCAGAACGTGCTGCGCTTTCAGATCGACGGACTGCTCGACATGAAACCCGTGGCGGAACGTATCTCATTCGACACCGTGCTCCAGCTTTCCAGCGGCGAGTACCAGGTGAAGGGAGATCCCAGTGCGGGATGACCTGTTGCTCTACTATGAACGCGAGCTGACCTTCCTGCGCCAGATGGGCGCGGAGTTCGCCGCCAAGTATCCCAAGGTTGCGTCGCGCCTGGTCCTGGAGGCGGACAAGTGCGAGGATCCGCACGTGGAGCGCCTCATGGAGGCGTTCGCGTTTCTCGCCGGCCGGGTCCACCTCAAGATCGACGACGAGTTTCCGGAGATCACCGAATCGCTGCTGAGTATCATGTATCCGCACTACCTGCGGCCCATTCCCTCGATGTCGATAGCCCAGTTCCACGTGGACCCCGAACAGGTGACCCCCCAATCCGGCCTGAAACTGGAACGCGACTCGGTGCTGAATTCGCGGCCGTTGCAGGGCGTGCCCTGCAAGTTCCGAACCTGCTACGACCTGACATTTTGGCCCGTGGAGGTGGCCGAGGCGGAGTGGAAAACACCCGATCGCCTGCAGCCGGCCATCCGATCGTCCGACGCCGTTGCGGCGGTTCGCATCGACCTGCGCTGCCACGGCGACCTCAAGTTCTCCCAGATGTCGCTGGAATCGCTGCGGTTCTACCTGAATGGCGAAGGCACCATGGTGCATTCGCTGTACGAACTGCTGTGCAACAACTGCGTGCAGATCATTGTGCGGGACCCTACTCCCCGGTCGAAAGTGCAGCCGGTGTACCTCACACCGGACGCGCTGCGGCCTGTGGGGTTTGCCGAGAACGAGGGTGCCCTGCCGTATCCCAGGCGCTCCTTTGTGGGATACCGGCTGCTTCAGGAATATTTCTGCTTCCCGCAGAAGTTCTTTTTTCTGGAGCTGACGGGGTTGGACCGTGTGTGCCAGGGCGGGTTCGGGAAGCGCGCCGAGGTGATCCTCCTGATCTCGCCGTTTGAGCGCAACGACCGGCGGCAGATGCTGGAACTGGGAGTTTCCACCAAGACGTTCCTGCTGGCATGCGCGCCCGTCGTGAACCTGTTCGCGCAGACCGCCGAGCCCATCCTTCTGGATCACACGCGCTACGAATACCAGGTAGTGCCCGATGTAACCCGGCGAAAGGCCACCGAGGTATTCGAGATCACCGAGGTGCTGAACGCCAACCCGCAGACTGGTGAGGTGTTGCGGTTCGAGCCGCTGTATTCCTTCCGCCACGGAATGGGGCGGTCGAAGGTGCAGATGTTCTGGCGCGGGGCGCGGCGGCCCTCGGGCTATCGCGACGACGACGGCAGCGAGGTTTTCCTTTCCCTGGTGGACCGGTCGGGGCGGCCCGTCAAGCCCTTCGTGGACACCCTGGTGGTGCGGACGATCTGTTCGAACCGCGACCTGCCGGCGCGGCTGCCGTTCGGCAACGAGGCCGGAGACTTCGAGTTGGAAGGGGCTTTGCCGGTCAAGCGCATCGTGGCTCTGCTCAAGCCCACCGACACGGTGAGACCCCCCATGGCCAAGGACTCCCTGTGGCGGCTGACTTCGCAGCTTTCGCTCAACTATCTGTCGCTGGTCAGCGAAGGGCGCGAGGCGCTGCAGGAGATCCTGCGGCTCTACAATTTCACGGGGTCCACGTACTCGGAGAAGCAGATCGAGGGATTGACCGCGTTGAACAGCCGCAGACACTTTTCGCGCGTCGTCTCGGACGACGGCATGGCGTTTGCGCGCGGAACCCACGTGGAGATGGAGTTCGACGAAGAACAATTCGTGGGCGGCGGCGTGTACCTGTTTGCCGCCGTGCTGGAGTATTTCCTGGGACTTTACGTTTCCATGAACAGCTTCAGCCAACTGCAGGTACGGACCCGCCAGCGAAAAGAAATTCTGAGACAGTGGCCCCCGCGGGCGGGACGGAAAATACTGCTGTGACTCTTTTGGCAAAACAGGCCGGGGACGCCTTCGACGAGCACCCGCGCGCGCCGGTGGACCTGGAACGCTGGCCCATCGCGGAGATGCTGGACCGCGAACCGTACCGCTTCGAGTTCTTCCAGGCGGTTCGGCTGCTGACGCGCATGGCGCCGGGGCGTCAGGTGGTGGGCCGGTTCAGCAATCCTGCATCCGAAGTGGTGCGCTTCGCCGCACACCCCGACGTGTCATTTCCGGCCAGCGAGATCCAGGAACTGGACCGGCCGGTGAAGGGCCCGGCGCAAATGCGCGTGAACTTCATGGGTCTGACCGGGCCCTTGGGCGTGCTGCCGCTGGTATACAGCGACCTGGTGCTCAATCGGCTCCGCGCCCGCGACCGGACCTTGCGCGATTTCTACGACCTGTTCAACCACCGGATGATCTCCCTGTTCTATCAGGCCTGGGAGAAGTACCGTTTCGTCATCCCGTACGAGCGGGGGGAGCTCGACCCGTTTTCGCACCACGTGCTGGCGCTGCTGGGTCTGGGCACCCCGGGGTTACAGGACCGGCAGGATGTCTCGGACGACTCCCTGTTGTTTTATAGCGGGCTGCTCTCCCTGCACGCCCGTTCCGCCACGGCGCTCCGGCAGGTACTGTCGGACTATTTCGATGTGCACGTGGAGATCGAGCAGTTCGTGGGCGCGTGGTACCCCGTGGAAGAAGAGGCGCAGTGCTCGATGAGCGACACGATGAGCTACTCGGAGAGGCTGGGCTACGGCGCAATTGTGGGGGACGAGATTTGGGACAAACAGTCCCGCGTGAGGATTCAACTCGGCCCGCTCAACCTGGAGCGTTATATGGAATTCCTTCCGGGTGGCGACGCTTATCGCCACATCCGGGCCCTGACGACGTTCTTCTCCGGGAAGGAGTACGATGTGGAGATTCAGCTCATCCTGCTGCGCGAGGAAGTGCCGGTTTGCGAGTTGAAGGAGGAACCGGGCTGGCAGTTGGGGTGGACTTCGTGGGTGAAATCGGCCCCCTTCCGGAGAGATCCGGGAGACGCGGTTCTGGAATTATGAATATTAGCCACAGAGGAACACAGATGAACGCGGATTGAAGACTTACTTCTTATCTGTGTTCATCTGTGTTGTTCATCCGTGGCCCAAATTGGGAGGTTTTGATGGCGATCGACTTGTTTAAGCCGCTGGTCAGACGACTGAACACGACCACCAGGAAGGCGATGGAGGATGCCGCCGGTCTTTGTATGGCGAGGACGCACTACTACATCGATGTCGAACATTTCCTGACGAAGTCAATGGAAGCGACGGACTCCGATTTGGCCCGCATCCTGAAGCAGTTTGGCGTCGACAGAGCGCGGCTCTCGGCGGAGTTGACGCGAAGCCTCGATGGGAAGAAGCGTGGGAATGCCGGAGCGATCGGGTACACGCCATCGCTGATCCGGATGTTCAGTGAGGCGTGGTCATTTGGATCATTAGAGTTCAACGCGGGCCAGATCCGTTCGGGGTTTGTGGCGCTGGCGCTGGTTTCGGACGAGGAACTCGCGCGCATTGTGCGCGACATCAGCAAGGAACTCCAGAAGATCGAGCCTGAAGCCTTGCGCAAGCTGTTGCCGGCGATCATGGAGGATTCCCAGGAGTTCACCCAGGACGCTGCACCCGCTGCGGGCGCGGCGGGCGCGCCGGCCGCCGGGGGCATGCCCAAAGTGGGCGGGAAGACGCCCAACCTGGACCAGTACACCGTCAATCTGACGGAGAACGCCAAACTGGGGAAGATCGATCCCGTGCTGGGACGCGACTTCGAGATCCGCCAGATCGTGGACATCCTTACGCGGCGGCGGCAAAACAACCCCATTCTCACAGGCGAGGCGGGCGTGGGCAAAACCGCCGTGGTGGAGGGATTCGCGGGGCGCATCGTGCAGGGTGACGTGCCCCCGGTGCTCCGCAATGTCACGGTGCGTACGCTGGACCTGGCGCTGCTGCAGGCGGGCGCCGGGATCAAGGGCGAATTCGAAAACCGTTTGAAAGGGCTGATCGATGAAGTGAAGGCTTCGCCCACGCCCATCGTCCTGTTCATCGACGAAGCCCACACCATGATCGGGGCGGGCGGCGCGGCCGGACAGAACGATGCGGCCAACATCCTGAAACCGGCCTTGGCGCGCGGCGAGCTGCGCACCATCGCGGCCACCACCTGGTCGGAATACAAGAAGTACTTCGAGAAGGACCCCGCGCTGGCGCGGCGCTTCCAGGTCGTGAAGGTGGAAGAGCCCACCGAAGTCAAGTGCAATGTGATGATGCGCAGCGTAGCGCCGATCCTGGAGAAGCACCACAACGTGCGCATCCTGGATGAGGGGCTGGCCGCGGCGGTAAAGCTGTCGCATCGCTATCTGGCCGACCGCCAGCTTCCCGACAAGGCCGTCAGCGTGCTGGATACCGCATGCGCGCGGCTTTCGCTGGGACAGAACGCCACGCCGCCCGCGGTGGAGGATGCCACCCGTGAAATCGACGATTGCGCGGTGCAGCTTCGCATCCTGGGACGGGAGGCGGCACTCGGCGCCGACCATGCGGAGCGCATCGCCGCGGTGTCCGCGCAGAAGGCCGCCGCCGAAGAGCGGCTGGTTGGGCTGAAGGCGCGCTGGGATAAGGAGCTCGACCTGGTGAATCGCATCCGGGAGGTGCGCGGCAAGCTGGAGGGACCGATCGGTCCTCCATCCGCAGAAGCGCAAGCCGCGCAGGCTGCCGCCGCCGCGCAAGCTGCTGCCGCGCAAACTGCTGCCGCGCGAGTCGTCGCCGCGCAAGCCGCTGCCGCGCAGGCCGCCGCCGCGTTTACCGCCGCCATAACCACGCCCGGCGCATCCACCGCCGAGGCTGCGGCCGCCGCCGCCCAAGCCGCTGCCGAGCTTAGCGCCGCCCAAGCCGCTGCCGCGGCCAGTGGCGCACCTGTCGCCGGCGCCCCACCCGCCCCTCCGGTGGAAGATCCCGAAGTACTACGCAGCCGATTGGCCGGCCTCAACACCGAACTGGAACAACTCCAGGGCGAAACTCCCTTGATGCGTGTGTGCGTGGATGCCAGTATCGTGGGCGATGTGGTTTCGGCGTGGACCGGCATTCCCATCGGCAAGATGCTGAGTGACGAAGTGGAGACCGTGCTCCATCTGGAATCGCACCTGGGCAAGCGCGTCATCGGGCAGGACCATGCTCTGGAGATGATCAGCGAGCGCATCCGTACGTCGAAGGCCGGCCTGGAGGATCCCAGCAAACCCATCGGCGTGTTCCTGCTGGTGGGGCCCAGCGGCGTGGGTAAGACGGAAACAGCCCTGACCCTGGCCGACATGATGTATGGCGGCGAGCGCAACATGATCACCATCAACATGTCGGAATTCCAGGAAGCCCATACGGTTTCCACCCTGAAAGGGTCGCCTCCCGGATACGTGGGCTATGGCGAGGGCGGCGTGCTGACGGAAGCGGTGCGGCGCAAGCCTTATTCCGTGCTCCTGCTGGATGAGGTGGAGAAGGCCCATCCGGACGTGCTGGAGCTGTTCTTCCAGGTGTTCGATAAGGGAATGTTGGAGGATGGCGAAGGGCGTGTCATCGATTTCAAGAACACCATTATCATCCTGACATCCAATGCGGGCACAGATACGTTAATGAAATTGATGGCGGATCCGGAGACAGCCCCCTCGTCCGACGGCCTGGTCAAGGCCATGAAGCCGGAGCTGAACAAAATCTTCAAGCCGGCCTTTTTGGGCCGCCTGGTGATCATCCCGTATTTCCCCATTAAGGATGAATCTATGAAGATGATCGTGCGGTTGAAGCTGGGGAAGATCCAGCGGCGGCTCCAGGAGACCCACAAGATTGGGCTGACTCATGACGAGCAACTGATCGATGAGGTTGCCAAGCGCTGCACGGAAGTGGAGAGCGGAGCGCGCAACGTGGACAACATTCTGACCAATACGTTGCTGCCGGAGATCTCGCGCCAGATTCTTGGCAGGCTGGCGGAGCGGCAGAAACTCGCGTCCATCCATGTTTCGATCGGCGCCGACGGATCCTTTGTTTATCAGTAAGAGGCTTTGACGCTTATGTTTGCGCAAACTGAGCGGCCGTACGAACTCACCACTCCTCTCGGCAAGGACGTACTGCTGGTAAAAAGATTCAGCGGCCGGGAAGCGGTTTCGGAGCTGTTTCAATTCGACCTGGAAGTGGTCGCCGAAATCCAAAACGAGGTTCCCTTCGACCAACTGCTGGGCAAAAAGGTCACCCTCGAGATCGCCAGGGAAACCGGCAAACGCTACATCAACGGCATCGTGAGGCGGATGAAGCAGCAGGGCCGCGACCTGGTATTCAAGGCTTACCGGCTGGAAGTGGTACCCCAATTCTGGATGCTGACCCGCAACCGGCGGAGTAAGCTCTTCCAGCAAATGACCATTCCCGATATTCTGAAGAAGGTGCTCACGGGGCTGGACGTGTCTTACGAAATCCAGGGAGATTTCAAGAGCCGCGAGTACGTGGTGCAGTACCAGGAGAGCGATTTCAATTTCGCCTGCCGCCTGATGGAGGAGTGTGGTATCTATTATTTCTTCAAGCACTCCAAGGATGGCCACACCATGGTGCTGGCCAATACGCCGCAATCTCATCCGGATCTTCCGTTTTCGCCCACGGCCGTGTACCAGGAGATGGTCCACAACCTGGAATTGACCGAAGACCGCGTCTACATCTGGTCCAAAGCGCAGGAGATCCGCTCCCCCAAGTACCTCGTCTGGGACGAGCATTTCCAATTGCCGAACAAGCACCTGAATGCCGACAAGTCCATCACGGACTCGGTTCAGGTGGGCAAGACGTCCCACAAGCTGAAGTCCGGGTCGACCGACTCACAGGAACTCTACGAGTTTCCGGGCGAATACTCCCGCCATTTCGACGGCATCAACAAGTCGGCAGGGGAACAGCCCGATCACCTGCAGTGGATCTTCTCCGAAAACAGCCGCATCGTGGATGTCCGGATGCAGCAGGAAGCGGCCCTCACCCTCCTGATCGAAGGAGAAAGCGTGCATTCGGCATTCACCGCCGGCCACAAGTTCAACCTCACCAAACACTTCTCGGAAGACGACAGCTACGTGCTGACCAGCGTGGAACACCAGGGCGAACAGCCCCTCCGCGCGGAGTCTGAGCCCTACGAGTACAAGAATACGTTCACTTGCATTCCTGCGGCTCTACCCTACCGGCCGCAACGCTCCACGCCGGTACCATCCATCAGGGGAGTGCAGCTCGCTACCGTGGTGGGGCCGCCTGGTGAGGAGATCTTCCCCGACAAATATAGCCGCGTGAAGGTGCAGTTTCACTGGGACCGCGACGGCCAGAACAATCTCGACAGCTCGTGCTGGATCCGCGTGGGGACGCATTGGGCGGGCAAGCAGTGGGGAGCGATCCATATCCCGCGAATCGGGCAGGAGGTGATCGTCGATTTCGAAGAAGGCGATCCCGACCACCCCATCATCGTCGGAAGCGTGTACAATGCCGACATGATGCCGCCCTACACCTTGCCCGACAACAAGACCCAGAGTGGCATCAAGAGCCGCAGCTCGAAAAATGGCAGCCCGGACAATTACAACGAGATCCGCTTCGAAGACAAGAAGGATAGCGAAGAGATCCTGGTCCACGCGGAGAAGGACTTGACCGTGGAAGTGGAGCACAACCGGACGACCACCGTCGGCTTCGGCAAGAGTCCGATGACCCCGGGCGACGATTCGCTCCACGTCATGAACAACCTGACCGAGAAGATCGAAAACCAACAGAGCACCGAGGCTGTCACCAAGATTACAATCAAGTGTGGCCAGAGCAGCATCGTGATGGACCCCACCAGCATCACCATGAAGTCTGTGATGATCACAATCGATGCGCAGGCGACATTGGACGAACACGCCATGATGACCACCATCAAATCAGATGCGATTACGACGATCAAGGGCGCCATGGTTATGATCAACTGACTATGGGTAGCCCGGCGCAGACCAATTCGATGACCGAGTCCGTTGCCTCAGTGGCGGAACTGGGCGACGAAGCCATGGCCCTGATGAAGCCGGAGTTGCATCCGCTCGACTACGTGGCGAAACTGATGGAGAAGCAGTTCTACCCCGACGCGGTACGTTTCGTGGCGCATGCCCTGCCGAAACGCGAGGCGGTTTGGTGGGCCTGGATTTCGGCGCGGCGCGGCTCCGGGGAGAACCCTCCGCCCAAGATCAAGGCGTCGCTGGAGGCTACCGAGAGGTGGATCGCGCAGCCCACCGACGAGAACCGGCGTGCGGCCAAAGAAGCTGCGGATATCGCCAAATTGGGGACGGCGGCGGGTTGTGCCGGATTGGCGGCATTCTTTAGCGGCGACAGTCTGGCGCCCCCGGATTGCCCCGCCGTGGCGCCGGGCCCATACCTCACGGCCAAGGCGGTTTCCGCGGCGGTGAATCTCGCCGCCATGAGCGGCGAGCCGAAACAGGCGCCGGAGAAGTTCAAGAGTTTCGTGGCGCAGGGCGTGGATGTGACGAAACGCATCAAGTTGTGGGAAGGGAAACAGGCTTAAAAGGAGAAGGTCATGGGACAGCCGGCCGCGAGAATCACTGACATGCACGTATGCCCGATGGTAACGGCGTTGGTGCCGCACGTGGGAGGGCCGATCATTCCGCCCTGCGCGGTGACCGTGCTGATCGGTAAACTACCCGCGGCGCGGGTTACCGATATGGCCACCTGCGTCGGCCCGCCGGACGTGATCGCGAAGGGGTCCATGACGGTCCTCACTGTGGGATTGATGCAAGCGCGTATCGGCGATCTCACGGTGCATGGCGGCACGATCATCCTGGGAGAATTCACGGTGCTGGTTGGGGGTTAGCGGTCGAGATTGTGGGCCGGCGGTTGTAACGGAGTCCGCATGAAACGACGCCAATTCGTATCCGCCGCCGCTGCCGCTGGGATGGTGAGGGCCGCTCCGGCCCCGACGCCCGGGAACGCGCTGTTCCACCTCCTCTACTTCTACATGCGGACCGGTACGCAGGTGGACCGCACCACCGACTACCTGAACGCCGTCTTCCTCCCGGCCGCCCGGCGCGCCGGCCTGGGTCCGCTCGGGTTTTTCAGCCCCGTGATCGCGGAGCGTAGCCCCTTCATTCTGTCGCTGGCCACCTATCCGTCGTTCGCTTCGATGGAAACCATCCACAACAAGTTCTCGGACGACAAGGAGTTCGAAAAAGGGTGGGACTCGTACAACAACATCGCCAATCCGGCGTACGTCCGCATGGAGAGCACCCTGCTTCGCGCCTTCGACGGCATGCCCGCGCTCGAAACGCCTCCCACCGATGCCACGCGGGCGCCACGCATCTTCGAGATTCGCACTTATGAATCCGTGAACGAGAAGGCCTCCCGGCGCAAGATTCAGATGTTCAACCAGGGAGAGATCGGCATTTTCCGCCGCCTCGGCATGACGCCCGTGTTTTTTGGCCAGACCATCGTGGGCCGCAATCTGCCCAGCCTTACCTACATGCTGGCTTTCGACGATCTGGCCTCCCGCGACCGGCTGTGGCGCGGTTTCGGCGCCGATCCGGAGTGGCAGAAACTGCGCGCCCAGCCCGGCCTGAGCGATGCCGAGATCGTGAGCAACATCAGCAACACGATTGTGCGGCCACTGGCGTTTTCGCCGATCCGGTGAGCTGCAGTCAGGAAGCCCCATGAACTTCGGGATGAGCCACGATCCAGGAACCCGAACTCACCGCCGTTCCCATGACGCGCAACCCGTAGATTTGTTCTAGCGCTCCGTCTCGCCAGGGGGCCGACGACGTTGCGCGTCGGGCCCCCTGCATACTGAACTTGGCGCCGTAGATTCCGCAATCAAGCGCTCACCGCCCCTGGCCGGGGTATCCGTCGCGAACGCGTCTCTTACTTCCCGATCGCGACGCAGGTGCCAGCCTCATAAACGTCTACCGCAGTCTCGAAGCAGGTCATTCCCTGTGGGACCAGGTCCTTAAGGTTGTACGTCTTCCCGTTCAGTGTGAACGGAGTGCTCGACACCAGTTGCGCGGTATTCATGAGAGTGCCCGAGATTCCGCCATCCCTGCTTTGGAACACTCCTGCTTTCCTGACAAACGTGGCTATGGGGTCCCCCCAGGTGCTCCGGTCGGTCCAATTGCGATCCAGGGGATACTCGGCGTAATAGATGGTGCCAGTTCCCTCGGGAATCAGGAAGGAGCTAAGCCCCTCATTTTCGGTCAGCGTTTGCACGGTGTAGTCCGACACCCAGATGAAGCGAGCATGTTTCGCGTCGACGACCGGGGTACCGAACAGGGGCGTCCAGAACAAGGACTTCCGGTCGAAATCTCCAAGCAGCGTGTAGTAGATAAGGCAGACACCATCGAAACCGGTGGGCGTGGGGGGTGGTGGGTCAAACTTCTCGTTAACGTAAGCCATAGTTACTTGGGAGGTTCCGGCAGGCTGGGCATTCAGTGATGCGAATGACCCCAGGAGCAGGATTCCCAGCAGTGGGATCGTTGCGAATTTCATATCTATCTCCTTCCGATTGGGCTAGAATTTATACGGATCCAGATCGGAAACTCCGTTTTTGGTCCGGATCAATACGGAAACAGTATGACCAACGTGGACCGGGCAAGTCCTGACCAAAACCTGATGTTTTCCTGATGAACTCTCAACGGACGTCGCCGAATTTGCCGAGTCGAATCGCCTTTCCAGCAGGCCCCGAAGCCCGTACCGAGGCGGCGGAAGCACAATCCTATACCTTCGGCCCATTCCGGCTTCTGCCCGGCGAACGCATTCTGCGCCGCGGCAACCAGGTTCTGGCCCTTCCACCCAAGGCCTTCGAGACTCTGCTGCTGCTGGTGCGCAACCCGGGCCATCTGATGCGAAAGGAAGATCTGATCACGGCGCTCTGGTCCGACAGCTTCGTCGAGGAAGGCAGCCTGACCAGTCAGATCTCGCTCCTGCGCAAAGTTCTGGCGGACGCCGGCGCTGCCGGCACCTATATTCAGACGGTTCCGAAGCTGGGGTATCGCTTTCTTCCCCCGGTAACACGGACCTGGGCTTCCGTCGCGGCGGTAGGAACTCCCATACAGGTTGCCGAGGAGGCACCGGCGGAACGAGTCATCCGGTTCATCGCGCTTCCATTTACCGTGCGGAACGGTGATGAACGGGCCGGTGTTCTGGAACATAGCCTGCCCGAGGCGATCTCGGCGTCGCTGGCGGGGCTGCGCTCGCTCACGGTGCGTTCCAGCCTGCTGGCAGCGCGCCTGGCCGAAGGCAACCCGGACCCCAGGCACATCGCGCGGGAAGCGGATGTGGACATGCTGCTGGCGGGCACGATCCTGTGTGAGGGCGACCAGGTGCGAGTTAGTGCGGAATTGATCCATGCACCCTCCGGCACGCTGGTGGGGTCTTATGTCTCGACGACCAGGCTCGACAACCTGATCGAGGTTCAGGACAGCCTGGTGCACGGCATCGTGGAATTGCTGATGTTGCGCTTGACCGAGCGCGAGCGGCGGGTTTTGGCGCACAATGTGCCGGCTTCAGCGAGAGCCTACGAGTTCTACCTGCGCGCGAACCAAGTGCAGCGCCAGCGGACTTTGGAGAGCCTGTCGATGGCGCGAGACCTGTACCGCGAATGCCTGGACGAAGACCCGGACTACGCTCCGGCGTGGGCGCGTCTGGGAAGGTGCTATCGAACCCTTGAGAAGTTCGGCGAGGAGGGACCGCAGAGCCTGGAATTGGCGAAGTGGGCATTTCACCGCGCATTTGCATTGAGTCCCGACCTGCCCATCGCCCACAATTTTTATACGGCGTTTGAGGCCGATACAGGGCACGCCCAGGAGGCCATAGTGCGTCTCCTGGGGCAAGAGGAGAGGAATCCTAACGATCCCGAACTGTTCCGGGGCCTGGTTCAGGCCTGCCGTTACTGCGGCCTGCTGGACGAATCGGTCAGGGCGCACCACCATGCGCTGCAACTCGATCCGAAGATCGACACCAATGTGGCCCACACCTTTTTCCTGATGGGAGACTATGAGCGCACCCTCGAGTGGTATTCGCGGGGCGCTCTCTACTATCTGGATCTGGCTGCCATGGCCGCCGCCGGGCGGGAGGCCGAAGCCCTCGATTTGCTGGGCCGCCGTGGTGCTCCGGGCGGGCCGTTTCCGCCCATGATGGAGTCTCTCCGTTACTCCCTGCAGGGCGACCATGCCAGGAGTATTGAAATCTTGCGGCCGGCACTGGCGATACGGCCGACCAAGGATCCGGAAGCCAAGTTCTACCTGACGCGGCAGTTGGCGCGAGACGGAGAGCATGCCGATGCTTTAAGCACGATACGCGACCTCGCGACAGAGGGTTTTCTCTGCTCCACTGCCTTGCGATGCGATCCGTGGCTGCGGCCGCTTTCCCGGCTGCCGGATTTCCAGGACGTACTGGACGAACTTCTCAGGCGCGAGGCGGACGCTAGAGCGGCATTCCAGGCGGCAGGCGGAGACCGGGTTCTGGCGTGATCGGTGCCGGGGTAGAGCCCGGGTAATGCGACGATGACGGACAGGTTCTGAGGAATCAATTTCCGGGGTCCGGCCTACCGTATTCTCAGCTTTACTGTAGCGTCAGCCCATTCGGCAAAACAGCTTCCTCGGAGCCAGTCATGACGATCAACGAGCACGGGCCCGGAGTCGCCGAAGGGGAGGCCGAGAGGGTCGCCAGAATCGTCTGGGAGTCGACCACGGTCACGCCGAGTACCGCGACCCCTGGACCTGCATAGAGCGTCAGTCCCGGGGCGAAATGCGTGTTGGCGCCGGTCACCACAACCGGAGTGGCCGGCCCCCCTCGGAATGATGCCGAGGGGTTGGCGGAGGTGAGCAACGGCGCACCAACGGGCAATAGCTGATTCAGGAGCCCGCGCACCACGAAGAAAGCCATTTCGCCGCGGGTCACGGGGTCATTTTCACAGTAGAGTCGCCCGCCACAGCCAGTCATCCCCAGTTGAGCCATCTTCTGGATCGCCGCGAAGAACATGTCTGTCGCCGGAACATCGATGAAGTAGGGAACCGCGGGATAGGCGAAAGTGGTCGTGGGGCCATAGCGCGCACGGCCCATCAGGGACGCGATCTGACCGCGTGGCAACGGGTCATCCGGACAGAACTTCGCTGGAGTGACAGAGCAGCCGCGCGTAATGCCGAGTTCAAACAGTTTCTGTATCCAGGTGAAAAACAGGTGGGTGGACGGCACATCCACGAAATACGGAACGGGGCTGAAGGAGGTCGGAGGGCCTCCGAGGACCGCCTGAATGATACTCTTGGCCATCTGCCCCCGCGTCAGGCTGCTGGTCGGGCAGAACAACAGGGGCTGGGCCGAGCAGCCATTCGAGATGCCCTTGGCATACAGGATATTCGCAGCCGCGAAGTAGGAATCCGTCGGCGCCACATCGGCAAAGTACCCGGTTACGGGAGGCTGCCAGTTCAGCACTGTAATGGAGCCGCCCACCCCGGAAACCGGCGTAGAGGTTCCGTCAGCCATCGCCGCCAGCGTGCCGTCGACAGACAACCCAATCCGGGAACTACCGGTAGCCGGCGCCAGCGTTAGCGCGACCACCGCGGCAACGCCAGTGAGAATTGGGTTGGCGTTCAGGCCCACCGCCACGCAGGTAATCGATGCGATGCCGGCGTTGCAACACACGGATTTTCCAGCTCCGGTCAGAGCCGAGCCAGCCGCGAACCCGACGAAAGCGACATCTCCGGCAGGATATGAGAGCGTCCACTGTAGACCTGCAGGCTCACTGCCGGGCGCCACCGTCACGAACAAGTCCAAGTAGACGGTGCTACCCGCGTATGCCAGGCCGGATGAAAGCGTTAAGGACGATTGCCCGGGGGGCGAGAATTGCGCGAACAACAAAGGCTGCGCCAGTACAAACAACGAACTTGTGGCGGTTCGAGCCCACCACCGGCGGCCAAGCTTCTGCCTCATCTCCACACCCGCACAATCGATTCTCGATGGCTGTTGTTTTCAGATTGTACCAATGAATCCGCTTGCGGGAGCAGGCGCTAGTTCTAGTACTATCGATCCCGATGGTACTGGCCGCTGGGCTGTGCCGGACTGTTTTTCGATGGCGCAAGCACTTGTGCTCGGGGGACCCTGGGTCGGTCCCCACTCATCGGGACGCGTGGTGCTTCTCCTCCTCCCTTGCCTGGCTGGAGCACACGCCCCGAGACGGCCGAGCATTTCGTGGACACCACACTAGTACAATGGAGTGATTCCTATGAAGCCTGCCCTAAGTTCCGTGAGCACGCGGGTCATTCTGGCCATCGCGTGCGTTTCTCTGGGGGCGCTGCTGAGTTCACAGCCGGCGCCTCGAGAACAGGTGGGGCCGCTGCCCAACGGCGCCTTCCTGCTCAACAGCGGCTGGAAGCTGGAACCCGTCGGCAGACAGGTAGCGCTCGACACGCTCCCCATGTCCACGGCGCTCTCGCCGGACGGCAAGTATCTCCTGGTGCTCAATGGCGGCTACAGGCCGCCCAGTGTCAGCGTCATCGAAACGGCTTCCGGCCGGGTGGTGAGCAGCGTCCCGGTGCCGGACGGCTGGCTGGGGCTGGCTTTCGCGCCCAAAAGCGACAAGGTGTATGTAGGCGGCGGATCGCGCGCGTCGGTATTCGAGTTCTCTCTTTCCAACGGGACCCTGGAGCCCGCCCGCACTTTCGAGGTAACGCCGCAGGCCAGGCGTACCGATCGCGATTTCGTCGGCGACGTAGCGTTTTCGCCCGACGGGCGCCTGCTGTATGCGGCCGAACTGTATCAGGATGACGTGGCGGTCATCAATCCACAGTCGGGTATGGTGATCGACCGCTTCAAGACCGGCAGGCGTCCGTATCGCATCCTGTTCCACCCCGACGGCAAATCGTTTTTCGTCAGCCACTGGGCCGATGGTTCGATCGGGCACTACGACACCGCGACCGGCAGCCGGATGGCCACCCTGCGCATCGGTGCCCATCCCACCGATATCGTGTGGCGCGACGGCGGGCCGGGCGAGGTGGCGCCCGGCGAACCCACCTGGGTGGCGCGGCTGTTCGTCGCGGCGGCGCATACCAACAGCGTCTATGCGGTGGCCGTCAATGCCGCCAAGGAATTGAGCGTCGTGGAGAACATCAACCTTTCCATGACCCCGCGGCAACCCCTGGGGATGACGCCTTCCGCCCTGGCATTGAGTCCCGATGCCAGGAAGCTCTATGTAGCCTGCTCGGACGGCAACGTGGCGGCGGTGGTGGATGTTTCGAGCGACCGCAGCGTGGTCAACGGATTCATTCCAACCGGCTGGTACCCCACGGCTGTCCGCGTTCTGCCATCCGGAACGCTGGTGGTGCTGAACAGCCGGGGCCTGCGATCGTACGCCAATCCCAACGGGCCGAGCCCGGTTCGGAGACCGGAACCCGTGCACGAAGGTGTCACCAACCCGGGATTCGTAGCGCGGATGCAAACCGGCACGGCCTCCTGGATCGAGCCGTTCACGGTGGAGCAACTGGAAGCCTGGACCTGGAAGGCCATGGCCAACTCGCCCTACAGCGATTCCAAACTGGACGACCCTAACCCGCTCCCGCCCATCCAGCACGTGATTTACATCGTGCGGGAAAACCGCACCTATGACCAGGTGTTGGGCGACATGAAGGAAGGCAACGGCGACCCTTCGCTGGTGCTTTTCGGTGAAAAGGCCACTCCCAACCTACACAAACTGGCCCGCGAGTTCGTCCTGTTCGACAACTTCTACGTAAACGCCGATGTGAGCGCGGACGGGCACAACTGGTCCACCGCCGCGATTGCGCCGGACTACGTGCAGAAGATGTGGCCCAACAAATACGCCAACCGCCGTAAGCTATATGACTTCGAGGAGCAGGACCCAGCCTCCCTGCCGCCCGCCGGATACCTGTGGACCAACGCCGCGGCCGCCGGCGTTTCCATCCGGAATTTCGGGTATATGGCGAACAACAAGAAAGACGCACCGATGGGGTCGGAGCAGATCGCCGGTCTGCGCGACCCCGTGCTGGCGAAGGTGACCAACCCCTTCTATCGCGGATTTGACCTGGCCTACCCGGATGTGGAGCGTGCCAAGGTGTTCATCAGTGAGCTGGCGGAGAATGAGAAGACCGGGAACATGGCGCGCCTCACGGTGATGCGCCTGGGGAACGATCACACCAACGGAACCGCCGCCGGCAAGACCGCGCCGCTCTCCTCCGCGGCGGATAACGACTACGCCCTCGGCATGATCGTGGAAGCCGTTTCGAAATCGCGCTTCTGGACCAGCACCGCGATTTTCGTATTGGAAGACGACGCACAGAATGGCCCGGACCATGTGGATTCGCACCGCTCGCCGGCGTTCGTCATCTCGTCTTACGTGAAACGCCACTCCGTGGACGGCACCATGTACAACACCACCTCGATGCTGCGCACCATCGAGTTTCTGTTGGGATTGCGTCCCATGACCCAGTTCGATGCCAGCGCGCGGGTGATGAGCGTGCCGTTTCAGAAGACGCCCGATCCCGCGCCTTATAGCGCCGAGAAGCCGCGCACTTCGATGGACGACAAGAATCCGCCGAATGCTCCGCGGGCGGCGGCGTCCGATCGCATGAAATTCGAGGAAGCCGACGAGAACGATGACGACGAGTTAAACGAGATCCTCTGGCGGGCAATCCGCAAGGATACGCCTCCGCCGCCCGTGCGGAGCTATTTCGGAAAGTAGGTCAGGCCATGAAGTGGCGCAAGCACTCGTGCTTGCCGCGCCGGTACTCGTGCCGGCGCTTGGTGCTTGTCACCGGACTCCACGTCGAGCCCCCTAACGTTTTGCTCAACGACAGCCGATCAAGGAAACGATGCCCCAAATTTATCTGTGCTTTCTCTGGCACATGCACCAGCCTTTTTATAAGGACTTGATCTCCGGCGAGTACAAACTGCCGTGGACGCGCATGCACGCACTCAAGGACTACTACGGAATGGTGCGCATTCTGGAGGAGTTTCCCCAGATCCGGCAGACCTTCAACCTGGTGCCTTCCATGATGGCGCAGGTAGCCGAATACGCGTCGGGGGAGGCCGTAGACCCGTTTCTCCAGGCAGCGCTCCGGCCGGCCGAGAGCCTCACTGAGCAGGACCGCGCTTTTCTGCTGCGGCATTCGTTTTATTCCGATCCGCACCACATGATTCATCGCTATCCGCGGTACGGAGAACTGTACGACGTCTGGCAGAGGGAGAAAAGCTCGGGTTTGCGGAACCTGTTCGGGGCGCAGGAGTTTCGCGATGTGCAGGTGTGGTCGCAACTGGCATGGTTCGACGAGGAGTTCCAGGCGAATGACCCGGAGGTTCGGGCGTGGGTGGAGCGCGGGCGCAACTTCACCCTGGCGGATCAACGCCGCATGGGGGAGAAACAGCGCGAGATCGCCGCCCAGGTGCTGCCCGAATATCAGAAGGTGGCAGCCTCGGGGCAGATCGAGATTTCGACCACTCCCTATTACCACCCCATTCTGCCGCTGCTGTGCGATTCCAACATCGCCGGCGTATCGCACCCCAACGTGCCGCTGCCCCCGCGGTTCCGCTACCCGCTGGATGCGCGCCGCCAACTCTTGCTGGCGCGGGAATACTGCGCCAGGACCTTCGGCGTGGCGCCGGTGGGGCTGTGGCCTTCGGAAGGATCGGTTTCCGATGAGGTCTTTACTCAGGCTGCCGAGTTGGGCTTCGAGTGGGTGGGAACCGACAGCGGCGTGCTCGATCGGACCCTGTCCCGCTCCGTGCCGGTGGAGGGCCTCTACCGGCCTTACCGGTGGCAACAGCAGGACCACCGGCTGGGCGTGATCTTCCGCGATCACTTTCTGAGCGATCTGATCGGGTTCGTGTATTCCAAGATGGAGGCGGCCGCGGCCGCCGCGGATTTCCTGCGGCGCATCGGCGACAACTGCGCCGGCATTCTGGGGTCCGGGCGCGATGCGCTGGTCCCCATCATTCTCGACGGCGAAAACGCCTGGGAGTATTACGACCGGAACGGCCGGCCGTTCCTGCGGGAACTCTACCGGCGCATCTCGGAGGATCCGCGAATGCGCGCGGTCACGGTGAGCGAAGGGCTGCGGACGATGGCGCCCGAGCCGATCGATCACATCTTCCCGGGATCGTGGATCAGCGCCAACTTCGACGTCTGGATTGGAGCCGAGGAGGACAACCAGGCGTGGGCGCAACTGCTGCGGGCGCGGGAAGCGTTCGATTCCACCACCACTGTACCCGAACCGAAGCGGAGCATGGCTCTCGAAGAACTGCTGATCGCGGAGGGCAGCGACTGGTGCTGGTGGTATGGGCCGGAGCACGATTCGGCCAACCGAGAGGAGTTCGACCAGTTGTATCGCAGCCACCTGGCGAATGTCTATCGTTTTCTGAACCTGATGCCGCCGGAAGAGCTCTCCCGGCCGATCCTGCGCCTGGCCGTGCCCGAGGTGCACGTCGAACCATCGGGTGGCATCTCACCGGTGGTGGATGGCGAGGTGACCTCGTATTTCGAATGGATCGGCGCGGGAGTCTACCGCGTGGACGAGCGCTCCGGGTCGATGCACGGGAAGAAGTTCGTGGTGCAGGAGGTGCAATTCGGCTCGGACGGAGTCAATTTCTATCTGCGCGTCGATTTTCACGCGGGTTACGAGCAGGAGCTGTCCGGGATGGAGGCGCGTTTGACGGCGCAATCGCTGGACGGCGCGCTCAGCAGCTACGTGGCCATCGCGTTCTCGCCGGGCGCAGTGCGCTTTACCGATACCAGGCTGGCCGCGCTTCCACAGGGCAACCCCGCCAAGGCCGTCGAGTGCGCGCTCGGGCGCGTGCTGGAAGTGCGCATCTCCCTGCAGGCCATGGGCATCGCGGCCGGCAGCGGGCTGCGTTTCCAATTCTCGCTGTGGCACAGCGGCCTGCCCCTGGATGCCGTTCCGCAGCAGGGCTGGCTCGCAATGCGGACCACCAACCCCGTAGAAATGGCCCAGTAGGTGGGACAGACGATCGCCTTTCGTCGTCTGTCAACCCGCATTCAGCTAGCCAGGCCCGTCGGCCTGTCAGTGGCCGCCCGACGACTTAGCGGCGGCAACGCCGCCCTAATTCTCCGTGGGCATCTTCTCCACGTGATCGATCACGATCTGCGTGATGGGAGCCTTTCGCGCTTCCAGCTTGAGCCCAAGTTGTTGCACAGTCGCAAAGATCGAACTCCCGGATGGATCCGACGCGGCTTCCGCCGGAGCCCGGCCGGCGTCTCCTCCGCCGCCCATCCCGGGTACCGCCATGCCTGCCTTCCTCGCGATGGCCATCACCTCCTCCATGGAGATGTCCAGCGCGACCCGGTAGTTGCCTTTCAGCTCGGTCATGTCCACTACCGGGCGATCCACAAAGGGCGTGATCATGTCGGCGAACTGCGCCATGCTCACCTTGCTGTTCTCCAGGTGCATGGACTTGCCGTCGGGACTCATCGACATCCTCTGCTTGCCGCCCTGGCCGTCCGAGACCTCCGCTCCCTTGCCGGTGGCGTTGACGGTTACCTGGTTGCTACCCGTGCTGGGCGGGGGCGCCGGTCCGCCGTCCGCCGAAACCGCCGGGGCGATGGGGTCCGGCTCGGATTCCTTCAGCTTCGGTCCGCCTTTGCCTACTACCAATGCGTAAACCGCGTGCTCCTTGGTGTCGCGATGGACCGCCAGCTTGAACCTCTCCGCCAGCAGCGTCCGTAGCATTTCAGGCACCTGCTCCTTGGTTGTGCCCTCGGGCATTTTGGCGAGTATGTCGAATCGCTGGGCATTCATCTGGGCGCCCATCGAAGTCACCCAATCGGGACCCGAGATCTGGTACAGCTTCACGTCGTAAGCTTTGAGGATCAACGCCGTCACGGAGAAATTTCCGATATCGACCCTGGCCGCGTCGATCTTCATGCCGGCATGGATGGGCTGGCCCGACGCGATCCTGGTGGGATCAAGCGGCGGCGACGGTTTGATGGATGCGACTTCGAAAGCCAACGGCGCCGCCGGCGTCTGGCCGAACGCCGCGGGGGCCGCGAGCACCAGAACGACGCCGGTGATCCGCGGAAGTATTTTGAGCATGATTAACCTCATGATTACTCTTAATTCTACACCGCCAGCTAAAACAGCGATTCACGGTGCTGAGCTTGAGCAGGCCCGGGGCCGAGTTCATTTGGGGCTGATCCGTGGGCCGAACCGTCCATGGGCCGCGATCCATTGAGGCGCGGGAGGCGCGAGGATATGCGAGATCTTAAATTGCATTTCCTCGATATCATGCAGCAACTCTTCGACGACATATGACTGCTGCAACCCGTTTGGTGTTTTTGGCGCGGTTTAGCAAATCGATGAGGTAATTTAGCTGTATCGAGCGCCTGTCTGAACCCGGCGAGTCTGAGTTGCCCCGCGATCACCTGGCCGCGCCGCTGAAACACCCCCGCGCAGCGCGCTCGAAAAACCCATTGACCGCCGCTCGGGCTTGTCGCAACGTCGCTCAAGCCACAGTGCAGCGAGCGCCCCAACGCCGCGCCCAGTGACTCCGCCATCGCCCGATCCGCCGCGGTCAACCGCAGCGAGAGCATCGCTTGCGGCGTCAGCTCAACAGAAACCGACTCCGCAACTGCCGGAACCGCCGAGAGCAGGACCAAAAGGCCAACCACCCGCACCTGTGGCATCCCGGAAATCTACCACCAGGACGTCCGGCATCATACGTGTACAAAGGTTATTGCCGGAAGTCTCCAGCTTCCGCGTGACGAAAATCGGGGCTCGGAATTCCTGGTCGCGGCCCCATAATGAGAGCATGGCGGAGGGATTGAGGTTCGAATGCCAGCCCGGTTGTACGGAGTGTTGCCGGCAAAAGGGCTTCGTCTACCTGACCGAAGCCGACCTGCCGCGGATGGCCGCCTTTCTGGGGATGACCCCGCCAGCCTTTGAACGCCGCTACGTCTACCGGACCCGAAACCGGATGCGGTTGCGGGTGCCGCGCGACGCCTACTGCAGCTTCCTCAAGAATGACGGCTGCTCTATTCATCCCGCCAAGCCCACCCAGTGCCGGATCTTCCCGTTCTGGCCGGAACTGGTGGAAAGCCGTCGGGAGTGGCGGAAAACAGCGCGATACTGCCCCGGCATGGGCCTGGGACCGCTGATCCAGATCGAGACTGCTCGCCAGCAAGCTCAGGAGATGCGCGAGGGCTATCCGGGGTTGTATTAGCTACTAGTTCCCACCACGTAGGCGCAGCCGGGGTGGGTCGGATCGACCTGTTCAAACTGTGAGTCACCCTTGGGCACGGGCAACACGTTCATCGCCTATCTTCATCCAGGTTGGAGTAACTCCAAGTTTCTCAAGGGTGGTCGCCCCCAGGTGCCTCGTGGCGCATAGCAGCTACTGTTGGCCCGTCGCCCAGATCAGCACTCCCGTCGCGGTTGTGGCGTGAAACGTACCGGAGCTGACCTCGATGTAGAAAGCTTCCCCTCGCGCCGGAACCTGAAAATTGATCTGGCTCATGCCCTCCACCTCATTCGGGGCCGGCCCCGCATAGAGCACGTTCGCAAGACCGTATACCAGGGAATTTGCGCTTTGATTGAGTCCAAGCAATACCGGAACCCGCACCTGCAAATCCTGCGACGGCGGGGGTAACCCAATCAACCCGCCATCCGGCGGAATGGGTGTCATTGCGCCGAGGCCGGTCGCGAAGATCGACACGATCGAACCTGCCGGCGCGGGGTTGCTCTGCGAATTGATCGTCCCATCCTGGTTCAACGCCGCAGCGTGAGGCCTATCGTTGGGATATCCCACCGTCACCGCTCCGCTCACGAAGATGGCCGGATTCGCTGGCTGGACCGGCGCGTCCATGCAGTTTGTCTTCATGCCATTGACTAACAGGCAAACCTGGGTTGTCGTCAGTCCTGACAGTCGCCACGGCGTCACCGCATTGATCTGACTGCCGCTCACGTACAGCACCGGCGCAGCCACGCCATCGAAGGTCACCTGCGTCCCGGCGAGTTGGAACGGATAGCTGTTGTCCAATCCCGGTTGGGCTGAAACCGGTGCATCCGGCCCAAGGTGCTGCCCGAAGATGCTGATCAGCTCCTCCGGAGCCAACGGACCGATCCGGAACGAGGCCGAATTTCCCACGCATCCCAATTGAACCTCCTGCACCGGCCCGAGCTTCACAATGACGATCTTTCCGCTGACATAGTCATAGATCAGCACCGACGCCATGCCGGTCTGCGCAAAACCATTCGTCAGCTCAGGCGTGACGCCCGCAAATGTGGATTGCACAGTCTGTCCCGTGGCGTCCAGCCGCACCAGGACGCCGTGCGCAAAAAGCGGAGAAGTCGGGTCGGCGATTTCCGGCGACGAGGGCACGTCGCAAGCCGCTGTGGGACGATATTGCGTGAAGTTCACAGCGTCCGTCCCGCCCAGTACGATCGTCTCGCCGTTGGGACCGATCATCATCTCGGTCGGCGAAAATGCGCCGGCCGGAGTCTCGAACAGGACCCTGGAAAGATCGGCGCTGTACCTGCGAACGCGTACAGTTTCCGTGTTCCCCGCGACACCGATCAGGATCTGGGGATTCCCTGAAGGATCGAGCTGCACGGACGCGAACTCATTTGGATTACCGTAGACCGTTGCCAGAATCGTTCCAGTAGCGTCCAACTTCGTGAGGAAAAACGACGGTCCGCCGAGACCGATAAGGTACAAATTGCCGCTGACATCCGCACTGGCCGAGCTCACGTAGCCTGTTGCTAGGGAAATCTCATACACCAGCCCGGTTCCCGTCGGGTTGAATTTCTCGACACAGCCCGCAAAAGAGGTATCGCAGTAATTGCTGGCGAGATAGACATGACCTCCCGAATCCACCGTGAATCCCTGACTGCCGGAAAACGGCATGTCCACATATGTGCAAAACAGGATATGTCCGTCCGTGCCACTAAGCTTGCACAGAAACGGCGCAAGATCGCCGGGCGCGGTGGATCGATATGCTCCCGGCGTCGTCACAAACTTTCCCGGAATGGCATATCCCATGAGGTAGACGCTGCCATCCGGGCCAAGATGGATGGCGTTGGCATCGTAGGCTCCGGCGATTTGAATCGCAAAGATCCCTCGGCCTGTACCATCTACTTTGCTCAGCAACGCCGTTTCCTCTGGCCTGCCGGCCAGATAGATGTCCCCATTCGGCGACAGCACCGCCACTTCGACGTCGGACGATCGGATTCCCGTCTGCCGGATGTCTTGCACACCCCACGGCAGCGAATCGGCCATCATGGCTCGAATCACCAGCAACAAGGCCAGGCGGGGCATAATGCCACGCGCGGCGTGGCCGATTCGCAGGGAGCTCGAAATGGCTCCTCGAAAAGAACCGCTAGTTTCGAAGGAGTTTCGTGGCATCACCTTTACTGATTAGCACTCAGCAGGCCGCAATGCATGCAGCCACTTACCGGCGAGGGACGGGAGAATTCACCGGCCAGGCTCTGCACAGGAACAGTTCTCCGTGCGAAGTTTACATTTGCCCTCCACCGCGGGTTGCCGCGCGGCTAGCGGCTACGCGCTGCGCAAGGCCAGATTCATGATGAGGGTCGGAATCTTCTATCAAACCGTGATGGCCTTCTCTTTCCAGCCTGATTTGCCAAACGATTCACCAGGGCCGAGCGTCAACTGGAATAGGGTGGGGCCGGAGGTGTTATTCCGGCCGCTGACCGTAGAGAAGGAGAGGAATCGCATGAATGCTATCCTTCGATGTACCGTTGCGCTACTGGGCGCAGCACTCGCGAACGCGCAACCGCCGGCCATGGGCGGCAACGCGATTATTTTGGCCCAAGCCGGCTATCAGGTTCCGTCACCTTCCCTGGACGTCGCTCCGGGGCAGGTCATCGTGCTCCACGTGCACGGCATCACCGCCCGCATCGACTCCAACCTTGCGCCGGTTCTAGGCCCGTCCGGATTCCCGCACGTGCTGAACGGCATCTCCGTCGATCTGATTCAGGGCAAGGCCGCCACGGTTACCAGCCTGGAGCTCCGGGCCGCCTACCAGACGCACTGCGAAGACCCCTGCAGCCCTGTGCCGGCATCACCCTCCAGATTCCCTTCGAACTCGAGACGGACCCCGGCGTCAATGGCGATCCGAACCCGTCGCTGCGAATCAGTGAGAACGGCAAGCCTGTGGGCGGAGTGCTGCTGCGGCCGGTGTCCGACAACATGCACGTGATGAACACCTGCGACGACTCCCAGGTGTACATCAGCGCAGCCTATACCGTGCCGCAGAGCGTCTGCGCCGACGTCGTGACGGTAGGCAGCGGTGCGCTGAACAGCCTCTACAATCTGGCCCACGGCGGCGATGAACTGGCCGTCTGGCTCTATGGCATGGGGGCCGTCACACCACAAGCACCCAACTGCTGCTCCTCTCCCGACCAGCTCTCCAAGCCCGTGCAGCAATTTGCGCTGAATTTCGACTTCCGCCCGAACGCACCACTATCTCCGGTGGTGCCCGGCTTCGGCCTGACGAGCGCGCCGTTGTTCGCCTCCTACGCCGGCTCCCCGTACCTTGTGAACTTCGCCGTGCCGCAAGTTCCCGCCGGACTGCCCGCGTGCGACGGGGTACGGATCAAATCAAACCTGACGGTAACCCTCACCGGGCCGAATTCTTCCGCCGCGGCGCAGATCTGCGTAGCGCCGTAGAATCGATGCGTGTCGCTGAGGCACCAGATTCTCAAGCGAACGAACGGAAATGGCAATCAGCGTGTGTCGCCAGATTGCTTCGCGACGGTGAACTAACCGCTGCGCGGTAGATTCGCGCGCGGCCCCCCTGGCGTGGAGCGAGGCTCCTTGACACACTGGATTAGGTTATTCCCAATGACCAATCCAACATCCAAGGAGCCATCGCATGTCACCGCTTCGTAAACGCATGATCGAAGATATGCAGTTGCGTAATCTCAGCAAGAGCACGCAGAGAGCTTACCTGCATTA
>JAIQFL010000472.1 GCA_020073365.1 Terriglobia bacterium | reverse complement strand
AAGACCCTGGAGGTCGGCGTCTTCATGGGTTACAGCTCCACGTGGGTAGCCCTGGCGCTGCCCGCTGGTGGAAGGGTCGTCGCCTGCGACCTGAGCGAAGAATACACCGCGCGCGCGCGGCGCACCTGGCGCGAGGCGGGGGTGGAGGACCGTATCGAGCTGCGTCTTGGTCCGGCTTTGGAAACGCTCGACGGCCTCCTCGCCGCGGGACAAGCCGGAACGTTCGATTTCGCCTTCATCGACGCCGACAAGGGCAACTACGCCAACTACTACGAGCGCGCGCTGGCGCTGCTGCGTCCCGGCGGGTTGATTGCCGTGGACAACGTCCTGTGGGACGGACTGGTGATCGATCCGAACGACCACGACTCCGATACCGAAGCCATCCGCGCGTTCAACCGCAAGCTGCACGCCGATCCGCGCGTGGCGTTGAGCATGGCAACCATGGGAGACGGACTGACGCTGGCGTGCAAACTCTGAGCTCCACCTTATTTCCATGCTACGCGGCCGGCGACCGGCCGACCGCGGCCGCCGTCGCCGCCTTCCTGGAACGGGGCGCCGGCGTCCGTGTGTTTCTCGATGAAGGTGAGATGCGGCCCGGCGAAGACTTGGTCGCGAAGGCGCGGGACGCGCGCATGGCGGATATCGTGCTCGTCTTCTTCTCGCGCGATTCGATGCCGCCCCGTTGGGCCCGCGCGCAGTGGGAGGATGCGCTGGTCCACGAGCCCGCGGCGGAGGGCGTTCGCATCGGCTTCGTGCGATCGGACGATTGCGTCCCGCCGGCCGTTCTGAAGCCGCGCTTCGAATTGGCCGGCCTGCCGCTAAAACCTCTGCGCGAATTGAAGCGCTGGGTTCGCCATCATGAGCCGCGCTATCATGAGCCGGCGTACATTCCGCCGCCCGTTCCAAGATGCCCGGGGCACGATGCCGGTCTCGAGGTGTTGGGCATCGCCATCGCCGACCGTGCGGGTCGGGAGACCGTTGAGAGTTTGGGACTGGCTTTCGAGTTTGTGCGAGCGTACCGCGACGATTTCGACGAGATTTTCGTGCTGGAGTGCGCCAACCGCACCTTGAGCGCGCTGGCAGGCGATCTGGGCGCACAGCTCGGGCTGCGCCTGCAGGGCGATCTGGATCACAACCTCGATCGCCTGCGGGACTTCTGCTCCGCTCGCCGGTTTCTGCTGCTGCTGGCCGACGTCCGCACCGCGGACCCCCACGAGCTCATCTTCGGCGGCCGCTCGTCGACGCTGCTCGCCACCGGCGGCGGCCTGGAGCCGGCCCGCGATCCTCTGCGCCAGGTCCAGCACGCCTTCACTCCACTCGATCCCGCCACCAGTTGGACGGAACTCTGCGGCCTCGCCCGCCTGGGGCGCCGCTTGACCCAGGAGCAGGGTCGACTCGCGGAGTGCTACGAGCTCATGCAGGAATGGCATGCCGCAGCGCAAGTTCATGGCGATCGCAAGGTGCTGGACGAGTCCGCTCGCGAGATGGTGTGGATTCTCGAAGGATGGGGCCGCGAGGAAGAGGCCCGCAGTCTGGATCGCCGGCGCGCCATCGAATTCGACGACCAGATGCACCTGCCGTTTTAGCCGTCGAGCCTACGCGTTCGTGTTCGCGGCCAGCCTAATCGATCAACCCGTTCCTCACCGCGAACCGCACCAGCTCGTTGATGCTATGCACGTTCAGCTTCTCCATAATGCGTCCCCGGTGCGCATCCACGGTATAGACGCTGAGATTCAACACCACGGCAATTTCCTTGTTGGTCTTTCCTTCGGCCAACATTTGCAAAACCTCGCGCTCGCGGCTGGTGAGCAGGTCGATAGGGTTGGTGACGTGGCGGCGGTAGTCGTCCAGCACCGCGTTCGATACGGCCGGGCTCAGGTAGCTTTCGCCGGAAGCCACGGCGCGGATCGCCGACACCAGATCGCCGGCGCCGGAGTCCTTGAGCAGGTATCCACGAGCGCCGGCGCGCAGGATTTCGCGCACGTAGACCGAATCCTTATGCATGCTGAGGGCGACGACGCGCGTGTGGGGAAGCGAGGCCGCCAGCCGCCGCGTGGCTTCGATGCCGTTCAGTTCGGGCATGGCGACGTCCATCACCACGATATCCGGCCGCAATCGCTCCGCCTGCTCCACGGCTTCCCGGCCGTTTCCCGCTTCGCCTACGATCTCCATGTCGGCCTGCTCGCCCAAAATCATCTTAAAGCCCTGGCGGACTACCGCGTGATCGTCAGCCAGCAGGATTCGAATGCGTTTCATTTCGGATGGGGACTCGTTCTAGCGAGCACTAAACCCGAGCGGAGCCAAACGATGTGCTTGTCGTAGATCTCTGCTGCCGATTGCAACTCTTCTTTTCCAAAACGCCTCGTCATTACGTACTGTTTCGAACTGTTTTTCAAGTTATCGATACAAATGTTTAGAAAAACGCTCGCTAAACATTATAGGGGACAGAAACACCCTGGGTATTCGACGAATGGAGTTGCATCACGGAGGGGCAAAATGCCAAACTTGAACACACGATTTCTCTTAACTGCGCTGGGTTGCCTGCTGGCCGCCACCGTGGCTGTTGTCTATTTGCGGGCGGACACCGCCGTCCGCTGCACCCAGAACGGGCCTAATCAGACCGTTTGCCGGATTGACGAGCCCGTGGTCAAGCAGCCTTCCACGCCTTACCATATGGTCACGTTCCATACCGGAGACCGCATTGTGGTGAACGCCGGCGGCTGCGTGCAAACTGGCGGCCACGGCGCCACATGGAAGCGTTACGTGAACCCCAGCGGTTCGAACTCGGACCACCTGTATTGGGGAACGATCTCGATTCCGGGCGCCACCCAGGGAGTCATGAAAGTCTCCGATGTCCTCAACCAGACTCTCACCGTATCCCCCGGCATAGCCGATGCCGACCTCTATCTGAGGCTGGGATACCGTGACGACGACTACAGCGATAACGGCTATGATTCCCACGACGACGGCACCGAGAATCAGTGCAAGGGTGTGGGGAATGCCTTCGTGACGCTGACCATCGACCACCCGGCGGGCACCACGGGCACTTGCGGCGGGAACACAGGGACGAAACCGATGGACCTGGCATGGTCCGATTGCGACCTCAACGGGTTTCCGCTCAACCCCCGATGGGGCTACCAGGTGGACCACAATAGCGCGACCCCTTACCCCGCAAAGCTCTGCCCACAAGGTTTTTATGCCTGCGCCACCTGGCCGATCACGAACGAATACGGGTTCTGGTGCGGCCCGCATGTGAACTGGTTTGCGGTGACTTATCATCAGAGCCCGGCTGACTGGGAATCCAAGTCTACTGAATTTACGGACGACGATTACAATTTCCGACTGTTTCCGCCGAACGAGGAAGGCGTAACGGCCCATCCCGACAACACGGTGAACGGCATGGAAATCGAGTTCGATTCCGATGAGACCATCGATCACTTTACCGATCCTCTGTGGGGCGAGTTCCATCGTCTTGTGCACGACAACAACAGCGCGGCCCAGGCGCGGGTCAAATCGAGGCCCATGGTGGTGACTGGGCTGCTCGGGCTGGACTGCGGGCACCCGAGTTGCAGCTCGGAAATCCATCCGGCCTACGCCATGGCGTTCGACTGGGACAGTTCCAACCTGAGCGACGACCAGTGGCTGGTCTTTGCGCGCAACTGGGGCGACGAAGGCTACTGCGGCAGCACTCAACACGACTTGCCGGTCAATGATCTGAAGCTGCTCATTCCATGGCAGCCTGGCGCAACCTCGGTGGTTGTGGGTCCGGACACGCAGTTCTACCCGTTCACCAGCTCCGGGAATGACGTGGCGGTCTCGAGCCCGCAGATCACGATTGCGCCGAACCAGGGTGTGCTGATCGACTTCACCCTGCCCGATCCTTCGGCGCAGGCCGGCGTGCACGGGGAGGTACACCTGCAGTGGACCATGTCCCAGTCCTTGCGCCAGTCGGTGATATCGCGAAGATCTACAGTGATTACACGGGTGGGCAATGTCGCCCAACCCCCGGCAGAAACACTGGAGACCGAGAAGCCTGAGAATCGCATGGACGAGCTGATTGCGAAGATGAACACGGCGCAGTTGCAGATCTTCAAGACACGGCTGCAGACCCTCAACCCACGGTTGCAGGCGACGGGAGTAGCGCGCGTAGGTTTAAGTGGGAAGAGACTCGCCATGCGTCCGGTCGTCGAAGTCTCCAAGCTGCCACCCCCGCCGCATCTCGCCAGGCCTCTCGCCCCCCGATCGGTGCCCGATCCTCTCATGACGAAGAGGAGTGAGGCACTGCGGGTGTCCCTGTGCGAGGCGTACAAGAATGCCGTGCCGGGATATCCGGCTCTCTGTTCGGCAACCCCGCGGGCGCGCTGACGCGCAAAAGGGCTGCGCGTTCCCTGCACAACGCTGGACACGACGAGCTGAATCGGGGGATTGACCACCGCCAACTGCGAGGTTTGCGGCGCTTGAGCCGAAGAACAGATAAGACATACCGGCGGTATCCGAGTGAGCGTCAGGTCCTCGGTAATAGGGGGACCCGCACTTCAATTACAACACCTTCCCCCGGCCGGGACTGAACCGTGACATCGCCGCCGGCGCTGCGGGCGCGCGCGCGCATGCCGATCATGCCCATCGGGGCGGGCCTCCCGGAACCGGCAGCCTCTTGGTTGGAGGGCGATCCCAGTCCGCGCCCGTCGTCCCGGATGGTGAGCGAGATCTCACGGCCGCTGGATTTCAGCTCGACCGAGACGTGTTTCGCTGCGGAGTGGCGGGCCACGTTGGTGAGGGCCTCCTGGGCGATGCGGAAGAGGTGCGTCTCGGTCTCATCGGGCAGCCGGCCGGAGTAACTGGAGGTGAGACTCACGTCGATCCCGGTGCGCGCGCCAAAGCCTTCCACAAGCCACCGCACGCCGGCCTCGAGGCCGAAATCGTCGAGGATCGTGGGACGCAGCAACTGCGACATCTGCCGCACGTTGCCGATGGCATCGTCCACCAGCCGGAGGCAGTCTCCCAGGCGCGCGCGATCCACTGGCGCGGCGGTATCGAGCGCCGTGAGATTGGTTTTGATGGCGGTGAGGGACTGGCCCAGCTCGTCGTGCAGCTCGTGCGAGAAGCGGCGGGCGGTGGCTTCCTGGCCTTCCAGCATGTGCCAGGAGACGCGGCCCAGCTCGGCGGTCTGCCACTCCATTCCGCGGATGAGCTGCGACACCATGCGCACCGTGACCACGGCGAATATCAGCGCCAGGATGACGCTGGCGGCGCAAAAAATGAACGAGACATAGAAGAGGCGGGAGGAGCGCTGGTCGATCTGCGCCTGGGCTCCGCTGACTTTGCGATATTCGGCTTCGATGAGGCGGGCCACCACGGAAACGAAGGCTTCGTGATCGCGGAACAGGTCGATGGTGGCGTAGGTCTCCACGTACTCGGCAGTGAGCAGGCGGCGGGCCTCGCGCGAGAAGTCCACGGAGGATTGTTTCAGGCGCGTCCACAAGCGGCTTTCTTGGGTTTGGGCGCCTTCGGCCGAGATGCGGTCGATGTCGCGATCGGCTTCATCAAGCTGGCCCATGATGTGGTCGTAGTCCACCGAGTCGGGGTCGCGCGCCAGCACGGAGAAGACCTCGGTGAGGCTGGTCTGCTGGCTGTGGAGCTCATCGATCAGCCGGTTCGTCACGGATTGTTCGCGAACCAGGCTGGCCGCGTTTTCCCGAATCGACTGGATATTCCGAATACCCACGATGGCGGCGGCCAGAAGCAGCAGCATGACCAGGCTGAAGCCGGCGATCAGGACCCGGAAGATATTCTGGTGCGTGATCTGCCGCGGGAGCATGGCGTTATCAGTATCGCGCGCCTGGCGACCCGCTAACATCCCCGGTGTGGGCTAAATCCCAATACTAATAAACATTAACCGCCATGGCCCCGAATTGGGTGGCTGCCTTAGCCTGCGCAGGCTATCGAGTTCCCGGAGCTTTGGGCGCAACATGGAATTGTAAGCGGGCGGAACGGCCCGCAAGGAGAAAAAGGAAATGAAAAACAGTTTACTCGCATTCGCGCTTGCGGTTGCCACCATACCGATGACCTTTGCCGCCCAGAGCAAGCCCGTGACGAATCCCCCAGCCAACCCGCCGGCGGCGACTGGCAGTGCCGTACCGGCTGCCAAGACCGCGGTTGCCTCCAAGAGCAAGAAGACGCCGAAGAGCCACAAGAAAACGACGAAGAAAGGCGCCACTGCCAGCGCCGCAACTTCCAGCGCTGCCAAAGCCAAGTAACTTCGGGAAACAGAAGCCCCGTGTGGGGCATGCTTTAGCTTGCCAATCTGATTTCGATGGGCAAGCTAAAGCATGCCCCACCCCGGATTGCGCTGGTTTAATCCCCTGGCAGTTCGCCGCTGATTACGCGCGGCCCATCGCAGATACCGCAGCAACTCCCGCCTCTGCTTCCACACAAAACTCCAGAACTCTGCGAACGTGATCCGCTCCGCGTGCAGGCCCCAGTAGGTCTCTATGCGCCAACGCAGATACGGGCTCCGCCACGGGCACAGGCGGTAACCCCGCGTCAGACGCCAGAGTATGCGGAGCATTCTTACTTGAAGGACTGCGAACTCTTCGCCGGCAAGGCCGCCTGGTCGGGAGTGGCATAGTAACCGCTGCGCGTTCGCGGAGTCGGCTTCCCAGATGCGTTCACCACCACCTTAATCTGCCGATAGGTGCCATCCATCGCGATATTGGTAGGCGAATACTGAATGGTGTACTGGTTGCGAATATCGTGTGCCACCTTCTGGGCAATCCGGTCCACCTCGGAGAGGTCTTTGGGGAAGTACGCTTCGCCGCCGGTAGCCACAGCCAGGTCGCTGAGCGCATGCTCGGCGCGCTTAGCCTCGCGGCGCTCCTCGTCGCTCAGCAGCCCCACCGAATAAATCAGGACGCCGCTCTGTTGCGAGTCCTTAACCAGTTTCTCCAGGCTGATCACGCTGGAGTTGTCATTGCCATCGGTGACCACCACCAGCACCTTTTTGTCCTTGTGCCCCTTCTCCTTCACGTGGTCGATGGACATTCGGATGGCATCCCGCATGGCGGTGCCGCCGCGGGAATCGATGCGTGTGAGAGCCTCTTCCAGTTCCTTGATGTCGCTGGTGAACTCTTTACCATGGGGCAGGTCCAGGAAGGCCTCGTCGTTGAAGTTCACGACGAAGCTCTCATCCTCGGGGTTGGAGGCTTTCGCCAGCGCCACTGCTGCCGCTTCCACCTTGGCCCGCTTGTCCCGCATGCTGCCGCTGTTGTCGAT
>JAIQFL010000471.1 GCA_020073365.1 Terriglobia bacterium | reverse complement strand
GTTCGCGCACTGGGTACTATCGATCCCCTCTTCGATGCCCTCGGCGATCCGTCTCAGGATGCGGTCGGAATGGTCGTGCGATTTCATGTGGCGCCGGAACCGCTCGTTCTCGGGTCGCTTCTTTTCGCCCAGCAAGCCGATTTGGACTAGGTCCGTGACCATGCGCTCTCAGCTTATTACAAGCAAGTGTCTGGTGTTGGTGGGACAGGCGTTTCCGCCTGTCTGGCGAAGCGCAGCCCGTCCTGTCACACTGATATACTCGAAGTGACGAAGTGAAGCCGTGGCCAAACCGAATCGCCAGCATCGGGACTCCGCGCCAGACAACCGTCCGGTGTCTGTCCACTATGCCGCTTCCGGGCACCCATCCGTCGAGCAACTAATGGCCGAGCAGGGCACTGGGCCGATCACGGACGTGTCCGCGTTGCACGGCGATTTCTGGCCCGAGGAGGAGTCCATCGAAGCTTTTCTGGAGACCCTCCACGAGTGGCGCGGCCACAAGCGGACTGACCCCGCTCGATGACGCAAATCGTCGCTGATACCGACGTTGTGTCCTTCCTGTTTAAGAATCACCCGATTGGCCTCCGCTACGATCCAGAACTCGCCGGGCGCGTTGCTTTGGTCTCGTTCATGACCGTGGCCGAGGTCGAGCGGTGGGCGATTCAGTACCGCTGGGGCGAGCACCGTCTGCATTGGCTGGACCTGTATCTGAAACGGTTTACGGTGGGCCGTCCAGCCCGGATCTCTGCCGCAAATGGGCCGAGGTAATGGTTGCCGCCCAGGCTGCGGGCCGCCGCATTGAGTGCGCCGACGCCTGGGTCGCCGCGACGGCACTGCTGTACGGCGTGCCCCTCGTGACGCACAACCGAAACGATTATCTCGGTGTGGCGGGGCTGACACTGATTTCCCACGCCTAGCGCGCCCGGATCAGAGCTTTCATGCCGGCGCTCCAAAGCCCCCGACACCTTCGGAAAACCCACACAGGCAAGAATGCCCGTGTTACATAATCGATCCATGGATCGTCGCACCTTTCTCACAGCAGCCGCCGCGGCGGTGGCGGCCGCGCGGGCACAGACACGGGACATGGAGGAAATCACTCTCGCGGACCTGGCGCGGATGTCCGCACGGGAGGCTACCGAGCGGTATCTTGCCCGGATCAAGGATCTCGACGGCAAGCTGCGCTCCGTGATCGAAATCAACCCGGATGCCCTGAGCATCGCCGCGGAGCTCGATCGCGGACCGAAGAAGGGGCCGCTCCACGGCGTCCCGATTCTCATCAAAGACAATATCGACACCGCGGACCGCATGAAGACCACTGCCGGATCGCTGGCGCTGGTGGATGCGCCGCAACCGCGCGACGCGGCGGTGGTGGAGCGGCTGCGCGCGGCGGGCGCGGTGATTCTGGGCAAGACCAACCTTAGCGAATGGGCTAACTTTCGTTCCACCCACTCGATGAGCGGCTGGAGCGGGCGCGGCGGGCAGACGCGGAATCCGTACGCGCTGGATCGCACCCCGTGCGGGTCGAGCTCCGGGTCGGGCGCGGCGGTGGCCGCGAACTTGTGCGCTGTAGCGGTGGGGACCGAGACGGATGGGTCGGTGGTTTGCCCGTCCTCCATGAACGGCATCGTGGGAATCAAGCCGACGCTCGGGTTGATTGGCGGCCGCGGCATCGTCCCTATCGCACATAGCCAGGATACGGCCGGCCCCATGGCCCGCACCGTGCGCGACGCCGCCATTCTGCTGGGAGCCATGGCGGAGGGCCCCCACGCGCAGCCCGATTACACCCGCTTTCTGGACGCCAACGGCCTCCGCGGCGCACGCCTGGGAGTGGCCCGCAAGTTTTTCGGGATCACCGCGGACGTGGACCGTCTGATGGAAAGCTGCCTGGCGGAGATGAAGCGGCTGGGGGCGGAGATCGTCGATCCGGCGGACCTGCCCTCGCACGGCAAGTACGGCGATTCGGAGCTGGATGTGCTGCTGTACGAGTTCAAGGCCGATCTGAATGCGTACCTGGAGAACCGGCACTCCGGGCTGACACTCGAAAATCTGATCGCATTCAACGACCAGCACCGGGAGGAAGAGACGCCGTACTTCGAGCAGGAGATCTTCGAGAAGGCGCAGAAGAAGGGGACGCTCACCAACCCGGCGTACCGCAAGGCGCTGGCGCAGAACCATCGGTTATCGCGGGCGGAGGGAATCGATGCGGTTCTCAAGCAGCATCGCGTGGACGCCATTGCCGCGCCGACGGCCGGGCCGGCATGGCTGATCGATACCGTCAACGGCGACCACGATACGGGTGGTTGTTCCACGCCCGCGGCAGTGGCGGGCTACCCGCACATCACCGTGCCGGCGGGGTTCGTGCGCGGCCTGCCGGTGGGTATTTCGTTTTTCGCGGGCGCTTGGGGAGAGCCCGGACTGCTGAAAGTGGCGTATGCGTTCGAGCAGGCCGGCAAAGCGCGGAAGGCGCCGAAGCTCTGAGTGGGACCAGGTGGGTACGGAGGCCGGCAACAGACGACCAAAGACGATCGTCTGTTCCACTGGGCGATCGTCTGTTCCACTGGGCGCCCGGCTACAGGCGTCGGGCCACCGACAGGGTGATGTCGTCGGCCTGCGGGGCGCCGGCCGTGAACTCGGCGAGCGACCGGGTTACCGCCTCCACAATGGCGCTGGCGGGCTGGTTGCGGTTGTGTTTCAGCACCTCGATGAAACGCTCTTCGCCGTATTCGTCGAAGCTCGGGTTGGTGGCTTCGGTCACGCCATCGCTATAGAGCACCAGCATGTCGCCGGATTCGAGATGCGCGCATTCCTCGCGGTAAGGAGCCCAGGGCATAATGCCCAGCACCGGGCCGCCCCCTTCGAGCATTTGCGCCTCGCCCGAAGCGCGCACCAGGATCGGCGGATTGTGCCCGGCGTTGGCAAACCGCAGCTCACCGGTGACGGTATTCAGCACGCAAAAGAAGAACGTGATGAATCGGTTGCCCGGGCATTTGGCGCACGTAGCCTTGTTGAGCCTGGTCATGAAGGCCGCCAGGTCGCCGGCATCCTCCGCCAGCACCTGCACGCGGGCTTGCAGCGCCATCATCAGTAGAGATGCCGGCATCCCTTTTCCGGAGACATCGCCCAGCGCCAGCGCGACCCGGCCATCCGCGTACGGGAAAAAATCGTAGTAGTCGCCGCCCACCGTGTTGCATGCCGCGTTGAAACCGGCCAGGTCGGCATTGGGCAGGTGCGGCGCCTCGGCGGGCAGATTGCGGCCCTGGATGTCGGCGGCCAGCGTGAGTTCCCGCCTCAGGATCCGCTCGGCCTCCTCTACCTCGGCCAGGCGCGCGTTTTCGATCTTAATGCCGGCGACGTTCGCCATGACCGTCAGCAGGCTCAAATCGTCCTTGGTGAATTCCCGCAGAATGAAAGGCGAGTCGACGTAGATGAGGCCGATAATGCGGTCCTTGGTCTGGAGCGGGACCGCCATCATGGTGTGGACCTTCTGCTCCACGATGCTCATGCGGCCCTTGAAGGCGTCGTCGAGCTGGGCGTCACGCACCAGGATGGACGACTTTTCGTTGATCACGCGATCGCGGACCGCGGTGCTGATGCGGAAGCCATCGCCCTTGTGGGCTCGCGGGACCAGGGTCGTACCTTCGAGCAGCAGCAGCACGCCGCGTTGCGCGTTTACGGCCTGGATGGCGAGGTCGAGGATCACCTGGAACAACTCGGCGAGCGGGCGATTCTCGGAAAGCTCCTGGCCGGCTCGAATCAGCGCCTGCATGGGGGCCGAGGCCTTGGGTCCTCCGCGTTCGATGGCCATTGTCTGGCTGGAGAGCGCGCCTTCCAGGCTGGTGACTACGGTGGAGGTAGTGGGGGAACTACTGTCGGCGCCCTCGAACACCACTACGCCCTGATCGGGAGCCTCGGCATCGGGCGAGAACAGGATAACCAGATGACCCGCGGTGATGCGGTCGCCAGGTTTCAGGATGAGCCGCGCCTTCAGCGGGATGTTGTTGACGAAGGTGCCGTTCTTACTCCCAAGGTCTTGCACGGTCCAATCCTCGCCCTGCGTCTCGAAGGCGAAGTGCTGGCGGGAGAGGCCGGCGTCCTCCGGAAAGCACAGTTCGGCAGCGCTCGATCGGCCAACCGAGAGGCGCTCGCCGGTCAGCGGGATGGTCTTCATCTGGCCGTCGGGACACTGAATGAGCAGTTCTCGCGACATGAGTTCCTTCGTGTTTGTGGTGGTTCCAACCCATTATATTCCGGCGAGCGCGAGAGGCGGTCGATGTCAGAGCGATACCATGGGCCTAGCGGCGCACGCCTCGTCCCGGCATCGCGGCCTCATTGATTTCGCCGTCCTTCACGACCAATCGGCCGTTCACCAGCACGTACGGGATGCCCTCGGAATACTGCGCGGGCCGGTCGAAGGTGGCGCGGTCGGTGACGCGCGCCGGGTCGAAGACCGTGATATCGGCATCGGCCCCTACCGCGAGCCGGCCTTTGGTCTTCAGGCCCAGGCGGTCGGCGGGCATCACGGTCATCTTGCGCAGTGCGTCCATCAGGGTCATGGTGTGCTGCTCCCGCACGTAGCGTCCGAGGACGCGTGCATAGGTGCCCGCCGCGCGGGGGTGGCCCTTGCCTTCCTGCATGATGCCGTCGCTCGCAATCATCACCAGCGGGCTCGCCATGGCGGCGCGCACCACCTCTTCCGGAATGCTGTGGATCGCCACCATACCACCCTGTTTGCGATAGCGCGCGAAACTCTCCGCAGTCAGGCGCTCGCCGGTGAGCGCCCATTGCAGGTCGCCGAAGCCGATGCCGCCCATGCGCGCCTCCCAGCCTTCTGCGAAGATGGCCGACGAGAGATCCGTCATTCCCGCGGTGTAGGGATACGCCTCGGTGGTCACATCCAGGCCCCGCCGCTCGGCGCCGGCGACCATATCGAGGCACAAGTCCGTCTCGCGCAACGCGGTGCTGGTGATGTGGACGATGTGCAGTGAGGCCCCGCTGCCGGCCGCATCGGCGAGCACTTCCTGCAGGGAATCGATGGCACCCGGCTCCGCCGGACCGCTATTGCGCATGTGCACGTAGATGGTGGCCTTGTGCTCGTGCGCGAAGCGGAAAACCTCGAAGATTTCGGCGCGGGTGGCCTCAGTGACGTACGCGATGCCCATGCCTATCCCCAGCGCGCCTTCGTCCAGCCCGCGGCGCAGTAGTTCCAGCACCTCGCGGCGCTGCTCCGCATTGGCCGGCCCGGTGCCCTTGTCACGGGGCAGGAAACTGCCGCTATCGTGCAGCACCGCCATGCGCGCCGGAATGTGCCCCACGGTGGCGCCATAGTTGATCAGGGCGCGGCCTTGGCGTTCGGCGTACCACGCGGCCACCGGCGAAACTCCCACCTCCATTTCCAGCGCCGTGGTAACGCCGTCGCGCGCCTTGAAGCGGTAGTTCTCGGGCGTTTGTCCGTGCGAGTGCAGATCGATGAATCCGGGCGCCACTACCAGTCCTTTGACGTCCAGCACGCTCCTCGCGCGGAGCGGACGCGTTGAAATCGCCGCGATCTTGCCATCCCGAATACCGACTTGCCGTACCGCGTCGATTCCCGATGCCGGGTCCATCACGTGGCCATTGGCGAGGACCAGATCGTACTGCTGGGCATGAAGCGCGGACATCACGATGAGCGGAAGCAGAAGCCGCATTCTCTTCCTCACTGGTACCGCAACGCCTCCAGCGGTTCCACCGTGGATGCGCGGCGCGCGGGTATCAGGGTCGCCACCAGTGCCACCAGCGTCAGGACTCCCGCCACCTCCGCGAAGGTCACCGGGTCGCTGGCCTTCACGCCGAACAGCAGGCTATTCGCCAGCCTCGTCAGACCATATGCCAGCCCGACACCCACCACCACGCCGGCGCCCGCAAGCTTCATGCCTTGGGCCAGGACCAGCTTCAACATATCCGTTCGCGCGGCGCCCAGCGCCATGCGGATGCCGATCTCCTGGGTCCGCTGTTGCACGCTGTACGCCATCAGCCCGTACACCCCGATGGCCGCCAGCAATAGGGCAATGCCGGCAAAGATGGTCAGGAGCACCATATTGAAATCCTCCCTTGAGACGCTTTCGGCAACCACCTGGTCCATGGAGCGCTGGTGCGCGACAGGCATCATGCTGTCCACCGAATGGAACTCGCGTTCGATCGCCACCCGCAGGCTGTCCGGATCGGCGGCGGTGCGCACGGCCCAGGAAAGCGGTATTACGTTGCTCGCCAGCTTGGTGAGTCCCTCCGGCGATTGGCTCTGCGGGATGTACATCACAGCGACCTCTCCTTGAGTCAACCCGGCTTCGCGCACATTCCCAACGATGCCGACGATCTGCCGCGGCGGATCGTCGAATTCCGGCCCCAGTCCTTTGCCGATGGTGATCACCTGCCCGAGGGGATCTTCTTTCGGCCAATACTGCTTGGCCATCTTCTCGTTGATCAGGACCACCCGCGCGGAATTCGTTACGTCCGTTTCGCGGAAGGCCCGCCCCCGCAGTACCGGGATTTTGAAGGCCTGGAAGTAGTGCGGCGATACCGACCTCCACTGCTCGTCGCCATTATACGGGCCATTCGTAGGCGGCTTGCCGGCAATATTGAACGGCAGATCGATGCCGCCCTCCACCGGGAGCATGATGGTGGAGGCCGCCGCTTCCACTCCCGGCAGCGCCTCGATCCGCCGGGTAACCTGGGTGACGAAGTTGTCCACCTTGGCGGTGGCGGCATAGCTTGGGCCCGCCATGGACGTCTCCATGGTCAACACGTGATGCGAGTCAAATCCGGGTTTCACGGAACGCAGGCCCACGAAAGTCCGGATCATCAGGGTGGCGCCGATGAGGAGCACCAGGGCCAGCGCGATTTCCGCCACCACCAGGGCCGCGCGCGCACGGTTTTGCCGGCGGCTGGTGCCGGAGCGCCCGCTGGACTCTTTTAGGATGGAGGCAAGGTCCGGATTCGACGTGTGCAGGGCGGGGAAGAGGCCGAAGAGAATTCCGGTCAGCAGCGCAACCCCGATGGAGAACGCCGCCACGCGCCAATCCAGCACCGGAATGGCGGTGCGGATTCCATCCGCGTCGGTCAGGCGCGGGATGTTCCCGGGCGCGAGCAGGAGCAGCCCGCGAACTCCCCAATTCCCCAAAACGAAGCCCAGGACGCCCCCCAAACCGGCAAGCATCACGCTTTCCGTCAGCAACTGGCGCACCACGCGCCAGCGGTTGGCGCCCATGGCCGCGCGGACGGCCAATTCCCTCTGCCGCACCGCGGCCCG
>JAIQFL010000066.1 GCA_020073365.1 Terriglobia bacterium | reverse complement strand
ATCAGTACACGTTCGGGCGCCGATCGCGCCCTTGGGTTCCATTTTCATTTGATTTCGGACGTCCTCCTTTCGTCGCGGAGGACAAAGACTGAACGGCGTCCTGCAGAGCCTCACGAGCCGGAAGAAAGGAGTGTCATCCACCTGGTCTTGGTGTACCCAATTTCAGGATCATCTTGCATTGGAAACGATTCCTAATTTCAGGATCATCCTTGGATTGGAAAATGCTTCGCATGGTGGATATCATAAAATGGTTTAATAAACGAACGGCACCTGTGGCGCAGGAGCCGACTGGCGAAGGAGAAACCCGGAAGTGCCGACCAAACTCGAAGCGCGCGTATCGCAGCATGATCGCGAGATCGCTGCCATCCGCAAACTGATCCTCACAGGGATGAGAATGATCGCCGAAACGCAAGCCTCGCAACGCGAGAACGCCCGCGAACTGAAGGCCCTTACCGCCTCGCAACGGGAGACCGACCGGGAGTTGAAGGCGTTGATCCGGTCGCTACGCGGCGGGACCAACGGCCACAGCAACCTCCGCTGAAGGCGGAGTTGCTGCCGGGCAGCGACGAAGGCCGGCGGGCGGCAGTAGGCATCGAAGTGACATGCGACCGGAAAGCTCGCTGGAACAGATGTACCGCCGCCGCGCCTCTGGGGGCTGGCGAGCTCGCCTGCGCCGCGTTCTCGAGCCTCCTGCGCCTTACGTCATGAACCCGGATGAGCCGAAGGACTATCCGCTCGGCCGCTGGAATCTCTACATCGGCGGCGCCGGCCGCCTCGTGAAAGGTTATGTCAACCTGGACTTGTGCGAAGTTCCCGGCGTCGATGTAGTGGCGGACGCGGAGCGCTTGCCGTTCGGCACGGGCACTTTCCAACGCGTGGAGTGCGATGCGGTGCTGGAACACGTCCGGAATCCGGCACAAGTGATGGCAGAGATCGACCGGGTCCTGGCGCCTGGAGGATATAGTCACCTGGTGACACCTTTCTGCCACCCGTTCCACGAATACCCCAAGGATTACCGGAGGTTTACACTGGATGGTCTTAAGGAACTGGCCGGCCCGATGGAAGTGGTTGCTGAAGGATGGCGTACCGGTCCTACGGCGACCGTACTGGTTGTGGTGATCGAGTATGTAAAACTTCTGCTGCCATTCGCGCTGTGGCGGATGCTGGCGCACTGGGTACTGGGCTGGCTGCTGTTTCCGCTCCGATATCTGGACCTGCTGCTCTTGCGGTCCCCCAGGGCCAATCGCATCGGCAATCACTGTTATCTTTGGCTGCGTAAACCTGTGGGGCAAGCCGGGAGCCGGCTATAAAGCCGGCTACAGGATGAAATCCTGCCCCACGAAACATGGTACAAGAAGCAACATGAACAGACGACAACTGCTTCGTTCAGCGGCGGTCTTGCCGCTCGCAGGGACCACCTTTTCCGCTGCGGCTGCGCAACAAAAGCAGATGAAGATCACCGCCGTCGAAACCGACCTGCTGAAGAACCCGCCGGGCGCGCCGTATTACGATGCCATCCACCAGTTGGGGGTGGAGAACGGTTCGGTGGTGCTGCGCGTCCGCACGGACGCGGGCATTACGGGATGGGCGCACAGTTCGTTCGGAATGATGGCCGGCGGACCGCGCGTGGTGCAGACGATTCTCGAACAGGAAATCAAACCGGTGCTGTTGGGGAAAGATCCGGCATTTCCGCGCCGCATCCGGGCGGACCTGTGGAAGGCGCTGGAGTACCAGGGCGTAGGCGGCGTGGCCCAGTTCGCCATCGCCGCGGTGGATATCGCGATCTGGGACATTCTGGGGAAGAACGCGGGGATGCCGGTCTACAAGATGCTGGGCGCCTACCGCGACCGCATGCCGGTCTACTCGATGTGCGGCTGGTACTACGACAAGGACGACGATCTCTCCCGCTTCCGTCGCGCGGTGGAGGCCGCGGTGGAGCAGGGCTACCACGCGGTCAAGATCAAAGTGGGCCGGTCTTCGCTGGATGACGATGTCCGGCGCATCCGCCTGGCGCTCGATACCGTAGGGAAGAACCGGCGGCTGATGGTGGATGCCAACCAGGTGTTCAACCGCAACGAGGCTTTGCGCCGCGGCAGGGTGTACCAGGAGATGAGCTGTTTCTGGTATGAGGAGCCTCTGCCCCCGCAGGAGATGGAAGGCTATGCCGAACTGGCCCATGCCCTGGACATGCGCATTGCCACTGGGGAGAACCTGAATACCAAGTACGCATTTGCCGACCTGATCGCGCGGCGCGGAGCGGACGTCGTGCAGCCCGACAATCGCCGCGCCGGCGGGGTCACAGAGTGGATGGAGATCGCGGCCATCGCCGATGGGTATGGTCTGGAGCTGGCCAGCCACGGAGGCGGCGCGACCAACCTGAATATGCTGCTGGCGATGCCCAATGCCATCTACATGGAGACCAGCGGCGCGCGCAAGATGGTGGACGGAGAAGTGGCGGCGCCGGAAGAACCCGGCATGAGCAGCGAAGTGCCGGCGGCGGATATCCAGAAGTACAAAGTGGGTTGACGTGGGGCTTTACAATGGTCGCATGATCTTCCCACGCAACCTGGTACTCACCGCGCTGGCTTCGTCGGCCGCCACCCTGCTGGCTGTCTGGTCTCTCGGCGGCGCGGGCCTGCCCACTGTTGTCAAGCTCGACAACGCCAAGGTACATGTCACGGAAGTGACGGCGGGTGTGCGGGCCGTGCGCGAACGGGGAGTGCGGGCTACCGATCAGGTGATCGTTTTCCTGGATGATTGCCGCTATGAACGGGTCGACCCGGTCACGGGCGAGAAGACCATTCGCGAGCGTAAGTCCGGCGACGTCATCTGGCACGACAAGGGCGAAGACGCGCCGCAACTCACGAATGCCGGATCGAGGCCGTACAGGGAGATCGTGATCGAGCTGAAATGAATCCAGCCACCCCGTGGCTAAGTACTCCAGTTCAGAAATATACCCTGCGAAATCGCCAGGCGTCGACAAGTGTCGACGCGGCAGCCATGAGTGGCTGCGCCACGAGACTGGCGAGAGCGCCTGTCCCACCAAGACCAAGACCAACCAAGACTCACCAACTGGGATAAGAAGGGCTCAGACCCAGAAGAGGGCGGGGTGATCGTGGCCAGTGGCGTGGGTGACGATTCGATCGTAGATGCGCGCGCCGGAATCGCCATTGGTGAAGACGAAGACGGCGTCGCCCGACGCGGGGTCGGCGGCGACGAAATTCTTGTAGCCGCCGTTGTCGCCCCACTGCCACACGTACTCACGAGCGTGGGGGCGCTCGATGCCCCAGCCTAATCCCCAACCGAGCAGCGGGCGGATGCGGATCTGTTCCTTGTGGATCTCGGGGTTGCGGATGGCGGCGGTGAGAAACCGGGCGTAATCGGGCGCCGTGGTGACCATGCTCGCCGCAGCGTTGGGGAGCATGTTATTGGGCGTGGGCGGGTCGCCTGCCTCACGCGTGGCGGCTTCGTAATCGGCATACTTCCAGGTGCTGATGGCCTGGCCTTTCTGCCTGGCGATTTCATGGAGACGCCGGGGACCTCTGTCCCAGTTTTTGCGCGGCTCTCCGCGACGGTCGTGGGGCTGCGCGAAGCGGTCCGCCAGCTCGGGTTTCCACATCATGGAGCTGGAGGTCATGCCGAGCGGCTTGAAGACCATCCCGTCGATGATGTCGCAGAAGCCCTGGCCGGTTACCTGCTCCAGAATGCGCTGCAGGTAGAAGAAACCTTCCCCGGAATACTGGAACTTCGAGCCGGGCTCGAATTCCGGGACCAGTTGCTCGCCGGCCTTGGAACGCCAGTTGGGAAAGCCCGAGCTGTGGCTCAGGACGTGACGCAGGGTGACGCGGCGGGCGCGTTCGTCTGCCAGATCGTCGATGTAGGAGACCAGCGTCCGGTCGAAATCGAGCTTGCCGGCTTCGCGCAGCGCAAAGGCGGCGTAGGCCGTCACCTGTTTGCTCAGGCTGGCGGCTTGGAAGATGGTGTCGCGCGTGACGGGTTCCTTGGTTTCCACGCTGCGCACACCCAGGGCGCGGAACCATGCGGGGTTGCCGTTGCGGACCACGCCCATGACCGCGCCGGGAACCGGGGCGACGCCCATCATCTGGAGGATCTCGGATTCCAGCAAGGGCGGCGGGCCTTGTTTCCAGCCGGCGGCGATCATGGGCGCGGAAAGGACGCTTCCGAGAAACTCGCGGCGTTGCATGGGGATATGACGGCGAAGGACGGGAAGGGTTAGGCACCGCCGATTGCCGTTTTGGGACCGCGGGCCGGTTCCGGCTCGGGATTGGAGAATTGACCTGCCCCCGGGCAGGGCTTTCGCCTACTTCTACGTGTTGGGTAAAAAAACCGGCCAAATCTGCTGGCGCGAAAAACCTAGCGTAAGCGACTTAGAGTTAAGCAGTTTGGCCGGTTTTTTTGCGCTTATATGGTCCAATCTGTGCACGCGCCACATTCTGTTTGAGTTAAAGCCGCGCGGGCATCACTATTGGCCATATAAGGGCGTTTATCATCGTGTGGACCTCGCTAGAATGAGCCCATGGCGAACCGAGCAAGTTCCAGAGTTTGGCTGGTCGACGATCGGAAGGAAAACCGGGACCGATTCGTTGAGCGGCACGGGAGCGAATTCGACGTTAGGACCTTCGAATCGCCGGACTCACTTATCAGCGCAATCGCGAAGGATCACCGGCCCGATGCCCTGCTCTGCGACATTTTCTTCTATTCAGATCCTGGCCAGCGCGAAGAGGTTGAAGAGCGGGTTGCGAAAGAGGCCAAACGGATCGAGAGCTTGGCTAGTGAACTGCACGCCGATAAAGCGGCCGACGGCATCGGCCTTATCCGGAGGGTTCGGCAGCGATTTGATAACGAACCTCCGTTTCCGATCTACGCCTACACGTCAAAAGGGCCTTATTTGCTCCACGGCGAGAGCTTTGATCGGCTGGAGGAATCAGATGCACCCTGGCTTTTCAAGAACAAATATTCGACTCAGATCGAACGGCACCGGATCAGTGAGGATATCAAGCAGTTTCAGAAACGCGATCAATGGACTCCGCGGCGCATGTGGAGCGTGGCGTGGCGGACTGGGTTAGTAACGGCCATCTTGGGAGCTCTCCTAAGCGTGCTGTTTGACCGGCTCGCCAAGTTGGCGGGCATTTGATCTGAACCAAGTCGCCTGAGCAGTTCCACTTGGCTGTGTCGTCAACCCACCGAGGTGCCACAGGGCTGAAGCTCGCGGGATTGCGCTCCGGGGACATGCCCTTGCGCAGTTCCGTCGGCGTCCAACGGGCTGCAATTCCTCTTCTGGGTAGTCCTCCAACCCCGCCTGCTCTGGTTTGAGCCGGCCCGCAAAAGGATTCATAGCTCCCGTCAACCAGTGAAGTTAGCAGCCGAAAGCCGTCTAAAAGCAAATTGCCCGCGTGCCGCGGGGCCATACCGGAGAGGAACTGGCGTTCGTGCGGCGTTGACGGCAGACTGATATGGGCACAGGTAGTGGAAGTAGGCCGATCCAACAGTGGTGCTGTTAAACCCGTCTAAAAGCGTGGTCCCAAGTTCCGTGCGCCAAACAGTGGTTACAGCCTGAGTCAGCACTCCAGGCTGATTTCCTTCAGAAGAGTACCTTGATTTGCGCGACTTGGCCTCTACCTGAACCGAAAGGATCAGAGGTATGTCCAAGCAGAAGAAGCATTCCAAATAGCTCGGCGAGGCGAAGACCGCGGCGGGCCAAGGCAAACGGGGCCGAAAGAGGAAGGGGATGTGCCTGGAAGATCGACCTCTACTGGAAGCAAACGCAGCTGGAATTGATATCGGTGCGAGGGAAATTTATGTAGCTGTTCCGCCGGATCGGGATGAGCATCCGGTGCGAGTATTCTCAACCTTCACCGAAGATTTGGAGACCATGGCCAAGTGGCTGGTGAGTTGTCGGGTCACCACGGTGGCGATGGAGAGCACAGGAGTGTACTGGATTCCGCCGTATGATGTGCTGGAACAACACGGGGTGAAGCCCTGTCTGGTGGACGCCCGTGGCATGAAAAACGTACCGGGACGGCGCACCGACTGGCACGAATGCCAATGGCTGCAATTTCTGCATTCGGTAGGACTGCTGCGAGCGGCATTTCGACCGGACGGGGAGGTGTGTGCGGTGCGGTCGTTGATGCGGCACCGAAACGATCTGGTGCAGATGACCAGCCAGCACATCCAGCATATGCACAAAGCGCTGACACAGATGAATGTGCAGATCCATCACGTGATCAGCGACATCACCGGATTGACCGGTCTGGCGATCGTGGATGCCATTGGGGACGGGCAGCGCGACCCGACGGAGTTGGCGAAACTGCGAGACCCGCACATCAAAGCCAGCGAATAGACGATTCGCAAATCGCTGGTGGGCACCTGGCGTCCGGAGCATCTGTTTACGCTGCAGCAATCGCGCCAGAGCTACCAACACTATCAGGAGCAGATCACGGCTTGCGATGAACAGATCGAAAAGATGCTGGTGTCGATAGTACCCCGGGTGGACCCGGCAGAGATGCCGCTGCCGCCGGACCGAAAGCACAAACAGCGGGGACGCAAAAGGAAGAACGTCAAACAGAGCACGGGCTTCGATCTGCGAACCGAGTCCTATAAGCTGTTCGGAGTCGACCTGACGCAGATTCCCGGACTGATGGCGATGGTCTTGACCTTATTCAGCGAAGTGGGGCGGGACATGTCGAGATGGCCGACGGTGGGGCAGTTCGTGTCCTGGCTGGCATTGTGCCCGGATAACGACATCAGTGGAGGGCGGGTGCTGTGGAGAGGCATGCGCAGAGTGCATAACCGGGCGGGGGAGCTATTTCGAATGGCGGCGTATACTCTGCATCACGAGAAAAGCCCGTTGGGCGACTATCTTCGCCGGATGAAGAGCAAACTGGGACCGGCAGGGGCACCACGGCAACCGCCCACAAAATCGCGATCATCTTCTATACGATGGTGAAGAAGCAGGTCGAATACGACGCGTCGCTTTGGGCCCAACGAGACGCAGAGAGGGAAAAACGGTTCGAAGCGAAACTCAAACGGCAGGCGCAGCAACTCGGCTACAAACTCGTGCCAATCGAAGAAAAGCCTGCCGCGTAATCGGCTGAATCGACAGGTCGGGGGAGGGGGTTCCTCAGAAGAAGAAGCCGGCTGCAGGATGAAATCCTGCCCCACTACACGCCCATGCCCACGCTCCACAGCAGGTAGCCGACGGCCTGCTTTACGTAGTTCCAGTGCTCGCGGAGGAAATTGGGGGCGAGCTCCTTTCGCGGCGAACCGTAGACGTTCAGCCCGCGGAATTGGAGCATCTTCTTCACGCGGTAGATGTGGTATCCGTCGCTCACCAGGATCGCGGAATGGAGTCCCATGCGCCGCATGATTTCGCCCGCCATCGCGGTGGATTCCACGGTGCTCTCTCCTTCCGTTTCGGCAATAATCACCTCCGGAGGCACGCTGCGGCTGATCAGGTAGGAGCGCCCGACTCCGCCCTCCGTGTATATGGGGTCCCCGCCCGCGCCGCCCGTGGTCATGATGAGGGGAGCCAGGCGCCGGTTGTAGAGCTCCAGGGCGTGGTCCAAGCGCGCCCGGAGGACCGGCGAAGGCCTTCCCCGATATTCGGCCGCGCCGAGCACCAGAATGACATCCGCCGCCTGCGCCTCATCCAGGCTGGATTGCCGTTCGATCCGAACCGAAACATACGCGATCGAGACCAGCAATGCGGTTACTGCCAACAGGAGTACGTTCCGTGCGGCCTTTTTCATCTGCGCTATTCTGAACGTTCAGAACCCTATTGTAATCAGATGCCAAAGGCCCAGACGATCACCAGCGCCGCCAACCCCCTATTAAAGGATGTCCGCCGCGCGATTGTGCGAGGCGGGCTGACCGCCGAGGGCTGGTCGGTGGCGGAGACCTTCCACCTGCTCGAGGAGGCGCTGCGCAGCGACTGCCAGGTGATGACCGTGCTGGCAGCGGAATCGGTACGGTCCGCCGCCGTAGCGCATGTTCGCCGGTTGGCGGGCATACAGGTTGTGATTTTGCCGGATGCCCTGTTTCAGCGCCTTTCGGGCACGGAGAGCAGCCAGGGCGTGATGGCACTGGTGAAACCGCCGGTGTGGAGCCTGGAGCAGTTGTTCCGCGGACGGCCGCTGGTGGTGATCCTCGATGGTTTGCAGGATCCGGGCAACGCCGGGACCATCATACGGGCTGCTGAGGCATTCGGTGCGACCGGCGCGCTGTTCCTGAAGGGCACGGTGAGCCCCTACAACCCCAAGGCCCTGCGTGCTTCGGCGGGTTCGCTGTTCCGGGTTCCGTTTCTGATGGGGGTGGACCCGGCGCTGGCCCGCGCGGCGCTACAACAGAATCGGGTGGAGTTGTACGCCGGCGTGCCGGCTCGCGCCGGTTCGCGCGTACGCTCGCTCAGCGACGTGGACCTCACGGGCGGCTGCGGCCTGGTGATCGGCAGTGAAGCGCATGGCGTGGGCGGCGAGTTGCGCTCCGCCGCTACGGATATCTCGATCCCCACGGTAGGCGTGGAATCCCTGAACGCGGCGGTGGCCGCCGGCATCCTGCTCTACGAAGCACGGCGGCAGAGGGCGCTGCGGGCATGAGCCTGTTCGACACCACACCACCCGAGCCGGAGCGGCCGGATGCCAAGCGGCCGCTGGCGGAGCGGATGCGTCCGGAGCGGCTGGAGGACTTCATCGGGCAGGAGCACATTCTGGGTCCCGGCAAACCGCTGCGCCGGCAGATCGAACGCGATGAGCTGACCTCCATCATCTTGTGGGGTCCGCCCGGCGTCGGTAAGACCACGCTCGCCAAGCTGATCGCGCGCGTCACGCGGTGCGAATACATCCCGTTCAGCGCGGTGCTAAGCGGCATCAAGGAGATCAAGGCGGTGATGGCGGACGCCGAGCGGCTGCGCCGGATGAATCGCCGGACCATCCTGTTCATCGACGAGATCCACCGATTCAACAAGGCGCAGCAGGACGCATTTCTGCCGTATGTGGAGCGCGGCGACATCATCCTGATCGGGGCCACCACGGAGAACCCGTCGTTCGAGGTGATTTCGGCATTGCTCTCGCGGTCGCGCGTGTATGCCCTGCGCGGACTGACGGTGCCGGAGATCGTGACGCTGCTGGGGCGGGCTCTGCCGGTGGTGGGATTGCAGGCGTCGGGCGCACTGCTGGAACAGATCGCGATCTACTCGAACGGCGACGCGCGCCAGGCGTATAACACGCTGGAGGCCGCCGCTGCCGCTTCCGCGGGCGAATTGACCGAGGCTGCGGTGCAGGACGCCATGCAGCGCAAGGTGCTGCTGTATGACAAAGGCGGGGAAGAGCACTTCAACCTGATCTCCGCGCTGCACAAGTCGGTGCGATCGAGCGATGTGGATGCCGCACTCTATTGGCTCACCCGCATGCTGGAAGCCGGCGAGGACCGGTTGTACATCGCGCGCCGCCTGATCCGCATGGCCAGCGAGGACATCGGCCTGGCCGACCCGCGAGCGCTGGAGCAGGCGGTGGCGGCCATGCAGGCGGTGCACTTCCTGGGGATTCCCGAGGGCGACCTGGCGCTCGGCCAGGCGGCGATTTACCTCGCGATCGCGCCGAAATCCGATGCGGCATATCGTGCCATGGGTGCGGTTCACCAGGATGTGGAGCAGACCATCGCCGAGCCGGTGCCCATGAACCTCCGCAACGCTCCCACCCGGTACATGAAGGAGTGGGGCTACGGGGAAGGCTACCAGCACGCGCACAAGCTGGAAGACGCCATCCCCGATATGGAATGCCTACCGCCCTCGCTGGCCGGACACCGCTACTATTTCCCGACCGATCGCGGTGTCGAGAAGCGCATTGCCGAGCGGTTGGAGGAGATCCGGCGGTTGAAGGAGAAGAAGCAGCGGGCTGACGTTGGGTCAACACCACAGGGGGAGTAGAATGACCGTAGAGACGAAACCAGGAGCGAACCAATCGTGAATGTGACTATTCCAGACTCCCTCAAGGACTTTGTCGAGCAACAGGCCAGTTCGGGACGCTACGCGAACCCAGACGCATTTGTGGCGGACCTGCTGCGGGCCGAAGCGGAAATGTATGAACGGGTCGGCCGCGGTGAGCCCATTCCCGTCGACGAACATTTCGACCGGCGCCTGGAGGTCCTGCTGGATGAGGCCGAAGACAGCGGAGACTACGTCGAGGCTACTAAGGACGACTTCGACGCGATGGAACGCGAGGCCCTCGAACTTTTGCGGAAGCCCAAATCGTGACTGGCGATGGCTCGGGCCGTACAGCGAACCGCCGCACGGCGGGACTTCATCATCCACTACGCTTATCTTGCCGAGGAGGCGGGCCTCGGCACGGCGCAACGCTTCCGCCACGCTGTGGAAGAGACCTACGCGGAGCTTGCCGAAATGCCCGGCATCGGTGCGCCCGGCAAGGTTCGCCAGGGTAAGCACGAAGGAGTACGGATCTGGCGCGTCCGCGGATTCGAGGAGTACCTGATCGCTTACCGGCCCCGCCGCGGTGGCGTCGCAATAGAACGACTCGTCCACGCCAAGCAGGATTACCAGCGCATCCTTAAGTGACGGGGCTGGCGAGGGCGTTTCTGGATCGAGCCGATACACTGTCACTCGTAGCGTTCGGTCCTGCATTACAATCGCGGTTGCCAATCGCAACGTTGACGCCATCCAGCAATCAGCCAGCCCGCTTCAGACCATTGCGTATCGCTTGTTTGAGCACGGTCTGGTACCCGATTCCTTGCTTGGATGCGATGCTTTTTGCAAGCTCGATATCCGCGATGGGCAGGCGGATCGACACCGCGCGGGTAGCGTTGGCTTTGGCTTGTTCCAGCAGCGTTTTGAGGACGTCGGGATTGGTCCGAGGTATGCGCGATCCGGAAGAGCGAACCAGCGTGCCATCTTTCAGTGCCCGCTCGAATTCGCGCTGCGTCTGCCGGCGCCCCGCGGGGCTTGCGTACCAATCGGTCTCCTCGATTTTGGATCCGGATTCACGGCGTTTTGTCGATTTCCGGGGCATAAATTCTCCTCTCTCGTTGATTCATCGGATGAGCCGTAACAGGCCGCAACCGTTCATCCCGAATCGTGAACACTACGACCAGATACTGTCCGGCCGAAGATGTGCCGAAAAGCTTCCATCGTTTCTCGCCGCCTACATCCTTTGCGGGGATGATCGCGTGGGGCCGCTCGAAAGCTTCCTCGACTTCCGTCGAGTTGACACCATGCCGGGCAATATGGCCTACATTGTGCAGGTCCCAATCGAAGCCTCTAAGGCCATCCAGCACAGTTTATAGTATATACAATCCCTGTATATACAGCGCGGCTCTCGATTGGCGGGAAAGAACACACGATGGAGGTACAGGTATCTCCGTTTTGACGCGAGCAGGCATGGTCGATCCTGCATTACAATCGAGAGGACCCGCCGCATTCAGGTTCGCTGGCGAGAGATGTAGAGGTGCTCATGTCGAAAGCCGCGAGACTTCTGTTCTTGTTTGTGCTGGCCGGGGCTCTCGAAGCCGGCGTCAAACTTCCCTCCCTGATCTCCGATCACATGGTGCTCCAACAAGGCGTGCCGGTTCGGATCTGGGGGACGGCCGACCCCGGCGAAGCGGTGCGCGTGGATTTCCAGGGGCAGACGGTCTCCACCAAGCCGGCCCCCAGCGGCAAGTGGACCGCCTGGCTGAAGCCGCTCGCGGCTGCCGGTCCCCTGGAAATGACCATCGCGGGTGCCGGTTCCGGCTCCATCGTCATTAAGGACGTGCTGGTGTGGCCGTGCGTTATGCCTGGGCCGACGATCCGGTATGCAATCTGATCAACCAGGCTGGCTTGCCGGCGAGCCCGTTCCGGTCGGACGAGCCGCATCAGTAGGAGAGGCCTTCCGATCCGGGGCAGAATGCAGCCATGGCCCGCTTCACGGAAGAGTGGCTGGCGGTTGCGGTTGAATTACCGCAAGTTCCCACAACGACCGGCGCCGGCGCTACCGGGCGTCATGAATCATATGTGCTCAAGTAGAGAGTACGATCATAGTCGATGATGGCTACGCGAAGGCGATCTAACCAACCTTTTCGGCCTAGAAAGTTCCGTGCGAACGCGGGGTCCTGGGCGAAGAAGACGAGTGCCGAAAACTCGAGACCGAGCATTTGGAGCGTGACCTCGTGTGTTCGTAGGCGGAGAAGGAGCCAGTCAACGTCCGGAAAATTTGGGGCCGCCCCGATTCGACATGCAGCCCCAGAAACTCGGCGTACCTGCGATCGAAAATGCAATGTGCGGCGCCGTATCCACTTTTGCTATCAGGTCGACCGATTGGCTACCGATACGAAGAGTGGTAGGAACTTCGATTGCGTCGACTGCGGAACCGCAGTGATGCGAGAAGTCGAATTCAAGCGAGACCGGCATTCTACCAGCCCGCAAAGAACGGGAGATCCTCGCGCACGACGTGTACGACGAAGGGGCTTTCGATACCCTCGGCCTTTGCGGCAGCGAAGACTTTCCCTGCGTCCACGTCTGCGGCGACCAGACGATCACCTTCGACTGCCACCCACTGATCGGCAAAGGCAGCGCGGTTTCGTGCAATCCACTGCATCTCCACGGCGCGGTCCCTCCTCGGGACCATCCTGATGGCACTTTGCTGCTGTAAGCCATCTGCGAAGCGCAACACCTCCTCCTGCTTCGCTTGAGGCAGATGGCGAACCTTGTCGAGGATGGCTTCTTCCAGACTCATGGCCGTCTCTTTCGATGATATCGGAACTGTGCCCGACGACGCCAGCCGCGAATGACGCCTATACATCCAGGTGTTTCGCCAGGAAGGGCAGGCCGCGCTTGCCCCAGAAGCTGTGCGGGCCGTCAAAGGTCTCCTGCTCGGTGAGCGCCGCCGCTCCGAAGACCTCATAGATCTTCTTCACCCGGTCGAAACTGGCACGGCTTGCCGCGATGGGGAAGATGTTATCGCGCTCGCCCGATTCCACGAACAGCGGGCGCGGAGCGATCAGGCCGGCCACATCGTACATCTCGGCCCAGTTCAGGATCCCGGGCACGTAATTGTCGATGCAATGCGAAACGCTCATGATGCAGTCGCGGAAGGTGTTGAGGTAGCCGCTGATCATGGCGGTGCGGATGCGCGGTTCCAGCGCGGAGGCGAATGTGGTGCAGGTGCCGCCACCCGAGATTCCCATGCACCCGATGCGGTGGGCGTCCAGCTCCGGACGCGTCTCCATCCAATCGATGGTGCGCATCACGTCGTAAACGCGCCAGCCGATCATGGTCTGGCCCAGCAGCAGCGCGGCCCCCGCCGCGGGTTGGCAGGCGGAAGCTGTCAGATTATGCGCTTTGGTAAGGGGGTCCCGGCGGCAACCGAAGGCCATGGGCTCGATGGCCAACGCGGCCATGCCATGCTCCACTACCTGGATGGCAAAATCGTACTCATAGCCTTCCTTCACGGTGCGATCCTGGCCCTTGTCGTCGATTCCGACGATATCATCCACGCCGCGGCCGTGCCCGGGCACGCAAATCATTGCGGGCTGCGGAACCTTGGCCGGCTTCGGCGTGAGCAGGTAGCCCAAAACCCAGGCGTCCGGCCGGCTCTGGAAGACAAATTTCTCGCGGCGGTAACCCGCATATTCGCGGACCTCCAGCGTCTGCGATAAGAGCGGCGACCGCTTTTGCGGAAAACCGCCCAGCAGCTCCGTGATCTTGGCCCTCAGATTCTTCTGCCACTGCTCGGCATCCCGCCGGTTCTGCGCTTGAAACGACAGCTTCAGCGCGGCCGATTCGTACAGCTTGTGGGTGAACAGGACTGGATCGAAGCCGGCGCCATTCACCTTGTCCAGGAAACCATCCAGGGCTCCCGTATATTTAGGAGTATCGGCAGCTACCGCCTGTCTCTGTAGGAGTACGGTCGAGCCCGCCAGTTTTGCCAGATCGCGTCGCGTCATGTACCAGGTATACACCGGCCGCGGCGGCAGCGCCATCCCTTATAATGAGCGTTCTAATCGGAAAGAAAACTTCATTTCTCCAAAGGAGTGTTCATGGCTGCGAAGCGCATCGGTATCCTCACGGGCGGCGGCGACGTTCCGGGACTGAATTCGGTGATCAAGACAGTGGTTTACCGTGGAAGCGAAATCGGCTGCGAGGTGATCGGAATTCGCCGGGGCTGGGAGGGATTGACGCATGTCGATCTCCGGGATCCGGCCAGCCGCACACGTTACATCCTGCCGCTCAACCGCGAGAACACCCGTACCATCGATCGTACGGGCGGCACTTACCTGCACAGTTCGCGCACCAGCCCTTCCAAGATGAAGAAACTCCCACCGGTCCTGGAGGGGCAGGATTTTCCCAAGAGCGAATCCACCAAAAAGGGCGTTACTTCCACGGTCTTCGACGTCACCAAGGCGGTGAAGCACAACATCCAGACGCTCGACCTGGATTATGTGATCGCCATCGGGGGCGATGACACGCTGAGCTACGCGGCGGAGCTCGACCGCCAGGGCATGAAGGTGATTGCCGTACCCAAGACCATGGACAACGACGTGCAGAATACCGAGTATTGCATCGGTTTTTCGACGGCCATCACGCGCGCCATGGATGCCATCGAGCGGCAGCGAACCACCGTCGGCTCGCATGAGCGCATCGGCATTTTCCGCGTGTTCGGACGCGACGCCGGCTACACCGCGCTTTACACCGCATACGTCACGTCGGTTCGCTGCTGTATCCCGGAGTATAAAGTCGACCTGAAGAAGCTGATCGAGCTGTTGATGACCGACAAGCGGAACAACCCCAGCAACTACTCGCTGGCGATCCTCTCCGAGGGCGCCGAGTGGGAAGGCTACACCGTGAAGGAGTACGGCGAGGCGGACGCTTTCGGCCACCGCAAGAAAATGAGCGTGGCCGAGGACCTGAGCAATGAAATCAAGGCGGCGACCGGCGAAGAGACCATCGTGAGCGACCTCACTTACGACTTGCGCTCGGGGAGCCCCGATTTCGTGGACCGCATGGTGGCCGCTACCTTCGCTGGAATGGCCATGGACGCCATCGAGGCAGGCAAACACGGGCTGATGACCGCGATCAGCAACGGCTGTTACACCATGGCGGCGATTCCCGATCCGAAACTGGGTCCCCGCCGGGTGGATATCGCTACCATGTACAACACCGAGCGGTACCGGCCCACGTACGATCAAAAACTCGGGCTTCCGATTTTCCTGACGCGGGCCTGAGGCTTCGAAGGCGGCGAGGTTTCGAAAGGCAGCGAAGGTTGAACTGGAAGCGCCTGTTGGGAAAGACCGGGGACTCAGGAGGTCCGCGCGCGCAACTCACTCCGGAATTGCGGGCACGGATTCAGTCCTCGTTCGACGAAGCGGCGCGCGATGAGGAGAACTTTCCCTCCACCATCGATCCGCGCATCTACCACGTGAAGCTCATCCGCGATCACTTGGGCGACCTGCGGGGGAAGCGCGTGTTGGACGTGGGCTGCGGAAAGGGCCGGTTCGCGAGGGTATTTCGTGAGCAGGAGCCCGAGGCGGAGATCTGGGGACTGGACATCTCCGAGGAGATGCTGCGATTCGTGCCCGAGGGCATTCACACACGGAGCGGGTCCATGACGGAACTGCCTTTCGAAGATGGCTTCTTCGATGGTGCTTATGCCACCGAGTCGCTGGAGCACGCCGTGGAAATCGAGAAGGCGGTCGGCGAGATCTGCCGCGTCGTGAAGTCCGGGGGGCGCATCGCGATAATCGACAAGAATGCCGCGCAATGGGGCAAGCTGAAGACGCCCGAATGGGAAAAGTGGTTCGGCCGGAAGGAACTGGAGCGTCTGCTGGCGCGCGACTGCCGGCGCGTCTCGAGCCGCTTCATCTCCTACTGGGAAGACGTGGAGCCGGATGGCCTTTTCCTGGCCTGGCTGGCCGAGAAGTAGTCCGGCCGGCCCACGCGTGGCGCCCTATATCGCTTGACATTGTATCGATACGCGGTATATTTGCTGCATGGGCTCAAATCGCGAGGGGCAAGCCAAGGATCTGCTGCCACTCTCTCCTCAGGTCTTCCATATTCTGGTGGCGCTGGCCGGTGGCGATCAGCACGGCTATGCGATCATGCAGGACGTCGCGGCTCGATCGGGCGGAAAGCTGCGGTTGAGTCCTGGAACTCTGTACGGCTCCGTAAAGCGGATGCTGGATCAAGGGCTGATCGCCGAGCTTCGAGACAGCGAGCGGCCCGGCACAGAGGATGACGACGAGCGCCGCAGATATTACCGGCTGACGCCCTTTGGCCGGAAGGTGGCCAAGGCAGAAGCAGCGCGGCTGGCGGACGCCTTGGAACAAGCGAGGGTGTATGGTTTGGCGCCTAAGCGCTCTTAGGATTTACCGGGCTCTGCTGCTGGCATATCCAGCCGAATTCCGGCACGAGTATGCGGGGGAAATGGAGCGCCTCTTCGGCGCGCGGCTACGTGCCGAGCCACCCATTCGCCTCTGGCTGGAGGTCCTTGCCGATGTCGCGATCACCGCCCCTCGCGAGCACCTCCACATCCTGGCGGGGGATCTGCGGCACAGTGTTCGCGTATTCGCCAAAGCACCCGGCTTCCTGTGTGCCGCGCTGCTCGCCCTGGGGCTCGGCGTGGGCGCGGCCACCACGGTTTTCAGCCTGATCAACGCCGTTCTGATTCGTTCGCTGCCGTATGGCGATGCGGAGCGCCTGGTGTACCTGTGGACGCCGCTCCCGCGCTATGAAACGGTGCCGCGGGAGCTTGGGCCGTCCTTTGCCGACGTGTTGGCATGGCGAGGGATGAGCCAGTCGTTCACGGACATCACCGCGCTTCAGCAGAGGATGGTTACCCTAAGCGACGGCGGCTACCCGATCCGGGTAGGTGGCGCTCGGGTACTGGGGAACTTCTTTCAAACCCTGAGAGCCGCGCCGCAGTTGGGACGCGCGATTGACGCCAATGACGACCGGCCAGGCCAGGATCGGGTTGCCGTCATCAGTGATGCGCTGTGGCGATCGAGATTCAATCAGGATCCGGGTGTGCTCGGAAGGACGATTCAACTGGGCAAGAGCGGCTATCGCATCGTGGGTGTGATGCCCGCCGCATTTGCCTACCCGCACGAGAACGATTTTCCCTACGCGTTTGCGACGCTGAAGCGCACCGAAATCTGGATTCCGGCCGCGCTCACAGCGGAGCAACAATCGGACCGGATGTTGACCGCCGACGCGGCGATCGGCCGGCTTCGGACAGGCGTAGCCTTGCAGGCGGTGCAGTCGGAAATGTCCGCGATCGAAAAGCGTCTCGATCCCCTCAATCTTCCCGAGATGCGCGGCATGGAGTCGTGGCTGGTCCCATTCATCGAGACGGCCGCGGGACCGGTGCGTCCGCTGCTGCGCCTGCTCGCCGGCGCGGTCACCCTGGTGTTGCTGATCGCGTGCGGCAACGTAGCCAATTTGTTGATGGCGCGCGCCCTGGGCCGGATGCACGAGATGGGCGTGCGGACGGCATTGGGGGCGCCCGGAGCGCGGCTCGTGCGGCAGATGTTGACCGAATCGTTGCTGCTCTCGATACTCGGCGGGGGGCTAGGCGCGCTGCTGAGTGTGGCCGCCCTGAAGATTCTGGCCAGGTTGGATCCAGGCGATATTCCGCGTTTTGAGGAAGTGTCGGTGGATGGGCGCGTTCTCCTGTTCGCGTTGCTGATCTCGCTGGGGACGGGATTCGTGTTCGGGATATTGCCCGCGCTGGCCTCATCCCGTGTCAGAGTGAGCGAGTTGTTGCGACAGGGCGGCGGCCGGGGTATCGCGGGCGGATCGTCGCGCGCGCGGCATGCATTGATCGTTACGGATGTGGCGCTCGCGGTGGTGCTCCTTGCAGGCGCGGGCCTGCTGATTCGCAGCTACCTCAACGTACAGGGCCAGAACAAGGGCTTCGCTCCCTCTACCCTTACGATGAGGTTGGCAGGGGATCGACAGTCGCTCACGGGCCAGCGAGTCGCGGCTCTAACTCGAAGCGTGATCGGTCAAGTGGCCTCCCTTCCGGGCGTGCTGGCGGCAGGCGGAACCAGCGCTTTGCCGCTCAGCCACGCGGAAAGCGTGTCCACTTTCCGGGTGGACGGCTATCCGAACCGCCCCAATCAGTCCGCAGCTTGGCGTGAAACAGCAGGCGATTATTTCCAGGCGATGCAAATGCGGCTGATCGCCGGCCGCTTCTTGAACTCCGGCGATATTCCGGCTCAGCCTTCCGCAGTTCCTCCGGCAGTCGTGGTGAGCGAGAGTTTCGCGAGGGTGTTCTTCCCCGGCGGAAAGGCCATCGGCGGCCGCGTGCAGCGCGGGGAGCCGGGAAAAGTGTGGTCGACAGTTGTCGGCGTGGTCGCAGACGTGCGGCATACGAATATCGAGAAGTCTCCGCAACCGACCCTCTATGAGCCATCCTGGTTCGCGGATTCGCTGGCGATTCGGACCGCCTTGCCGCCCGAAGCAGTGGTTTCCTCCATTCGAAACGTGGTGCACGGCGTGGATCCCGCGATCGCCCTCTCCGACATCCAGACCATGCGCCAGCGGACCACCGAAGCTGCCAGCCGAAGAAGGTTTCAGACGGTGCTATTGGCCGCGTTTGCCGGGATCGCCGTATTCCTTGCGCTGGTTGGGCTCTACGGCTTGTTGTCCTATGCGGTCCGGCAGCGGACCACGGAGATCGGTGTTCGCATGGCACTGGGCGCCGGACGGGGCGCGGTGGTCGGGTTGGTGGTGCGGCACGGCTTGATGCTCACCGGCGCGGGGCTCGCGATTGGCCTCCTGGCGGCAGGCGCAGTCTCGCGTTCGATCGCCACTCTGCTCTATGGTGTGCACGCCTTTGATCCGGTGACTTTTGTCGCTGTTCCGGTTTTCCTGCTGGTGGCGGCGTTTATCGCCTGCTTCGTTCCCGCGTGGAAGGCCGCGCGTATCGATCCCATAAGCGCATTGCGACAGCAGTAGAATCCGCGGTGCCAGGTGCCTTGGATATGGTGGCGCAGGTGGTCCCACCTGCGCATCTGGACTCTTTTTACGGCTTGTACTTAGTTTCAGCCCGCCCTAACCCTCCGGACGGGAACTGCCGATAAGTCCTATGTGCGGACTATTGTTACATTCCGAGCAATTCTGCTGGTAGCCCTCATTCCCCCAGTGGCCTGGTGCCAGGGTGGGCTGGCGGACGCCAGCCTGGAGCAACTGTTGAACATCCAGGTGACTTCCGTGTCCAAGAAGGAGCAAAAACTGGCGCGGACGGCCGCTGCCGTGTTCGTGATCCAGGATGAGATCCGGCACTCCGGCGCGGCATCGCTGCCGGACGTGCTCCGCATGGTGCCTGGCGTGGATGTCGCGCAAATCGACGCCAATGCCTGGGCCATCACGATTCGGGGCTTCAACAGCCGGTACTCGAGCAAACTTCTGGTGCTGGTGGACGGGCGCTCGGTCTACACGCCGTCGTTCTCCGGAGTCTACTGGGACCAACTGGATCTGCCCTTGGAGGATATCGAGCGGATCGAGGTGATTCGAGGACCGGGAGCCACGGTGTGGGGCGCCAACGCGGTGAATGGTGTGATCAACATCATCACCAAATCCTCGAAGGCCACCAAGGGCGGTCTGGCCGAGGTGACCGCGGGCTCTGGCATCGGGCCGGAGAGCATGTTGCGCTATGGCGACGCGCTTTCGCCGTTGGGAACCTATCGGGCGTTCGCCAAATATTCCAGGTTCGCGGATACCACGCTGCCGGGCGGAGCGTCCGCCGCCGACGGCTGGTCGCGGGTGCACGGCGGTTTCCGGACGGACTGGGCGCTAACGCCGCAAGACTCCGTGACGGTACAGGGTGACCTGTTCTCGAACCGGGGTGAACAAACCAGGTATCTCTGGTTCCAACGCGTGCCCTTCGACCAGCCTTTCACGGAAGACATAACCTCGGCTGGGGGCAACCTGGTGGCGGGGTGGAACCATACGTCGGCCCGTGGAGCCGAGACTTCGGTCCGGGGATATTTTGATACCTATCGCCGCAACGACGTTGGAACGATAGAGATGATGAAGACCATGGACCTCGATTTCCAGAGTCGTTTCGCGGTCGGCTCCCGCCACGATATTGTCTCGGGGGTGGGATTTCGGGCGACCCAGTCCGGCGTAGCGAACGGAAACCAAGTCCAATTCTCTCCGCCGCTGAGTACGGACCGGCTCTACAACATGTTTTTCCAGGATGAGATCGCGCTGACCGGCAGTCTGTGGTTAACGCTCGGTTCCAAGATCGAGCACAACGCCTATACGGGGTTCGAATATGAGCCGAGCGCTCGCGTGGCCTGGGCTCCTACCGGGCGGCACACCGTCTGGGTGGCCGGGTCTCGGGCCATTCGCCAGCCATCCCGCCAGGAGACGGGCGTGGCGGTGGAAGTGGCGGAATTCCCGCTCGATCCCAATACGGTGATGGACGTCCGCTTGTATGGCAATCCCCGCTTCCAATCGGAGGAACTGCGTGATTTTGAAATCGGATACCGCGCGGAATGGACCAGGCAACTCTCATTCGACGCGGACGTTTTCCTGAGCTCTTACCGCCATTTGGCCACCATTGAAACGCAGCCGCGGGTCGTCTACAGTGCATCGCTTCCAATTCGGATAGAGATACCGACGGTTTACGGCAACCTCGGTCGTGCCACCGACTACGGTGGGGAGGCCTCCCTTACCTGGAACGTCCGTTCGCGATGGCGACTCGCGCCAGGGTATTCATGGCTGCATGCCGATCCGGGGCTAGAGTCTGGGTCCAACGATCAACGATCGCGGCAATTGGCGCTGGATAGTCCACAGCACACGTTTCAGATTCGCTCGCTGGTGAAAGTAGCTCGGCGACTGGAATGGGGGCAAACACTCTATTGGACCGCGCGACGCCCCGACGGTAGCGCCCCGAGCCATGCCCGGCTGGACACTCGGATCGCGTGGCGATTGGGCGAACGAACCGAAATCAGCCTGGTGGGGCAGAATTTGCTCCGGCCGCAGGTCCTGGAATTCAGCGACACTTCTCAGATCATAGCGGCACAGGCGCAGCGGAGTGTTTTCGGAAAAATCACGTGGACGTTCTGAGCCGGCAACGACAGGGTCACGCGGAAGGGCTTCCCATGGGGGATGCGTTCCGGTTGTGCCTGGTTTTGACGGCCCTGGTGCTGATGCTGTTGGTTTGTTCCGATGGGCGTTTGGGGGCTCAAACCGCCAACGAATATGAGGTGAAGGCGGCGTTCCTTTACAAGTTCGCCAGTTTTGTCGAATGGCCCCCGTCGTCTCGCGCTACGCCGCTGTGCATCGGGGTTCTGGGTCAGGACCCCTTCGGAGCCGCCCTCGATGAGGTGGTAAAAGGCAAGTTCATCAACAATCGGGAGTTCTCGATCAAGCGCTTCAAATCCGGCAAGGATGCGGCCGCGTGCCACATTATCTTCATCAGCGCTTCGGAGAAAAACCGTGTACGTGCGATCCTCGACAGCCTGGCAGGACGGAGCATCCTGACGGTGAGCGACGTGCCGGGATTCTGCCGCGGAGGAGGCATGATCGATTTCGAGCTTCTCGACCAGAAGGTGCGCTTTGAAATCAACCCGGAGGCCGCGGAGCGGGCCGGGCTGAAGGTCAGCTCCAAATTGCTCAGCGTCGCGAAAATCGTGCGGGAAGGGAGGCCCTGATGGCGGACCCCCTGCGGGTGTTGCGCAAGCTCTCCATTAAGCGCAAGCTCCAGGCCATCATTATGCTCACCGTTGCGGCCGTACTTCTGCTGGTGTGCGGTGCGCTTCTGGCGTCCACGTTCCTCAGCATGCGCGCCGCTATGAAATCCCAACTGGAACTTCTGGTCCGCATGATTGGTCAAAACAGCACCGCCGCCCTGAGTTTCGACGATCCCGGGTCCGCCCGCGAGTTGTTGCAGGGTCTCAAGACCCAACCTGTGGTTTTATCCGCGTTTGTGTATTCAGCGGACCACCACGTCTTTGCCCGCTATCTGCGTCCAGATGCCGTTGGGGAGGCGGCGCCGGCAGTTCCGGGCGCTTATCGAACAGCGTTCGAGAATGGCCGCCTGATTGTCTTTCAGCCCGTGGTTCTGGAAGGCCAGTCTCTCGGCTCCGTCTACCTGGAAGCGGACCTCGACTTATTACACCAGAGGCTGGCGGGTTTCATAGGAATCAGTCTCGGGGTGCTGGTCGGTTCCGGCTTCTTTGCGTTTGTGTTGGGTACCCGGCTCCAGCGCCTGATCTCCGACCCGGTGATTCACCTGGTCCAAACAGCCAAAGCGGTGACGCTGCTCAAAAACTATGGAATCCGCGCCCGCAAACAAACCGATGACGAACTGGGGACGCTGATCGACGGGTTCAACGAAATGCTCTCCGAAATCCAGCGGCGCGACCATGACCTGCAGCGCCACAGGGAGAGTCTGGAGGACGAGGTATCCGAGCGCACCTCGGAACTGCGCAATGTCAATACTCAGCTCACCGAAGCCAAGAATAGGGCCGAAGAGGCGAGCCGCGCAAAGAGCGAATTCCTGGCCAACATGAGCCACGAGATCCGCACTCCCATGAACGGGATATTGGGCATGACCGAGTTGGCCCTGGATACCGAGCTATCCGCCGAACAGGCCGAATACCTGACCACCGTGAAGAGTTCCGCCGATGCGCTGCTAACCATCATCAACGACATCCTCGATTTCTCCAAGATCGAAGCCGGCAAGCTCGACCTGGAGGTGATCGCCTTCAACCTCCGGGAGTGCGTGGAAGAGACCCTGCGGCTGCTGGAACTTCGTGCGCACCAGAAGGGCCTCGATTTACGCTTCGACATCGGGCCGGACGTACCCCAGTATGTAGTGGGCGACCCGATTCGTCTGCGGCAAATCCTGATCAATCTCGTCGGAAATGCCATCAAGTTCACCGATCGCGGCCAGGTCTGGGTGGAGATCTTCTGCCAATCCGCCGGGGAAGGACGAGCCGCGCTGGAGTTTGCCGTCCACGATACCGGGATGGGGATTCCTGTGGAAAAGCAGGAAAGCATCTTCCAAGCGTTTTCTCAGGCCGACGGCTCCATGACCCGGCGATTTGGCGGAACCGGGCTGGGTCTCACCATTTCCTCCCGATTGGTGGCATTGATGGGCGGAGCCATCGCGGTCGAGAGCGGCCCCGGAGAGGGCAGTTGCTTCCGGTTTACCATCTCGATGGAAGTGGCGCAAGGGCCGGCGCAGGAACCACCTGCCGGCGTACGCGCCAGGGAAGCGCAGCCGGGGGCGCCCGCTCAGGCGAGCCGCGTTCTACTGGCCGAGGATAACCCCGTGAACCAGCGCCTGGTGGTAAAGGTTCTGGAAAAGCAGGGGCACCGGGTGACAGTGGCGCCCAACGGCAGGGAAGCTTTAGAGGCACTGCGCCAGGAGCGCTTCGACGTCATCCTGATGGACGTGCAGATGCCCCAAATGAACGGCTACGAAGCCACCGAGGCGATCCGGCGCAGCGAGCGGGGGAGCGGCCGCCATATCCCTATCATCGCCATGACCGCTCATGCCATGAAGGGCGACCGTGAAAGATGCCTGGCCTGCGGAATGGACAGCTACATTTCGAAGCCCGTCCGCGCCAGAGATCTCCTCGAACTTCTGGAGAAGTTCAGTTCGGTGGCCTGAAGTGAGGCAGGGGCGGGGTACGCTCCGGGTCCGCCTCACCGGGTGCCTCGGGGTGTCTCGGGGTCCACCGCCCTGCCCCACGCCACGATCCCGTTACAATAGAAGTCTGTATGCCATTCCAGGAAGTGGTCGAAGCGGAAGGCCACCTGATCGATTCCCATATCATGGAGAACATCTTCGACAAGGTCGTGGAGCATAACGGCCGGTTTGAGGTGCAGCAGTTCCGCATTGGCCGCACCAACAGCGAGCCGTCCTATCTGCGGTTGAAGGTCGAGGCGCCCGACGATGAATCCCTCCAGCGCCTGATCGCCAGCCTGCTGGAACTGGGTTGTGCGCCCGTCGACACCGGCGATGCCGCGCTCCGCCCGGTGGAGCGCGACAAATGCGCCCCGGAGGATTTTTACTCCACCACCAATCACCACACGCACGTCCGCAGCGGCGGGAAATGGATCGAAGTCGAAGGCCAGCGCATGGACGCCATGATCGTGGTTCGAGACGGGCGCGCCCTCTGCCGCCGGCTTTGGGATCTCCGCCAAGGGGACCCGGTTGTGGTGGGGCTGCGCGGCATACGCGTCATCCCCGAAGCCAAGGAACGCGACCGCCTGGCGTTCGCGTTCATGTCCAACGGCATCTCTTCGGAGCGGCAGGTGGAGACCGCCGTGCGCCAGACCGCCGCTCTTATCCGCCACGCCGTTGAACAGAAGCAGAAGGTCATCGTGGTGGCGGGCCCCGTAGTGGTCCACACCGGCGGGGTTGCGGGGTTAGCCGCGCTCATACGCAATGGCTGTGTACAGGCCCTACTCACCGGCAATGCGCTGGGTGTGCACGATGTGGAGGCCGCGCTGCTCGGCACCTCGCTGGGAGTACGGCTGTCCGATGGGCGGGCGGAGGAGCACGGGCACCGCAACCACATGCGGGCCATCAACGCGATCAATCACGCTGGATCCATCGCGCAGGCCGTGGAATCGGGCCGATTGCGGTCGGGTATCCTTTATGAGTGCGTCAAGGCCCATGTGCCCTTCGTGCTGGCCGGCAGTCTCCGCGACGATGGGCCCCTGCCCGATGCCATCACCGACATGAACCTGGCACAGGATGCCTACGCGGAACACTTGCGGGGCGCCGGCCTGGTGCTCTGCCTGGGTTCCATGCTGCACTCCATCGCCACCGGGAACATGCTGCCGAGCTGGGTCAAAATCGTCTGCGTCGATATCAACCCGGCGGTGGCCACCAAGGTCAGCGACCGCGGCACCGGCCAGGCGGTGGGGGTCGTGGCGGATGTCGGCCTCTTTCTGGATCTGCTCTCGAAAGCTCTCGCATGAAACGCGCTTACACCGATGAACACGCGCGGTCCGGGGTCAACGCCCCCCTGCCCGGGATCGAAACCTGGCCCAATCAGTACCCGGACTATGAAATCGAGATCGTCACGCCGGAGTTCACCTCCGTCTGCCCCAAGACCGGTCTCCCGGATTTCGGCAAACTCGTGCTGCGCTACGTTCCGGACAAGCAATGCCTGGAGCTGAAGTCTTACAAGATGTACCTGTTCGCCTATCGCGATCTCGGCATCTTTCAGGAGAACGTGGTCAACCGCGTACTCCGCGACGTGGTGAAGGCCGCCCACCCCAAAATGGCCACGGTCATCGGCGATTTTTCGCCGCGGGGCGGTTTGGGCACCACCGTGACCGCGACATGGAGCCGCCCACCCTCCCGGAGCCGCAAACGTGGAAAGCGCTGAGTTGATCGCCATCCTGCGCGAGGTTCGCGAGCGTGTGCGCGCGCGCAACCCCCAGACCTCCGCGGGGGCGGCGGAGATTCCCCTCCCCGACCTCCTGCCGCTGGTCCACGCCCGCGATTCCGCCATGGGGAAAGTGGCCGCCATCGGCACGGTGAATCCTCGGCCGGGAGGCATCGGCAACTCCCTGGTGCAAGGCTGGAAGCGCCTGGTGGCTCGCATCCTCGACTGGCACGTCCGGGAGCAGGTGGAATTCAACCGGAAAATTATGGCGTGTGTCGACGGCGCCATCGAGGCGCTGAACGAAACCAATCGCGCGCTGGTCGATCTGGGCAACCGCAGCCAGGAGCTCCGGGACATTCGCAGCCATTGGGCCGACTGGCGTTTCGAGTGGGAGCGCAAACTGCAGCAGAACGAGGTCCAGTTCCTGCGCAGCGTGGCCGACCTTCAGGGAGCGTTTCAGCACCGCGCGGACGCGATGGACTCCAATCATCGCTATGCCGTCCACGCGCAGCACACCGATTTCACCGCGGCGCTGGCGCGCAATGCTGTCGAGATTCAACAGCGGATGTGGGCAGACCTGGAGCGCATTCGCCTGGAGTACGAACGCCTGATTCACTCCGAGCTACGTACCATCCGGCAACGGGCCGAGATCGGTGCGCCCCTGGGACGGCTGGCCGAGGGGGATGCCTGGTTGCCGGGCCGCGACCTTGAGAACGTGAGAAAGAATAGCCCGCAAGCGGGCGAGGCAGGCGGAAGCGCCTGCCCCACCTCGGGCTCTGGTCAGGGAGCGGGGCTGGGTTTCGACTATGGCCGATTCGCCGAGCGCTTCCGCGGCTCCGAAGACTACGTGAAAGCCGGCCAGCGCTTCTATCTGCCGTACTTCGCCGAGTGCCGGAACGTGCTCGATATCGGCTGCGGCCGCGGTGAGTTCCTGGAGACGATGCGCGAGGCCGGAGTTCCGGCACGCGGGATCGATCTTAGCGAGGAGTGCGTGGCCCTCTGCCGGCACAAGCAGCTACAGGCCGAAACCGCGGACCTCTTCGCCTACCTGAGCGACCTGCCGCAGGCCGCGCTCGACGGCATTTTCTGCGCGCAGGTGGTGGAGCACCTTCCGCCCGAGCGCCTGCCGGAAATGATCAAGCTTTCGGCCAGCCGGCTGTCGCGCAATGGCGTGATCGCGATCGAGACACCTAACCCCGAGTGCCTCGCGATCCTGGCCACGCACTTCTACCTGGACCCGACGCACACGCGTCCGGTACCACATGCGCTGATGGCGTTCTATCTGGAGGAGTTCGGAATCGGAAATATCGAGGTGCGGCGCCTGGCGCCCGCAGTGGAGTCGATGGCGTCACTGGGCTCGCTGCCGGAGGATTTCCGTGACGCCTTCTTCGGCTCGTTAGATTACGCGATCCTGGGTAGAAAACTTTAGGAACCGAACGCGCGGCCTCAGGACCATGGGTTTGAGCACCATGGGTTTGATCACCATGGGCTTGACCACCACCGCGGGCGTCCTCACCACGACCGGACCCACTACCACAGGCCCGAACCGCATGGCCCGCACACCGGGGGTACTCAAACTACCTTCGATCGTCACGGTGATGGGCATCTCCTTTTTATTGCGCACCACGACCACCGTAACGTTCTTCTTGGACCGGATGGAACGGAGTACGTTAGTGATCTCGCGGGTGCTGGCCACTTTGGTATCGTCCACCTTCACGATCACGTCTCCCGCTTTGATGCCGGCCTTCTCCGCGGGGGAATCCTTCCCCACGGATTTCACGAGCACGCCGTCCTTGACTCCCAGGAATTCCGCAAACTGCTCTTGTTGTCCCAGCGACTCGCCGGTGATCCCCAGCATCGGATTCTGGAAGGACATCTGGAAGCGGGGAAGATCCATCGGCGGGATGGGAGGAATCGTAATCTCTGGAATCCTCACCTCGGGAGTCGTCCAGGTACCGCCACCCGCCCAGATCATCCCCTTGCTGGTCTCGAGCGTCGGAGTCAGGGTCAAGGTGGCGCCGTTCCGCCATACCAAGATCTTCACCTGGCGACCGGCGGGCGTCTCACCCACCATCCGTGTCAACTGCTCGATGCCCTCCACCTTCTGCCCGTTGTATTCCAAAACCACATCGCCTTCTTTGAAACCGGCCTTGGCTGCGGGGCTATCTTCGACCACGTTCTTGATTTCCGCACCGCGCACTTCCGGCAGTTTCAAGGCCTTGGCACGCTCCGCATCGACATCCTGCGCGCTAATGCCGAGATAGCCGGAACCGCTCGATATCCTGGTGATCCCGGTGTGCGGCCGCGTCACAGTGACCTGGGCAAACGCGGCGGACGTTAGCAGGCTCGCCGCAGCCAGAAGTGCCGTACCAATTCCAAGACTCGTTCGCATGCAAAACCCCCTTGTTCTGTTCCCTGTTGGAGCGGGACTCTGGCCTGCCACGGTAGGTGCGTTCCGCATGCCGCCATTCGTGCGGCATTTCCCGGAGCCCAACTCGCATCTTACTGCCTTTTCAGAAAAATCGTGCCACCCATTCCCGAGATTTGCAGAAGCGGCCCGCCGCCGTTCAGGGGCCCTTCGGCAATCACGCGTTGACCCTGTCTGCGAATCGCGAGTTCGCGAAATTCGGATACGATCCGCATATTATCCTGCGCTTGGATCAGTACACCCACGTTAGACGGAATCAGTACCGTGATGTCACCATTGCCGGTGGCCAGGTACGAGTCCGCCAACCGGCTGCCCAGCAGATTGGCCAGGATGCTGCCCATGGTTGTGGACACCCGCATGGGTCCCGATATATTGCTGACGCGAATGCCCCCGCTGCCCGAGTCGCAACGCACGCCCGCGGACGACCACACCTGCACCGGCCCGGCCATGTTCCGTACCGTAACGATGCCGTTGGCCTTCTCGACGATGATCTCGCCGCCCCCGCTGGTAGCCGTCACCGGCCCGCCCGCGGTTCCAATATGCACTCCACCGCCGCCAGTGGTGGCATGGACCTGACCGCCCGCCTGGCCGGCCACAATATCGCCGCCGTTGGTCTCGAGAACCGCTTCTCCGCGAACCGTCCTGACCGTGATGTGACCGGCGCCCGTGGAGCATCGCAACGCCCCGCCAATCTGACCGACGCGGACGTCACCTCCGCCGGTTGTCAGCTTGCAGTCTCCGCGGACACGGTCCACGGTCAACGCGCCCGCGCCGGAATCCACTTCCAAGGGTCCATCCACGCCGTTGGCTTCCACGGCCCCGTCGGAGGTAGAGATCTCCACGGCGCTCATGCGCGGGGTCTTCAACGAAACGGCCGTCATTACGGGCCCGCCCGGCGCCGTGAAGACCGTCGTCGAGCCCTGCGAAACCACGCGCACCGTGTACTGTTGCAGCCAGCGGCGCGCCTCGGCTTCCGACCGGGCACTCACGCTCACCGTCACCGTGTAAATCAGCCTGGGGGCCGACCCGCCTTCCAGAGTCACGGGCCCGTGCGCGTTGACCCGCAGTCGCGAGGCGACTGGCGCGGTGCCATAAATGACTTTCTCGCACCGGCCGTCCTTGCAGGTGAGCCCCTTCTGGGCGCCCGCGTACGGCAGCAGCGCGAGCACCGCCAGCGCGCTAAAAAGTGCCGATCGAAGCATTCATGTCCTTCAACGCCTTTTGGAGCTTCAGGCGGATGTAATTGTTGTCTTCCTTCTGCACTACGTCTTGCAGAACGCTCACCATGGAATCGTCGCGCTGCGCCACCAGCAGGTCCACTACCTGCATGCGCACGGCCGGATTGTCGTCGGTCTTCAGCACTTGCCCCAGCGTCTTGCGGACCTCCACGTCGGCCAACAGCGGCTTCAAACCTTTCAACGCCTCCAGCCGAACGCCCACGTTGGCATCATGGACCAACGCGTTGAGCAACTCATCGCGCACCTCGCCGGAACCGGCCCGGCTCTTCAGCAGGCCCATCGACTCCACGCGGACGGCGGGATTCTCCTCGTGCGCGGCGGCCAGCAGCAGCTTCTGAATGTTCTGGTCCTCCATGGACCCGGAGACGGTGCGCCGGCGCGTTTCGTCGAACGCAATCTGCACGCGGCCGGCATTTTCCGGACGCACCGATCGAACCGTTGCGAAAACCTCGTCGGCGGGCGCGGGTGCCGCGGTCGGACTACTGCCCGTAAACCGCGAGGCGAAGAAGCCCAGCGCGATCAGCGCCACCGCTCCCACCGGCCGCTGGAGCCGATTGAGCCCCACGAATGTCGCGCCCATGGCTTCCAGGAAGAGCGTCCACGGCCCTTTGGAGGACTGCTCCAGCCGCGGCGCCCCACCCTGTATGGCCGCCATCAAGTCCATCCGGCAATCTTCGAGCAACAGCGGCGGGGTTTCCGTCTGACGTTGGTCGAGGGCGGCGGCGAGCCTCCGCTGGCGTGCCAGGGCGCTGGTGCACTCGGCGCACTCGTGGAGGTGGTCCTCCAGCCGGTCCTCTTCGTCGGGGGTCAACTCGCCGTAAAAATAAAGCGGAATCAGCTTCGAAACCGAATCGCAAGTCATGTGAAATCTCCCAACACGGAACGCATCTTCTGGGTGGCCCGGAAGAGGCAATTCTTAGCGGCCTCCTCGGTGGTGCCCAACATTTCGCCAATATTTCGCAAACGCAATCCTTGATAGTGCCTTAATTCGAAAACCATGCGCTCCCGCGGGGTCAGGTCGCGGAGCGCGTCCTCAATCCTCTGCTTCAACTGCCGGTTCCACATGCTGCGTTCGGGGTCGGCTTCGGCAGCTTCTTCCTCGAAGCCCTCCATCCGGTCGATGGGTCCGTCCGATGTCTCCACCACCGAAGACTCCTCCTTGCGAACCTTGCGTTTCCGCAGTTGGTCCAGGCAGATGTTGGTGACGATACGGTAAAGCCAGGTGTGAAAGCTGCAATCGAACCGGAAAGCATGGAGGTTGCGATACACCCTGAGAAAAGCCTCCTGATACACGTCACGCGCATCTTCCGGCGACCGCAACAAATTCATCGCGAGCCGAAGCACACTCTGATCGTAAGCGCGCACCAATTGCTCGAAAGCGTCCTGGTCTCCGCGCTGGGCGGCCCGAATTAATGAATCAACCTGTGGACTCAATCGGGCGCCTACCGCTCCGGCTGCATCCTGGGCCATAAGCCACGTTTTAGTCTGGGGCCTTAACCGACTCCCAATCGATCTCCTACCTGTGAAATTGGACGCGGCTGTGGTGAATTCGTCACGATCGAATGTGCGAACTTGAGACGAGTGTACAGAGTCTTGACAGCCCCATGTTGCATTTTACCGCAAGAGGGCGGGTGGTCCTCTGGGAAGTTGCCGGCAATCCACTGATTCCAGGACCACTTCTCAGATGGCTGGGGGTTGGAACCGGCGCCGCCCGCAAGCACTCCGGGGGCGGGCACCGATGGGTCGGGCGTCCCGCAATGCGCGCACAGCGCGTCGAGGCATGAAAGCAGGCATGCGCCGAGACGATTCTGAGCGCGAGCCGACTGAAAGCCGGCGACAGACGACGTAAGGCGATCGTCTGTCCCACCGGAAACGGGCGGGCCCTCCGGCCACAGCCCGCAGACTTCTACGTTCTGTCGAAGACACCGGGCGGCGAGGGTTTCGCGCACGTAGGGGTTATGATCGATTCCTCTGGGGACCCATGGATTACAGCCGACTGCGGACAGGGGCAGGCCTCCACGGAGATGGAACCGGATCCAAACGACAAAACGAATACACGTCAGCGTCCCAGGTTTGATAAGGGGATGGCGGCCGGCTACCAACACCGCAAGTTTAACCCGGCAGATGGCAGCATTCGCGGAGAATTCGGGAGCACCGCATGGCTCAAGGGATGGGTCAATGTCGAGGAGCTGTTCAAGGGTTGGAAGCCGTAATGTTGAGAGATTGCATCCTCTTCACACTATCCGCGGATCATCCGCTGGCAAGCCAGCGTCGTTGCCGCTGCCCGGTTGCGGCCACATTCAACCTTATCATCCGATTCGCATCAATAACCTAAAGATTCTACGGCATTTATTGAACGTCAAGTGCCAGGGCATGCCCGGCCACTTCAAAAAACTTGACAACATCACACTAAACATTGATAATGGGGTGGTGCTAAATAGCTGGTCTCGGGGACACCTCCCTTGAGCCCGGCAACGCCATCGTACAACCAAATTATCTGAGGGAGGTTTTGAGAATAGCATGGGAAAGATTATTGGCATCGATCTGGGTACGACTAACTCTGTCGTCGCCGTCATGGAGGCTGGACAGCCCACGGTGATTGCAAATCAGGAAGGCGCCCGCACCACTCCGTCCGTCGTGGCGTTCACGAAGGGCGGGGAGCGGCTGGTGGGGCAGGTCGCCAAGCGCCAGTCCATCACCAACCCCGAGAACACGGTTTTCTCCATCAAGCGTTTCATGGGGCGCCGCTTCGACGAAGTCAGCGAAGAAATGAAGATGGTGCCCTACAAGGTGGTCCGCGGCGACAACGGCGACGCCCGCGTGGACATCTCCGGCAAGAAACAGTCTCCGCCCGAGATCTCGGCCATGATCCTCACCAAGTTGAAGGAAGCTGCCGAATCCTATTTGGGCGAGAAGATCACCCAGGCGGTGATCACGGTTCCGGCCTATTTCAACGACGCGCAACGCCAGGCCACCAAGGACGCCGGCAAGATCGCTGGCCTGGAAGTGATGCGCATCATCAACGAGCCCACCGCCGCCGCGCTGGCCTATGGTCTCGACAAGAAAACCAACGAGACCATCGCGGTCTATGACTTCGGCGGCGGCACGTTCGATATCTCCGTCCTGGAAGTGGGCGACGGCGTGGTCGAGGTGAAGTCCACCAATGGCGATACCCACCTGGGCGGCGACAACATCGACCAGCGGATCATCGACTGGATCGTCAGCGAGTTCAAGAAGGAAGCCGGTATCGACCTGTCGCGCGACCAGATGGCGCTCCAACGCCTGAAGGAAGCCGCCGAGAAGGCCAAGATGGAGCTGTCCACGCTCCTCGAATCGGACATCAACCTGCCCTTCATCACGGCGGACGCCACTGGCCCGAAGCACCTGCAGATGAAGTTGACGCGCGCCCGCTTCGAGCAGATGGTAGAGGATATTCTCCAGCGTTCCGTGGGCCCGTGCAAACAGGCCATGCTGGATGCCGGCGTCACCCCGCAGCAAATCCATGAGGTCGTGCTGGTGGGCGGGCAGACGCGTATGCCGCGCATTCAGGCCATCGTGCGCGACTTGTTCGCCAAGGAGCCGCACAAGGGCGTCAATCCGGACGAAGTGGTGGCGGTTGGCGCCGCGGTCCAGGGCGGAGTCCTGGGTGGCGAGGTCAAGGATGTGCTGTTGCTGGACGTCACCCCGCTGTCGCTCGGCATCGAGACCATGGGCGGCGTGTTCACTAAGCTCATCGAACGGAATACCACCATTCCGACGCGCAAGAGCGAGGTTTTCTCGACGGCCGCCGATAACCAGTCGTCAGTGGAGATCAAGGTGTTTCAAGGCGAGCGCGCCATGGCGCAGCACAACCGCCTGCTCGGCGTGTTCCAACTGGGCAATATTCCGCCGGCTCCCCGCGGCGTTCCCCAGATCGAAGTCACGTTCGACATCGATGCCAATGGCATCCTCAACGTGACGGCCAAAGACCGCGGCACCAACAACGAGCAGAAGATCACCATCACGTCCTCTTCGGGCCTGTCGAAGGACGAGGTCGAGAAGATGGCGAAGGATGCCGAATCCCATGCCGCCGACGATCGCCGGCAGCGCGATACTATCGAGGCCCGGAACCGCGCCGACGCCATGGTCTACAACGTCGAAAAGACGCTGAAGGAACACCGCAGCAAGATCGGCGAGGCCGAGGCGAAGGAGATCGAAGCAGCCCTCGAAGAGACCAAGAAGGCCATGGCGGATAACGAGCCCGGCCGCATCAACTCGGCCGTTGACCGGCTCACCGCCGCCAGCCACAAGCTGGCCGAGGCCATGTACAAGTCTGCTGGTCCGGGCGCCGGCCCCGGTGGTGCCCCGCCCCCCGGCGGTGACGGTACCTCCGGTGGCGATCAGGGCAAGAAGGACAAAGACAACGTGGTCGACGCCGAATTCGTGGACGTAGACGATAAGAAGTAAAGACTAGGGGCCAGGGGCCAGGGGCCGGGGAAAGGTTGCTCGCTTCGCTCGCTCACTTCGACAAAGCGCGAGCGAAGCGAGCCTCCGTCCCTGGCCCCCGGCCCCTGGCCCCGGTTTCTCTTATGTCCGCTCCCAAGCACGACTATTACGATACGCTCGGGATTCCCCGGAAGGCTTCGGCGGATGACATCCGCAAGTCCTACCGGAGACTCGCGCGCAAGCACCACCCCGATCTGAATCCAGGTGACAAGTCCGCTGAGGAGCGCTTCAAGAAGGTCCAGGAAGCCTACGACATTCTCAGCGATCCGAAGAAGCGGCAGATGTACGACCAGTATGGCTTCTATTCGGAAAGCGGCTTCCCCGGCGCAAGTCCCGGAGGCCCCACCGGCCACGCCCCCCATCCCGGAATGGATTTCGGCGGTTTCGATTTCTCGGATCTTGCCGGGGAGGCGACCCGGGGCGGGCGCCGGGCCGAAACCGGGGGCGGCTTCCGCGATGTCTTTTCGCAGTTTTTCGGGCGCGGCGGAGCCCCCCAGGAGGCCGAACCGGAAAAGGGCGGCGACCTCGAGTACGTGATGGATATCGATTTCTGGCAGGCCATCCGAGGTACCCAGACCCGCTTGAATATCACGCGCTACGACATTTGCGAGACCTGCCACGGCTCGGGTTCGACGGGCACGGGAGAAGTCACCTGTCCGCAATGCAAAGGGACCGGTAACGTGACCCAGATGGCCGGGGCGATGCGTTTCAACCTCACCTGCCCCCGCTGCGGCGGTTCCGGAATACTCCGTAACGCCTGTCCCACCTGCGGCGGCGATGGCCGCGTGACCCGTACCGAAACCGTGGATGTCCGCATTCCGCCCGGCGCGCGCAATGGCTCCCGCCTGCGCGTGCCCGGCAAAGGCAATGCAGGGACCATGGGGGCGCCTCCCGGGGACCTCTATATCACAACCAAGGTCGAGGAACATCCCTTCTTTCACCGGGAAGGCGATGACATTGAAATCAAGGTGCCGATCGCGGTGTGGGAGGCGGCGCTTGGTTCCAAGATCGAAGTGCCCACCATCGACGGCCGAACCCTCTTGAAGATCCCGCAGGGCACCCACACCGGCCAGCGATTCCGTCTGCGGGAGAAGGGCGTCCTGAATTCGCGCACCAACCAGCGCGGCGACCAGATTGTCGAGGTGGCCATCCAGGCGCCCGAACCGCGCGATGAGCGCACCAAGGAAATCCTTCGGGAACTCAAGGCGCTCCATCCCGACGACCCGCGACAGGAGATTTGGTCCAAGGTCGAGCACTAGGAACTAGCACTAGGGACTGACTGGGGTACTCATGGCAAGAGGTAAATCAAGAGCGGCTTACATGATCTCCGTGGTGGCGGAACAGTACGAGATCCATCCCCAAACGCTCCGGCTGTATGAGCGGGAGGGACTGCTCAAGCCGTCCCGCAGTGAAGGGAACACGCGGCTTTACACCGACGAAGACCTGGAGCGGCTGGAGGTCATCTTGCACCTCACTCGCGACCTGGGAGTCAACCTTGCCGGCGTCGAGATCATTCTCAACATGCGTGAGAAGATGGGCGAGATGCAGTCGCAGATTCAGGAGTTCATATCCACCCTCAATCGCGAACTGGCTGCGCGCACCGCCAGGCAGCCCGAAGCCGATGAGCGCAACTCTCTCATCCCGGTGATCAACGCCCGCCCGCCGGCCTCTCCCAGCCGTCGCAAGTAGTCAATGAGACAGACGATCGTCTTCTGTCGCCAAAAGTGGGGCGGACGCCCGCGCGCGACCCCTTGGTCGCGCTCTTCCTGCCCAGCCGCCTGAACGCCGGTCCGGGCTCTTGGCTAAGGCTAAGATCGGCATGGGACGCGGTAAATGCGGTAACATCGGAAAGTTCGCTTCGCCCGAGCTGCCGACTGCCTTTCATGCCGCCCCCTCCAAGTTCGAGCCGGCTGGCAACCGCTGCCTATGTGGCCCCGTTCGGGGCCTTTGTCAGCCTCATGCAGTTGGAGCGCGCCATCGCCCTGCCGCCCCAGGTGTTCTACCCGATCCGCTTTGTAGCAGTCCTGCTCATCCTGCTTCTGGTTTCACGGCGGTTCGTTTCACTTCGGCCGTCGTTTCCGCTGGCAAGCATCGGCTTGGGCATGGCGGTCTTTCTCATCTGGATCGGTCCAGACATCCTGTTCGGCTACCGGGATCACTGGCTATTCCGGAACTTCATGACCGGGTCTGCGGTAAGTTCGCTCCCTGCCAGTCTGCAACGGAGCGATTGGTTCACCATCACGCGGACCCTGAGCAGCGCGGCGCTCGTCCCCATCCTGGAAGAACTGTTCTGGCGCGGGTGGCTGATGCGGTGGCTCATTCACCCCGAATTTCAGAAGGTACCGTTGGGCCAGTACGCACCGGCCGCGTTTTGGATCGTCGTAGTGCTATTCGCCTCCGAGCATGGTGCCTACTGGGACGTAGGCCTGGTGGCTGGTGTGATTTACGGGTGGTGGATGGTCAGAAGCAAGAGCCTGGCAGACTGCATCCTGGCGCACGCAGTTACCAACGCTTTGCTGTCCGCTTACGTCCTGATCGCAGGCCAGTGGCAATACTGGCTATAACCGAATTCCGCCCGCGTGCGTCACAGGATTTGACAGGCTCAGAAGATTTCCTTCTCCCTGTCTCGGCTCCGGAAACGCGGTACGTCGGGCCCCGCGTTTCCGGAGTCCTCTTTTTGGCGGCCCACCCCGGACCGTTCCTCGCTAGAATGGACATTCAGTCTCAATGATTCAACTCACGGGGGCGGGAAAGCGCTACGGCCCCAAAATCCTCTTCGAACACGTAGATTGGCTCGTCACGCCCCATGAGCGGGCGGGCCTTGTGGGTGCTAACGGCACCGGTAAGTCTTCCCTCCTGAAGGTGTTGGCAGGTATCGAAGGCCTCGATTCCGGCAGCCTTACGATGCAGAAAGGCGTCACCCTCGGGTATCTCCCGCAGGAGGGCCTCACGCTTTCCGGCCGCACGGTCTTTGCCGAGTGCATGACCGTGTTTTCGGAGTTGCGCGCCCTGGAGGACGAGCAGGAGCACCTCGCTCACCGCATGGCTGAACTGGACCCCGCAAGCCCGGAATACACCCAGGTGGCCGAGCGCTTCCATCGCGTGGACGGCGAGTTTCGCGCGCGCGACGGCTATGCCATCGAAGCCCAGGTGGGAAGCGTGCTTTCCGGCCTCGGGTTCTCGCAGCGCGACTGGAAGCGCCGCACCGAGGAGTTTTCGGGCGGCTGGCAAATGCGCATCGCGCTTGCCAAGCTGCTGCTCGAAAAGCCCAACCTGCTGCTCCTGGACGAACCCACCAATCATCTCGACCTGGAGGCGCGCAACTGGCTCGAAGAGTACCTGCTTTCCTACCCCAACGCCTTCGTCCTGGTCTCGCACGACCGGTATTTTCTGGACGTCACCGTGCGCAAAATCGCCGAGCTCTGGAACAAGGACCTGCACTTCTATACCGGCGGATACACTCGTTACGATCTGCAAAAGACGGAGCGGCGGGCGCAGCTCCAGGCCGCCTACGAGAACCAGCAGGACAGAATCCGCCAGCTTGAGGCGTTCATCAACCGCTTCCGCTACCAGGCCACCAAAGCCAAGCAGGTGCAGAGCCGGATCAAGGAACTGGAGAAGATCGAAAAGATTGAGATTCCGCCCGAAGAAAAGACCATTCACTTCAAATTTCCCCAGCCGAAACCGAGCGGCCGGGTGGTAGCGGAATTCAAGAATGTCGCCAAGAGCTACGGCGACCTCCTGGTCTTTTCCGAGGTGGATTTCATCATCGAGCGCGGCGAGCGGGTGGCTCTGGTGGGTGTGAACGGCGCCGGCAAGTCGACGCTGATCAAGCTCCTGGCCGGGGCCGAGCCGGTCAGCGCCGGCGCCTATACCCTGGGCCACAACGCGCAACCGGACTACTTCGCGCAGGACCAATACAAGGAGCTGGATCCCGACGCCCGCATGATCGACGACATGGCGATGGTTGCGCCACGCGCCAATAACCAGGAATTACGCAGTATCCTGGGTTGTTTCCTGTTCTCCGAAGACGACGTCTTCAAGACCATCGGAGTGCTTTCGGGAGGTGAGCGCAACCGCTATGCGTTGGCCCGCATGCTGATGATGCCTTCGAATTTCCTGTTGTTGGACGAGCCCACCAATCACCTGGACATGCGCGCCAAGGACGTCCTGCTGACGGCCCTCGAGGAGTATAGCGGTACGGTGGTTTTCGTCTCCCACGACCGGTACTTCATCGACAAGCTGGCGACCCGAGTCTTTGAGGTGGAGAGCGGCCGCGTACACGTTTTCCCCGGCAACTATGAAGACTACCTTTGGCGGAAAAGTGGGGCGGGGCCCAATCCCGGCCAGCCGGAGGCCGTTGAGACCGTGGCCGCAACTCCTGAAGAACCGGGCGAGACTGAGCCCGCCACAGCCCGGCAGGGCCGCTTGAATCCCATTAAGCTGCGCCGCATGAAGGAGCGCCAGGGCGAAATCGAACTCGAGGTCACCAAACTCGAAGCCGAGATCGCCGACTATGAGGCCGCCCTTGCTTCCTATGTCAGCGCGGAGGAAACCAAGCGCCTGTCGGAGTTGCTGGATGCGCGGCGTGGCGAACTGGTGTCCCTCCTGGGGGAGTGGGAGGAAGTGGCGCAACTGATTGAAGCTAATAGGTGAGGGGGCGTTACTCCCCGGGCTACTCCTGGGCGGGCATCTGCTGTTCGATCTCGCGCCAGGCGCTGATCTTGAGACGGCGGCATACCCAGCATAGCGGCTCGCTGGCCACGCTCGAAGTCTCCGCGCCGCAAACCGAGCATGTGGGGAGTTTCTTCAGGCGGTCCGGCGAAAATGCGCGCTTGGCCTGTTCCAGAATCTCTGGTGCTACCACGATCTCGGGTTTTGCTGGTACCTTCCGTCTCATATCGCCCTCAACGCTAATCCCACTATGGCAGAAATCGCTCCCCCGAAACAACCTAAACTTTAGCCAGTACGTAACATTTAAGGCACGTACTGGGCCTAAGCTGCTTCCGGAATCTGGATCACCACAGCTACATCCAGCGACGACCGGCAACGCGGGCATCTCTGCCCCGGGGTGACCCGCGGGAACTTTCCCTTTATTTCGATGTCGGCGGGGACGGTATGGGTGCAAATTGGGCAGTGCGCCTGCCCCTTGGTGTGATTCTCAACGAGTGCTTTCATGGCTCTCTCCCTCATTCCATCCGACGCAGAATACAGAGCACGGGTTGTACCAAAAACGTAAAGATTCTTAAACAATCTCGTGCGCATTCGGACCGGAATCGCGCTTTCGGCGGTAAACGCAATCGGGCAATTCCCGGATCGGCGGGTGTTACCCTGTTAGCTATGACTCAGCAGCCCGCTCCCAAGATTCAGTTAATCAATACAGCCGACTACCGCGAGAACTACGCCAACAGCGTGCAGGTACGGGTGAATCTCTGGGATTTCTTTCTTCTGTTCGGGCGAGTGAACCAGACCGCTCCGGACAGCGTGTCGATTCAGAATTTCCAGGGCATTTACGTCAGCCCGCAACAGGCCAAGGCGCTGCTCAACGTGCTTCAGCAGAATGTGACCCAGTACGAGTCGGCCTTCGGCGAAATCCGGCTGGAGCCGCAGACGCCCGGCGGCATCATACAGTAAATCGGGACTATGCAACCGTTCCGTGGAGGAGCCCGCCGAACGATCCGCCCGGGCGTTTACGTGGTCTTCTTCCTGTTCTTCGCACTGATCGTGGTCCTGAGTCATCTCCCCCTGGTTACCCTGCCTTACTTTTGGGACGAAGCCGGCTGGTACATCCCCGCGGCGCTCGATATCCTGCACGGCGGCTCCTGGATTTCCCATTCGGCCACGCCGATCATCCATCCGCCCGCGGTGATGGGTTACCTGGCGGCGGTCTGGCGTATGGCCGGTTACCATCCCGCCTCGACGCGCCTCGCCATGCTCCTGCTGGCATCGTTCGGCGTGCTGGCGACATTCCTGCTGGCCATCGAACTCTCCCGGGAAGTCCGGGGCTCGCCAGCCTTCCTGGCGGCCGGCCTTTTGTGCGCTTCCCCGCTTTTTTTTGCCCAAGCCATGCTGGCGCAACTGGACGCACCGGCGATGTTGTTCACCACTCTTGCGCTGCTGTTCTTCCTTCAGGACCGGATCTGGCCCTGTGCCGCGGTCTGCGTCGTGTTGGTTCTGGTGAAGGAGACGGGAGTGGTGGTGCCGCTGTCTCTTGCCTGTTGGCTGGCATACGAACGGCGCTGGCGCGATGCCGTTTCCTTCGCCGTGCCGGTGATGCTGCTCTCGGTCTGGATCCTGGTCCTCGCCCGGAGCACCGGCCACTGGGCGGGAAACGCGGATTGGGTTCGCTACAATCTGCTGTACCCGTTGAATCCCATCAGGCTCGCCACAACCTTGCTGCGGCGCCTCTACTACCTGTTCGTCGCCAACCTGCATTGGGTGGGAACCATTGCGGTGGTGTATGCCTGGCGCAGGAGCCGGATCTTCCAGAGCCGTGCGTGGCGGGTCGCCTGGCTCCTGGTGGCGGTCCATATCGTGATGCTGACCGTGCTCGGCGGCGCGGCGCTGGAACGCTATCTCCTGCCGGTGATACCCATCCTCTACTCGGCCATGGCCGCGGGGCTCTCTCTCTACCGCCCGGCTCCGCGGATGGTTTGCTCGCTGGTACTGCTGGCGGGACTGGCGGCCTGCAATTTTCTCAACCCCCCATACCCCTTCCCATACGAAGACAACCTGGCGTTCGCGGACTTTCTCAGGCTGCACTCCGAGACGGCTGACTATCTGGCGAGGTGGCACCCCAGCGCCAGCGTGCATACCGTTTGGCCCCTGACCGCGGAACTGTCCCGGCCAGAGTTGGGTTTCGTGAGCCGCGGAATGGGGGTGCGGACGCTACCCGATTTCGCGCCGGAGACGCTCGGAGCCATCGACTGGAGCAAGGTGCAGGTGCTGGTGGCTTTTTCTCGAAGCTGGGACCCACGCTTCAGCTTGATGCACTTCCAACCGCTGGCCAGGTTCTGGCGGCGTTTCTTTGCGGATACTCCGAGCCCCACCAGGGCGGAGTTCCGACAGCGGATTCCACTGCCCCTGAAGGCGCACTTTGAGCGACGGGGGCAGTGGGTGGATGTCTTCGTGAATCCCGCCAGGCCGGACTAGGCGGAGCGAGCCTCGCTGCGCTCTGGGAGGAAAATCTGTTGTGCCCCTCTGCGGCACAGATACTCCCGCAGAAGGATCACTTTCAAATCGCGGTCTTGCGACTGGCAATCCGCGAGTCCCTGCCCCTGAAGTGCCGAAAGCCCCCTGGAAATCGACTCGAAACGGTGCGGACTCCCCGTGGATTCCAGGATGCACCCCCCCAGAAAAGAGGCGATGAACTGCAGCTCATCGGACGACAGCCCGCGCAGGAACCTGCGAACCCGGGCTTTTAGGGAATTCTCAGCGCGTGCTACCAGGGCGGCTACCAAAGCGCTTCGCACGGCAGATCTCCTGTCGGTGAGGAACCATCCTAACTCTGTGGATCTTGCCGTATTATTGCGAAAACGGAATCCGGGTGCAAGGGCGTTGGGGTAGCCAATGAAGCCTCTCCGGTTCTCCGGAGAGAA
>JAIQFL010000470.1 GCA_020073365.1 Terriglobia bacterium | reverse complement strand
GGGCGCCGATCGCGCCCTTGGGTTCCATTTTCATTTGATTTCGGACGTCCTCCTTTCGTCGCGGAGGACAAAGACTGAACGGCGTCCTGCAGAGCCTCACGAGCCGGAAGAAAGGAGTGTCATCCACCTGGTCTTGGTGTACCCAATTTCAGGATCATCTTGCATTGGAAACGATTCCTAATTTCAGGATCATCCTTGGATTGGAAAATGCTATGCAGGGAGAGAACGGCTCCCATAAAATCGGCTGCGTTAGGCGGTTTTTCCTGCCTCGCCGGTCTCACGCCATCCGCTTCGCCAACCTCCGGTGCCTCGCCAGCACCCGATCGAGCGACAGCGTCTGCAGCTCGCCGCCTTCCACCACCACCCGCCCTTCCACGATCAACGTGCTCACTCTGCCCGGCGCGCACAACAGCAGGGCCGACACGGCATCGCCCGCTCCGCTGTAGCCCACATCGCGCAGGTCGAAGAGCGCCACGTCGGCGCGCTTGCCCGCTTCCAGCGTTCCCAAATCGTCCCGGCCCAGGCATCGCGCGCCGCCCACCGTGGCCATGCGCAGCGTATCCGCCACATTCAGAGCCGCGGCGCCGTGCATCAACCGAGTGAGCAGCAGGGCCTGGCGCGCCTCGGCCAGCATGTGGGAGCTGTCGTTGGACGCGCTCCCGTCCACCCCCAGGCCCACCGGGCACCCGGCGCGGCTTAGGGCCAGCACCGGCGCGCTGCCCGAGCCCAGCCGCATATTAGACGTGGGGCAGTGCGCGATCCCCACGCCGGCCCTTCCCAAACGGCGGATTTCGCCGCGGTTGAAGTAGATCCCGTGCGCCAGCCACGTGTTCGGATGGAGCCAGCCCGCCTCCTCCAGCAGGTCAAGCGGCCGCTTCCCGAAGCGCTCCAGGCAATAGGCCTCTTCGTCCCTGGTTTCGGCCAGGTGCGTATGCAGCCGCACGTGGTAGCGGCGGGCCAGATCGGCGGTCTCGCGCATCAGCTCCGGTGAAACCGAAAACGGAGAGCAGGGCGCCAGCGCCACGCGCAGCATGGAGCCCTCCGCCGGGTCGTGATACTTTCGCACCAGCCGCTCGGAATCGGCCAGGATCTTCGATTCGCTTTCGACCACCGAATCCGGCGGAAGGCCGCCCTTGCTTCGGCCCACACTCATGCTCCCGCGCGTGGGGTGAAAACGGATACCGATCCGGCGGGCCGCTTCGATCTCCGCATCGATCATGGCGCTATGGCCGCGAGGAAAAACGTAGTGGTGGTCCGCGGTGGTGGTGCAACCCGACAGCAGCAACTCCGCCATCCCGGCGAGCGCAGCCGCATGCACCGATTCCTCATCGAGCCGCGCCCACCGCGGATACAGCGTTCGCAGCCAGTCGAAGAGCTCCGCGTCCGCCGCCGCGGCACATGCGCGCGTCAGCGTCTGGTAGAGATGATGGTGCGTGTTGACCAGTCCCGGTATCGCCACCGAGTGGCGCCCGCTGATGGTGCGGTCCGCGCGCGGCCACCGGGCGGGCCGCGTCCCCACCTGCACGATTTCGCCCGCTTCGATGTACAGGTAGGCGTCGCGCAGGACCGTGTTCGCCGGGTCCATCAGGGCCAGTGTGTCGATATCGCGGATGAGCAGGGATCGCGCCATACGGATGTCGCGGCCGCTATGACGCAGTCCGGACGATGAGGTTTTGTCCTTTCAGGATGTCATCGAGGCCGGCTCCATCGGGCGAAAGGTCGAACGGCTTCCCCACCGCGGTGCGGGCCGACTGAATGTCCTTCAGACCGCTTCCGGTAATGACCGCGACTGCGCTTTCCTTGCGCCCCACGGTCCTCTCACCCACCGCGCGGCGCAGGCCCGCCACGGCCGTCGCCGCCGCCGGTTCGGCGAAGACACCGCTTAGCCGGCCGGTATACCTGATGGCACCCAGAATCTCATCGTCGCTCACGTTGATCATGGCGCCGCCGGATTCCTGGATCGCCAGCACCGCTTTCTTCCAATTCCGCGGCACGCCCACCGCGATGCTGTCGGCAATGGTCTGCGGCTCAATCGGCACCAGCGGCGCGCCGCTGCGGAATGCCGTGGTTATGGGCGCCGCCCCTTCTGCCTGTACGCCCAGCATGCGCGGCGTGCGTGCGATCCAGCCCAGGGACTTCATCTCGCGAAAGGCCTTCCAGACCGCGGCGATGGTGCAGCCGTCTCCCACCGACACCGCCATCCAATCGGTGGGCTGCCACTCCAGTTGCTCGCCGATCTCCAGCGCGACCGTCTTCTTGCCTTCCACCAGGTACGGGTTGATGGCGGAGTTGCGGTTGTACCACCCCCACCGCTCACAAGCCTGCTGGCACAACTGGAAGGCCTGCTCGTAACTGCCGCGCACGCGAAAAACGGTGGCGCCGAAGATCAGCAACTGCGTGACCTTGGCCTCCGGCGCCCGCTCCGGCACGAAGATGACGCTTCGGAGCCCCATGGATGCCGCCATGCCCGCGCACGACGAAGCCGCGTTTCCGGTGCTCGCGCACGCAATGATCCTCTGGCGCTTCTCGCGCGCCTTCACCACGCCGATGGCGCTGGCACGGTCCTTCAGGGACCCGGTGGCGTTGCGCCCGTCGTCCTTCAAGAAAAGAGTTCCCACGCCTACGTGGCGCGCCAGGGACGCCGCCGGCATTAGAGGCGTCCATCCCACCGGGAGGGCCGGCAACACCGCATCCTCGCGGATCGGCAGTAGTTCGCGATATCGCCACTGCGACCGGTCGGCCCGCCCAGCCAGCCGCCGCCGGGTCAGGCTGCGCGCGATTCCGGCGTAGTCGTACTCCACGTCGAGGATGCCCGTGATTCCGCAACGCGGGCAGGTATAGAGGGCTCGCGCCGGGAAGATCGCGTCGCAGAATACACAGTGCAGGCCTTGGACAAAGTTCACGTCTAAACTCCATGCGTAAAACCTGAAGGTATCATGAGAACCGGATATGAAGTTCTGTTGTGGGAGGGCCGCCTGAAAGGCGGCTGCAGCCAGGATTGGCTGCCCCACTTAGTTCCCGGCTTTGATGCGGTAGGCGCAACGGCGATCGCCCGAGACGATATGCTCCAGACGTTCAACTGCGACCTTCGGCCCCAACGCTGTCCGAAAAAGACTCAGTTCGCTGGTGCAGAGGCCCGTGCAGGCGGTGGCTGCCGCGCAGATCGGACAGTGGTTCTCCACCAGCAGGAATCCGCCATTCCGTTCGGACTTCACTTCGGCCATGTAGCCTTCCTCGGTCCGGATCCGAGCCAGCCTGTGCACCTTTTCCTTCAGGGGAAGCGACGACGGGATCCGCTTCGCGTATTCCGTTTTCTGCCGGGCGCACCGCGACTCGATTACCTGTTTCAATCCGGCGTCGCCAAAGGCATCCCCGAGAGCATCGATGAGAGCCACGCTCAGCTCCGCGTAAGCGTCGGGAAACAGCCGGTCGGCTTCCCGGGTCAACTGCCAGTATTTCGTGGGACGCCCCACGGCCGCTGCCCGCTCTTCGGCCGACACGAGTTTCTCTTGCTGCAGTTCGTAGAGGTGTTGCCGCACCGCCATGGCGGTAAGTCCCAGTTGCTTTCCCATCCGGGTGGCGTCCATGGCGCCCTCCGATTTCAACAACTTTACAATGGCCCGGCGAGTCTTGCCCGGACCCGCTTCCGCGACGGTTTTCCCCACATCTTCTTTTTAAACGGAATCCTTTACAAAGTCAACCGCATCATTTAGCCTGGAAGTAAGTAAAGGGAAACCTTTAGAAAGGGACATCGTATGGCTTTTCGGATCGATACCGATTTTCAGGGACTCCAACCGGGAGCACCGCGCCCGGCCGATCCAATTGCCGGCTGTCGCGTCGCCATCACTGGCGGTACTGCCGGATTGGGGCTGGCTCTGGTCAAGGAATTTATCTTAAGGGGTGCGAGCGTGGCCTTCGTCGCCCGGAACCGTGCAGGCGTCGACCAGGTCGCAGACGACCATCCTGGTGCCCACGGAATCGCCGGCGACGTGTCACGCAAGGACGACATCTACACCATCGCAATGCAGATTACGGGCGAGCTCGGTGGGCTGGATGTCCTGATTAACAACGCTTCCAGTCTCGGACCAGTGCCCCTGGCTTTGCTGGGCGATACCCATTGTGAGGACCTCGAAAGCGCGCTGGCCACGAATCTGCTCGGCCCCTTCCGGTTGACCAAGGCCTTGCTGGGCGCCCTGGCGGCTTCCGCGCGCGAAGGACGGGGCGCGGTGGTTCTGAACATTTCGAGCGACGCTGCCGTGAATCCATATCCCCGCTGGGGAGCATACGGAGCCAGCAAGGCCGCTCTGCACCACCTGACCCGAATTTGGAATGAGGAACTCGCCGAGGAGGGCATTCGGTTCCTTTCCGTCGATCCGGGCGACATGGACACCGCGCTGCACCGGCTGGCGGCGCCGGATGCGGATCCGGTGACGCTGAAGCGTCCGGAGGCTTCGGCGCGCGAGATTGTCGACTCCATCGCAGCGCTATTGCCGCTGCGCGTGTTGTCCACGGAGGGAAACCGGTGATTGCCGCCTCGCAGGCGACCCAGCGCCCAGGTGATGCGAAACTGCTGGTGATCGATGCCGCCGGGGAGTTCCGCCATGCGGCGCGCGCGTCCTTTGCGGAGTTGCTTCACGCGGGCGATCTGGTGATCGCCAACGACGCCGCTACGCTTCCGGCAAGTCTCGGCGGAATTCACGTGGCCACCGGCAGCCCGGTCGAGGTGCGGCTCGCCGGCCGGCGGTCGCTCTCCGTGGAAGACGTGCGCGAGTTCTCGGCGATCGTTTTCGGACCAGGCGACTTTCGCACCCGTACAGAAGACCGGCCCGCTCCGCCGGTCCTCGGGCCGGGTGATCGCCTTGCCCTCGGGCCGCTTTCCGCGAGCATCGAATGCCTCTTGGGCCACCCGCGGCTGGTTCGATTGCGGTTCGAAGGATCGCCGGATGCCATCTGGTCCGGCCTGGCCCGTCACGGCCGGCCCATTCAATACGCTCACGTGCCCGTGGCGCTGGCGCTCTGGGATATCTGGACGCCGATCGCCGGACCGCCAGTGGCTTTCGAACCGCCATCGGCAGGTTTCGCGATCGACTGGCATCTGGTCGCCGAGTTGCACGCGCGCCGCGTCGGGTTCGCGACGATTACTCACGCAGCGGGCATCTCTTCCACCGGCGATCCGGCGCTCGACGCCCGCTTGCCGTTCGACGAACCGTATCGCATTCCCGAGACGACTGCCGCCCGAATTCGGCGTACGCGCTCACGCGGAGGACGCATTGTCGCCATCGGCACTACGGTCGTGCGCGCGCTGGAACACGCCGCCCGCGAAGGCGTTATCCACGCGGGTGAGGGCCTGGCTACGCAACGAATCGGTCCGGCGACCCGGTTACGCGCCGTCGACGTGATTCTCTCGGGGACTCACGAGCCGGGGACCAGTCACTATGAATTGCTGCGCGCTTTTGCCAGCGATGCCACCCTCGAGCGGGCTACCAGGGAACTGGATTCGCATGGATATCGAACTCATGAATTTGGCGATTCGGTGTGGATTGAAAAGGTGGGGCAGGCGGTTCCGCCTGCCTCGCCCGCTTGCGGGCGATTCTCTCTCACATTCTGACCCTGACGGTCGCGGCTCTTCCCTGCTTCCAAGCCGCGAACGGCGCGGCGGTAGAATGAGAAGCGCAGGAGGACCGTATGGACAAAGCGCGTCATCCTAACGTCATCCGGACCTGGACCGTGGAACGGACCAAAGTTCCCTACCGGCCGCCGCAGCCGGTGAAACTGCCGACTCCGCCGCGTCAGAACCGCGGGCCGGAGAAGACCTCTCGCCATCCGGGTTTGGCGCCCAAGAGCGGCCGTTAGATGAGCTGAGCCAGGCGCTTCCCGATCGTGTGGCCTGGATCATGGGCCGGAGGTATAGATGGTGCTTGCATCGCAACTACGTGCCGGAATGGCAATCCAGTACCAGAAGCAGGACTACAAGGTCATTGCCGCGGAGTATCATCCCGGGCAGGGCCAGATGGGCGGATCGACGCATGCCCGACTGCAGAGCCTCGACACGGGGACCTTTTGGGAGCACAGTTTTCGCGCGGATCTGAGGCTGGAAGAGATTCCGCTGCAGAGACAGGCCCTCGAGTTTCTATATGCCGATAGCGACCAGTGTTATTTCATGAATCCGGAAACATTCGAGCAGACCGAGATCGCCAGAGCCCTAGTCGGCCCGCAAGCGTCGCTGCTGGAGCCGGGCATGAAGCTGTCCGTCGAGTTCGTCGGAGGCCGCCCCGTGAGCGTGCTCTTCCCGGAGGTTCTGGAGGTGAAGATCGTGGATACCGCCGCGCCCATGCACCAGCAGCAGGACAACACGTTCAAGCCGGCGAAGCTCGAAAACGGCGTCGAAGTGATGGTGCCGCAGTTCATCAAGACCGGCGATCTGATCCGGATATCCGCGCAGAACCTGAAATACATGGATCGCGTCAAGGCGAAGCACGGGTAGTCTCCGTCTCGCGGCTTCGCTGTCGTCTGCGCTAAAGCGACGTTAACGCCGGACCGCTTGGAAGCGAAACGAGTAGCCGACCCCCAGGAAGTGATCCACCGCGGCCGAGGACAAGCCCAACCCGAAATGCAGATCGAGCTGGTGCCGGGGCGTTGGCTTGAAGGCCGTGCCGAAATGCACACGGTGCCTGGGCCCTCCCTGCTCCGGAAAGTCGCCCGCGTATTCGACGAACGCATCCCACGTTTTCTTCAACTGCCGGCCCCGGCGTCACTTCCGGCCGCGTGCCGGGATGCGATCGCAACCACCACGGACGCGGCTAAGATCGGTCTCACCATCAGTGTTGAAAGAACTCCACGATCGGACCAAGCGCAAGAGCGGGAAAGAAGCACAGGGCCCCGACCAGCAGGATCGCGCCGAAGACCAGCGCGCCGAAGGTCGGCGTATCGCTGGGCAGCGTCCCTATCGTGGTTGGCAGGCGGGGCTGGGCCGCGAACTGCCCGGCCAGGGCCAGCGCCAATGCAGCCAACCCGTACCGGCCGGCGAGCATGGCAATCGCGGTGGTAGCGTTATAAAACGCGCTATTGGCGTTCAGCCCCGCCATGGCCAATCCGTTATTGGCCATCGAGGAGGCGTAGGCGAATAGGATTTCGGAAAAGCCTCGCGGTCCCGAGTTAGTTACCAGGCCGGCCAGGCCGGCTTTCGTAACGGCCGCAACACCTGTCAGCACCAGCACTATCATCGGCGTCAAGAGAGTATACAAGGCAATCCACCGTGCTTCAGCAGAGCTGATTTTCTTGCCGAGGTATTCCGGCGTGCGCCCGACCATCA
>JAIQFL010000065.1 GCA_020073365.1 Terriglobia bacterium | reverse complement strand
GTCTTCCTCCACTTCGCGATCTGGATGGGATGCACCTTGAACTGTGATCCCAACTGGCTGAGCGTCTTTTCGCCGCGGATCGCCTCGATCACCACCCGGGCTTTGAACTGCGCACTATGCTGTTTTCTCGTCGTCGTCATCGACCTCTCCTTGTCAACGACTCCGCCGAAAATCTTAGCTTATTGCCTGGTCTAAAATCCTGGGACCACTATATCCAGCATCAAGACCATTCTGAATGTGGTCGTAGTGGTGGCGGTGGCAATTTGGGTCCTGCAGGCGGTCGGATTGTGGGGGCGCGTAACCAGCTATAAGTTTATGAATTGAGCCCGCTCTGGAGCCGCCTGCTAGAATGGGAGACAATGGCGCGGTTGACAGTAGTGTCGGGCCGGATTCTCATCGTCGATGATGACGAGCGCCAACGTACCGCTCTGGTTGCCATGCTTTCCGGTTGCGACTTTGAAACGCAGGTCGCAGCCGACGGGCAGGACGCGCTGGAACGGCTCACTGCCTTCAACGCGGACGTCATTGTTGCGGACCTGGTCATGCCGCGTATGGACGGGTTTGAGCTGCTCCGGCACCTGAAGGAGCGCGGTGACCTCACTCCGGCGATCGCGCTCACCGGCTTCGGCAGTATGGAAAAGGCGCTTTCCGCCGTCCATGACCTCAAGGCATTCTGGTTTCTGGAGAAGCCGGTGGAACCGCGCGCCTTCAAGGCCCTTCTGGAACGCGCGATTCGCTACAAAAGAAGTCTGCAGAAGACCGACGAGTTGAAGCGCGACCTGAGCCTTCGCGGCGTACTCGGCGACATGGTGGGCACCTCCCCGGCGATGCAGGAGATCTTCTCGCTGATCAGGCAGGTAGCGCCCACCTCGGCCCCCGTCTTGATCTGTGGAGAGAGCGGTACCGGGAAGGAACTGGTCGCGCGGGAAATCCATAAGTGCAGCCCGCGCGCCGATGGGCCCTTTGTCGCGATCAACGCAGCCGCCTTACCAGAGACGCTGATTGAGAGCGAGTTATTCGGCCACGAGAGAGGCGCGTTTACAGGAGCCATGGAGCGTTCGGCGGGGTGCTTTGAGCAGGCCCACGGGGGCACTCTGTTTCTCGACGAGATCGGCGCGATGCCGCAGTCCACGCAACCCAAGCTCCTTCGGGTCCTGGAGGACTTGCGAGTGCGGCGGCTTGGCGGCAAACACGAAATCGCAGTAGACGCCCGCGTGCTTGCAGCCACCAGCCAGGAACTGGGAACGCATCTGCGCGAAGAACTGTACTATCGGTTGAGTGTATTCCAGATCGTGGTTCCGCCGCTGCGAGAGCGTAAAGAGGATATTCCGCTCATCGCGGAGGTCCTGCTCCAGAACCTGAACAGAAAGCATGGCACACGCGTTGCCGGACTCGATAGCGAAGTGCTGGACCTTCTCCATCGGTACGATTGGCCTGGTAATGTGAGGGAGCTACGCAATGTTCTGGAACGAGCGGCCATCGTGACAGGCGTGGGTTTGATTCGCCTGCGGGACCTCCCTTCCCCTGCCTTCGGTGCCGGATCCGGCCGCAACACGAAGGAGTCGCCAGGCCACGAGGGTCCGATGATGCTCCCGGCCGGCCAGCCACTCATGAAGATCGAGGAGGCTTACATCCAACTCACTCTCGATCACGTGCGTGGCAATCGCAAACTCGCCGCGGAGATGTTGGGGATCAGCCTCCGAACGCTGCAGAACCGGATCGCCGCACTGCGCGAAGAGGCGAAGGCGACGACTCCGGGCGCTTGAACGGCACGCCCCGGGGGTACGCCACTTCCGGTTTCACCCCGGCTGGCACCTGAAATGGGCGGAGAGCCCAAACCCCCGGTGCCGAACGCTACTCACCACAGCTACGGCCGCCATTGGGTCGCGCTCAGGCGGTCCCTCCGATGGGGGCTTGCCATCGGAATAGGAAAAAGCGATGACCGCAAAGAGAGCACCAGCAGGGTTGAAGGAGCCATTGGAAAGCCGTCTCGATGGCATTTCGGGCGCCTGTGGTTCTAAAATCGATGGACCTGCAATGCGGGCAGCGTGTGGAGAACAGCCCTACAGTGGCGCGGATCATGAGTTAATTGTCCACCTCCTCCACTACCCCGCAGATCATGGCCTCGGTCGTGAGCATAAGAGAGGCGATGGAGGCCGCATTTTGCAGAGCCGTGCGAGTCACCTTGGTGGGATCGATCACGCCGGCCTTCACCAGGTCTTCGTACTGTTCGGTGGAGGCGTTGAATCCGAAGTTCGGATCCTCGCTGATCTTGATCCTCTCGACCACGACGGCCCCCTCGGTACCGCAGTTCAGCACGATCTGCCGCACGGGCTCCTCGCACGCGCGACGAACAATGGTGACTCCGAACTGCTCGTCGCCCTCGAGCTTGAGAGCCTGCAGGGTGACCGACGCTCGCAGCAATGCCACGCCCCCGCCCGGTACGATGCCTTCCTCGACCGCTGCGCGAGTGGCATGTAGAGCGTCCTCGACGCGGGCCTTCTTCTCTTTCATCTCGGTCTCGGTTGCGGCGCCGACTTTGATGATCGCCACGCCACCGGCCAGCTTCGCCAGCCGCTCCTGCAGCTTCTCGCGGTCGTAGTCCGAGGTTGTCTCTTCGATCTGGGCCCGGAGTTGCTTGATCCGCCCCTCGATACCCTTCTGCGATCCCCCGCCGTCGATGATGGTTGTCGTGTCCTTGTCCACCGTGACGCGCTTGGCTCGGCCGAGATCTTCCAGCTTGATGCCCTCCAGCTTGATGCCGGTCTCTTCCATAATTGCCTTGCCGCCAGTCAGGATCGAGATATCTTCCAGCATTGCCTTGCGGCGGTCGCCAAAGCCCGGGGACTTCACGGCGCAGGCACTGAGCGTGCCGCGCAGCTTGTTGACTACGAGCGTGGCCAGGGCTTCGCCTTCCACGTCTTCGGCGATCGCCAGTAGCGGCTTACCTGCGCGCGCAATTTGCTCGAGAATGGGCAGCAGGTCCTTCATGTTGCTGATCTTCTTGTCGTGAATGAGGATGTAAGGATCCTCGAAAACGCACTCCATGCGTTCGGCGTCGCTCACGAAGTAGGGTGAGAGGTACCCGCGATCGAATTGCATCCCGTCCACCGTCTGCAATTCGGTGGTCATGGTCTTGGATTCCTCGACCGTGATCACGCCGTCCTTGCCCACCTTCTTCATTGCCTCGGCAATGATGTTGCCGATGGTGGAGTCGCTGTTGGCGGAGATGCTGCCCACCTGGGCAATCATGTCGCCGGAGACGGGCTTGGAAAGCCTCTTGACTTCCTCGACGGCAACTTCCACGGCCCTATCGATGCCGCGTTTGATGGCCATCGGATTCGCACCCGCGGTGACCGCCTTGACGCCTTCACGGTATATTGCCTGGGCCAGAATCGTCGCCGTGGTGGTACCGTCTCCAGCAACGTCAGAGGTTTTCGACGCCACTTCGCGCACCATCTGGGCGCCCATGTTCTCGAGTGGGTCCTTCAACTCGATCTCTTTGGCTACTGTCACACCATCCTTGGTGATCGTCGGTCCGCCGTATTTCTTTTCCAGAACGACATTCCGCCCTCGGGGTCCGAGGGTCACCTTCACGGCGTCGGCGAGCTGATTGACACCGCGGAGGATCGCCTGGCGGGAGTTGTCACTATAAGTAATCTGTTTTGCCATGGATGTTTTCCTCGTGATTCGGATTTGAATTAGCTGGCGTTAGAAAGCGCCTGGGGGGCCGCGTCCAGAACTCCGAGGACATCATCCTCGCGCATGATGATGTACTCAGTGCCAACCACTTTTGTCTCGGTACCGGAGTACTTTCCAAAGAGGACGCGGTCGCCGACTTTAACATCGAGGGCCACCAGTGTGCCATCTTCCAGTCTTTTGCCACGGCCTACGGCCAGGACTTCACCTTCTTGTGGCTTCTCCTTGGCGGAATCGGGGATGACGATGCCGTTGCGTGTGGCTTCCTGTTCCTCGATCCGCTTCACCACGATGCGGTCGTATAGGGGTCGAATGTTCATGATGCGGTTAGCCTCCATTTAAGTTGAGCCTGTGAAACAAGTGCCGGATCGGAGCCCGCCCCGTCAGCCGGAAAAACACATGCCCTTCTGCAGATGCCGCGGGTGAGCGGAAACACTCACGTAGGGCACTCTCAAGAACGATCTATCCTCGACCTGCGTAATCTCGATACTGTTGCAGTGCTGAGATTTCGCGTCCGTGATGAGTCGCTTCAACGCGGCGCGCAACGCGTTTTGCTTATTGAACCCAAAGACGGTGGCCTTGATCTCTCCAGCCATGAAGAAGAAGGTCCATCCTGCTTCCTGAATTGTTTTCTCGAAAGTGGAAAGAGTGTCTTTGAGGGCTGCCCATCCAATCAAATTAGACTCGCTCTGGAGTAGGAAGAATTTCGGCAGATGGATACCTTCCTCAACCAGGATGCTCCCCGCTTTAATTGTGTCTGTCATGGCAGCGTCAGTTCGTGAACCCTGGGATCGCGCTCGCGGAATGAGCCAGCCATATCACAGGGTGGCTGCGGACGTCGCCATTACGCTCCGTAATGTCCGCCCAGTTGACGTCCTGTTTCAGCCGGAGAAAAACGCCCAAAGTGCCCTGGTATGAGCCTTGGGCCAGCACGACTTCGTCACCTTCGCGGAATGTAGGACCAGCAGTTCGAGTGCTCATCATGTTCGTGTACCTCTTTGTTTCAGCATTTCTTTCGCGGCTCCGGGTCACGGTCGAAACCTCGGCTTGTTCACAAGTCTCGCCTTTTCCAACTTGGTGTTCGCCACTTCTTCTTCACTCGCCAGACGGGCAGCATCCCTTTGCGGCGCTTCCTGATCGTCGAGCCGCTTCGCCTCCAGAGTGGCGGCTTGGGCCGACGCCTCCAGGCGCTTCATGACCCCAACCAGCCTGAAGGTAGGCCCGTACGGAGAACGGATCAGGTCGAAGTGGTACTGTGAATCCTGCCATTGTGCGAGGATCTCGTCCTGATCGCCGTAGCTTCCCGGCGCAACCTTGGCCGGAGCCGTGGGCTTTGCCGCGGGTCCGTACGCCGCCGAGATTGCGTCGGCGAAGTCGTCGCCCGTTAATCCCTCGGTTAGGTACCGATCGTAGTCGACTACGATCCGAAACAGTTCGCCGTAGATCTCCTGCCAATGTAGCAGCCGACATTACTCCGAACGCCAGAAACGACGTGACAGCCGATCTCAACATGCTCTGCGTAAACTTAGCCATTTTGTTCCGTCCTCCTGTTACTCCATGCTAGTGATGCGTCGAACAGGGCTGCCCGCCACCACCACAGCGCGATGCCAGCCGCCTGAAAGACTCAGCGCGGGCACCACTGGATTGTAAAGCAGCGCAAGCGCTCCGAACACCGCCGCGACAGCGTACTGCCTGGATGGCTTGGAACATCACGACTACTTCGCCGGCCGTCACAAAGAATCTGACCACGGCCTCGACTGGGGCGAGGTGGGACCAGAGCCCCGCCGCTGCAAGGATCCCGCAATCGACGCCCACTTCATGGCCCTAGTTCGCCCGGCGCTACTTCGCCGGTCCTGCTCACGGCCCTTCGAGACCCATGCTTGCCACACCGATTCGTCGAGCGGTTTTGCTGTTGGCGGAGCCCAGGCACTCTGTGATTCCTCTGACTCAACGAAGGTAGGCACGCATTCTTCCTCATTTCTAGCCGTCAGCGGTCGGAGTCCTTGGAAGCTGGATTTCAGCTCCTGGAGATCGCGACATCGTCGGTTGTCGGGGGTGACCTAAGGGAATGGAGATCAGATCGCCGGACTTAGCTCAGATGATCTGCGAGTGGGCGGAAGCGCTCAGACATTAACTATTATCAGTTAATTAAACTTGCTTGTCAAGCGCATTTGCGGGAAGATAGTAGAGATTACTTGACCAAATATGGTTAATCAAGCAAACCAGGACTATCCCGTGGACGTTTCCTTTTTGATCCGGCACCGTTTAGAGGAACTTGGCCTGGAGCAGAAAGATCTCGCTGCCGCCGCCCAAGTGACCGAATCCTACATCTCGCAACTGCTGGCCCGGAAGAAGGCTCCTCCCTCGCCTGGACGCACCGAAATCTACGAAAAGATCGGCACAGCCTTGAAACTGCCGAGCGGTGAACTCTCGAAACTGGCTGACCTGCAGCGTAGGGAGGAATTGAGGAAAAGAGTGGCGGAGCCCCCGCGGCCCCTCTTCAGAGAGTGTCGCGAGTTGATTCTGCGCAAATGCGGTTCCGCCCGGCAAAAAGAAGTACGCCGGATTTTCGAGAAGGAGCCGTTCGGCGAACTCGAACGCCTGGTCACTCAAAAACTTCTGGACGTCGCTCAGCGAGTTGCTAAAGAGGAACTGCAACGTGAAGAGTGGCTCCGCCTGATGGCGCAACTCAGCGACCGCAGCTATGAGCAAGTGGGCGTCTCCATTCTCGAGTTTCTGGACACAGACGTCTTCAACATCTCGGTTGAATACTGCATCTCCTTCCTCGATCCGATAATCGACTCCTGGGATATCGACCTCAAGACCTTTGGCATGAGGGTTGTCCCAAACCGCCGGCTCACGGCAGGGAACCTGAAGCGATTTGAGTTTGCCGAACAGGAGCCCTCGCCTCCCGTCGCTATCGAACCAGGGCTCGAACAATTCCTAAAGGATACGTCCTTGAGTGGCGGTGTCACCGAAGAGGAAATCGCGTTTCTGAAGGCTCTGCAGTTGAGAGGAAAGCGACCTTCCCCAATTTATTATTACCGGGAGCTACAAAACCTGAGGGATCCACTCCATTTCCCGTCTGTAGCGCAATCCGGAGAATCACATTGATCGAAGCGGCGCGGGTCCGCCGAACAGCCAAGGAATGCCTTCATGAACAGTACTTCTAAAGTCCGCAAGATTGCCTGTGTCGGCGACTACTTGCCGCGCAAGTGCGGCATTGCTACGTTCACGTCCGACCTGCTGGCCGCTGTCGCGGGCTCGCACCTCCAGAGCCATTGCCTGGCAGTGTGGGTCAACGACACTCCGGGCGGCTACGAGTATCCGGAGGTGGTGCGCTTCGAGATTGAGGAACAGGAACAGTCGTCACAACGCTTCATACCGTTCTGCGCGAGCCGGGACGGATTCCATTTCACCGCTGATTAGGAGCCCTGTCTGACTCCCGCCAAGGACGGCCCATTTTGCCGTCTATGAAGAGTTCGGCGTCGAAGATCCGCGCATGACACACATTGACGGGTAGCACCTCATCACCTACAGCGCCTACTCGCGAAATGGCGTGCGGATCGCCCTGGCAAAGACGAAGGACTTCAGTCACGTGGAAAGGATTTCCCTCATCACGGAGGCGGACTACCGGAATGTGGTGATCTTTCCCGAAAAGTTCGATGGACTGTATGCCCGCCTTGACCGGCCCCATTCAGAAATCGCCCCCTGGTCCATCTGGATTTCCTATTCTCCGGATCTACGTTTTTGGGGACAATCACAGCTCATCATGCGTCCCGAACCATATCACCGGGAGGAAATGAAGATCGGTCCCGGCGCGCCGCCGATCAAAACGGACCAGGGCTGGCTCTCCAGCTATCACGGCGTTTTCCAGACTATGGACGGGTCGGTCTACCGGTTAGGCGTCGCTCTTCATGATCTGCTAAACCCGGCAAGAATCATCGGCGTGGGAGACTCGTGGGTCTTGCGGCCTGAAGATCCCTGGGTACGTCCACAACGTCGTGTTCACCTGCGGCGCGGTCCCCGAACCTGATGGGACGGCGAAGATCTATTGGGGCGGCGCCGACACGGTTACGTTTTCAGGGTTTGGGGCAGGATGAGACTTGAGAGAGAAAAGCCAACTCGTTGATTTGGAAGCTTTTAAGTGGTACGCCCGAGTGGATTCGAACCACCGACCTTTTGCTCCGGAGGCAAAACTTATCAATCACTTACAGACCATGGTCTATGAAAACACAACACTTACGCCACCCCCGGTTGGACCGCGATTGGACCCAATTTGGCGAACGTGTGGCGAATTGGACCTCGTTCGGACCTCGGTTTCTGATAGAGCGTTTGCCACGCGGGCAAACGCTCTATCTCTGGCATTCCACATGCCCTCGCGCGCGGTCGTAACCGCCTTTTGAAAAACCTGAATTCGAAGAGAAGACAAGTTTTTTCCGTCTCTCATACACGTCTACCAATGGCACCATGGGATGTGGTAGGAGTTGCTGGCGTGAATGCTCTCGACCGGAAGACCATCGGCATTGCCGTCAATGTGGCAGAATACCTGGAGCTCGATTCACTGGCACAGCAGGCCGGCTTGAGCATCCCGCAATACGTCCGCACCCGATGTGGACTCCAGGTGAGGCAGACCTCGAAGCCGGGCACCGAAGAGCGAACCGTCGAGGAGGAGGACGCGTGGGACCGGCTGGTCCGTCTCGGGCTGAACCCGCAGGATTACTTCCCCCCGGAAGTCTGACCTCGCGTTCCGCCCCGAATCGGCCAATGTATCCCGCATGAAGCGTTTCGCGGTTGCTGTGCCCTCGTTAATTCTGAGTATTTCGGCCGGCGCCCAGTGCCCACGCTCCGCTCCGCGGTCGGAACGCCGGGGCACCGCCGCATCCCAGGGGCCGGAGCGAATCTCAACCGCGCTATGTCGCTTCCCACCGAGGGGCGGCTACCGGACGAGACACGAGCCCCCGCGCGATCGCATTGGCTTGCGGCTGCTCCTCGGGCTGATAGACTAACGCTATGTTCGATCGGATCACGTTTGAGCCCGCGATAATGGGAGGACGCGCCTGCATTCGCGGGATGCGGATGACCGTCTCGCTTGTGGTCAACCTCGTGGCGAACGGGATGTCCACAGAGGACATTGTCCGCGAATATCCTGAACTTAAGGCCGAAGATATACGCCAGGCGCTGCAATACGCCTCCGCGCTGGCTAACGAAGAGATCGGCTTTTTCAAGAGCCCCGCCGCGTGAAATTTCTGGCGGAGATGGGCGTGTCAATCACGACAGTGCAAGCCTTGCGTGCGGCCGCTAACGACGCAGTGCATCTCCGCGAAGAAGGGCTAATTCGGCTTCCCGAATCCGGATATCGTCGCCAAAGCCGCCCAAGAGCAAAGGGTCGTGCTCACATTTGATCTGGATTTCGGAGACATTCTAGCCGTGGCGCGCACGGAAACGCCCAGCGTCATCATTTTCCGTCTGCGAAATCAGACTCCCGAAGCCGTCAACCCCCGGTTATTTCGCGTGATCAGCGACTGCGAGAGTGAGTTGGCCAGTGGTGCCATCATCATCGTCGAGGATCAGGGATACCGCGTCCGGCGATTACCGATTCGAAGCTGACGGGCTCGGAGCGCGAGAGGACTCGCGCGCCACAAATCGACTTCGGGGGCCATTGCCTCCACGTCGGCGGATCGCGAGAATCTCCATCAAATGACGAGGTCGGGACTTCACGGGAGCGATCTTGGACGGCAGCCCTTAAAGGAAGGCGGCGGCGGTTCGATTCCGTCCCTTCACGCGAGGCAACCGAAGAGTCCATTCCTGGCGGATGCTAAACTGAATTGGGAGCTGTTATGGCGTTTCCGGTATCGCCCTATATCGACCAGGAAGATGGTGCTATTAGGATCGCAGGCACTCGTGTCGGGCTTTCGTCCATCGTCGCTGGGTTTCGGGAGGGCGAATCGCCGGATAAGATCGCGAGAGAATTCCCGACGGTTACGGTGGCGCAGGTGTATGGTGCCATCGCCTACTACCTGGAGAACAGGAAACTAGTCGACGACTTTTTTGCTGAGGTCGATCGTGAGTTCGAACGCAGAGTGCGCCCGTTGGGCGAGACGAATCCTGAACTGTTTGCGCGCCTCGAGGCGGCCCGCCAGCAACTGAGTTCGAAGCGCACGTGACCGTCCGCTTCCTGGCAGATGAGGATCTCAGGGACAGCATCATCCAAGGTTTGCGTTCTCGCGAACCCGCCCTCGACATCTTGGATGTGAAGAGCGCCGGGTTGAGAGGGACCAAAGATCCGGTGCTTCTCGATATCGCGGCCGAACAGGGTCGAATTCTGATCACGCAGGACCGCAATACGATGACGGCGCACTTCTGGGAACGCCTCGAAGCCGGAAAGTCCTCGCCTGGCTTGTTTGTCGTTCCCGATCAGCCGGGTGCCATTGGCGACGCAATCGAATGGCTCCTTCTCGTATGGACGGCGTCCCAGGCGGAAGAGTGGCGTGACCAGATTGTTTACGTACCCGTTCGCTGATTCGCGCAGCACCGGTCGCTATCGCTTCTTTGCGTTGAATGGGTCCACGGATTTGCCGCCGTGCAGAAAGTCTCAAGCGTGCCAGAACCGGGGACGGCGGTGCTGCTGGTCCCGGTGAACGCGGCAATCGGCTTCCGCTGTCGATTCAGACCGGCCCGAAAACGCTAAACCGCGTCTGGCGGCACGCCAGAGCGAGGGCGCTAGGCCGGGCACGGATCGGAATAGGCCGCGCATGGTTCATCACACCTGTCCCCGCTTGGCGGCGTCGAATAACGCCGCCGCGTTCTGAATCCGGCCATCCCGCATCTGGTCCCACACCCGGCGCGCCCCTGCGCTCAGGTCCACAGGCACCTGCTGGCCCAGCGCAACCCGTTCGGCATATACGTCCAGGTGTGGTTCCGGGCCGGTGAGATCGTCCGTCGAAAGTTGGTACGTGATCAGGCCAGCCAACCGCAATTCTTCCAGGATCGCGACCACGCGCCGCCGCGCCTCAATCAATTTGGGATCCATCACCACCGGCCTCCTCCGGCTTCTTTTCCCCGCGCGCGCCCAGGATCGCCAGGCGAGCGTAGCATGCGAATTCCTCGAGCTTCTGAAGTGCGATTTCCCGCTCGCGCGACGCCGGCAGCCGGTCCAGGATTTCGTTCTGCACGGTCCAGCACAAGGCCAGCAAGCGGTCCAGATCCTCCCTGGCTGTTTGCCACTCTTCCGGGGTCGCGAACACGATGCGCCGGATCGGAGTCGGAGTAATGAGTTCAGCCGGCAGCTTCATTCGACGGCTCCTTCCGACGCGCGATTGGCATGCGGAAGATCGAGGCCAAGTCCTCATAGCCATACTTGAGCGCGATCTTCGTGAGCGCCATTCGGTGGGTGGACGACGGCCCGTCCGCGCCGTGCTCCCACTTCGAAATCATCGTGCCTTGCCACGCGACCGACCCGCTCGAACTTATCCTGTCCAGGTATTTTTCAAGAGCGACCGCCAGTTCGTCCTGGGTCCAGCCGATTCTCTGGCGTAGGGTACGTACAGCGTCGCCCATGGCCCGCTGCCGAATCCGTGTGGCCATACGATCCCTTGCTGCCGGCGTGCTCTTCACTCCCTTTGATTCCAGGTACCGGATCAAATCCGAGGCGACCGCGCCCTCGACGTGAGACCTCCCACTCCATGCCGGCGAGACGAGGTAAGAGTTGTCGCGCGGCCGCGATTCGTATACCACCTGGCAGTCGTTGACTTCCACGCCGAGGAGATCCTCCGCGCGCCAGAATGCGTCGGGAGTGTGCGCGAGCAGCAGCATAGGCGGCATGACGATGCCGTGCTGTGGCCGGTTGGCTTGATCGATGGTGGCGTCGATCAGGTCGCCTTCGGAGCGCAGCACGAGGTGTCCCGGCCACTTGTTCTTCCCATGGTCGAGGCCGTGGCCGATGCCAACCGACCACACCCCCGGTTCCAATGTCCACGAATGCACTTCCTCCGCAGACTCGGGCATGCGGCCCTCCCGATAGGCGCGGTTCACGAAACCAGGCGAGTAGATGCGGGTCCGGACTGAAGCGGCTTCAGCCGAAATGCGGACCGCCCGGTATACGTCGAAGAGCACCCGGGTGGAGTTGATGCACGAGTCCTCGCTAAAGTGGCGCCGGAGCGCCGACTTCGCGACACCTCGTTCCGAGAGAAGATCGAAGACGTGCGAGGTATCGTCGCTCATGGGTTCTCCATTGCAGCGTGCATCGCGGGTTCGCCGCCTCTGTAGAGATCAATCGCTTCCGGCATCCGTCACCTCCTCTATTTCGGGCGCCATCAAATGCGTCTGGCAGACAGGCGTCAACGGCAGGTGAATCCTGCCCGATCGTTTCGGGATGATCATCGCCATGTCGAGAGCTTGGAACGAGCACAGCATCGTCCAGAGCGTCCTCTTCCTGTGGCCGCACTCGGCGCAACGGACGTACTCGCTGTACCGCAGGAACCGGACCAATTGGCGGTGCGCCTCCGAGAACATCTTGTTGGGCTTGGCTTCGAGGATCTGCACATACATCGCTGGCCGGCAGTATCGCGGCTTCTCCTCGCCGGCCGGCGGCGGCCGCTCTGGCCCCGCGCCTGGTGGTGGTGGCGTCTTCTTCACTGGAGTCGATCTCAATTTGCAGGTTGTGCGTGAGCGGGTGACTGCGCTTCACGCGCAGCATGGACAACTCTTCGCCAGACCGTCTGTTGGCGGCCGACGCCCTGGTGCTCGCGTACCAATTCACCACGTTCACCGAGGGCTATCATGCTGCCGGCCACCGACATCCGAATCCGAGCTCTTTCCACCTTGCTCACTTCGCGACCGTTCAGCATACACGCCACGACATCGTTGACCGTGAAGGTGCCATCGAAGGTCTGTGTTGCCGCATAGACCAGTTGACGGGTGACTTGCACGCATTCGCTAATCTGCTGCGGAGGTGGTGGCTGCCGCGGCGTAACGACCGCCGGTGCCGGCGCGGGTTCCAGCGATCGTAAAACCGCACGCAGAGTGTCAGCAAAGGCATGGTCCTCCATAAAGGGAACCATGGCTTTCAGCATGAGCACGCGGCGTTCCGCAACTTGAGCATCAGCCAGCAACTTCTCCTGATAAGCTTCGGCTTGTGCCAGCGCCGCCACCCAGCGATCTTTCATGTTGGGTGAGGGCGGCGTGTCCAGTGCCTGCATAGGCTCGTAAGCCGGAACCACGACCACCGGAGCCACTGGCACCTCCGCATGGACTGCCCCGTTAACTCTCTGGACCGCAGCTTCGGGCACCTGTCCGTTACGGCGGGCCAGAACCTGGTTGAGCTTGCGAGTGGCCACGCGGGCATCAATCGTGGGACTTCCCGATTTACGCTCGAACAGGAACTCTTCACCGTCGGGGAATACCCAGGACGAACCCTTGGCAGAGCCGCCACCCTTGTAAACGGCGCCTGCACCACGCAGTGCCGTCTTTACGTTCTCGATAGGATCTCGCATCCTCTCACCTCCCATGTATTGGCTGGCCGGGACGGAATCGAACCGCCGTTCAAGGCTGCACAGGCCCATGTCTTGGCCATTAGACGACCGGCCCAAATCTTCACAGCTTCACCCTGATCGGCAGTACCATTCCAGCGGGGTCCGTGCCGAAACGGAAGAACCGTTCGTTCTCGTTTTCCTCATCCAAAAACTCGATTTCGATCATGTGTAGCTCGTGGGAAACCAGCGCGCTGGCGTGCTTTTCTGCCAGCGTGGGCAGGACGTCCGACAGCGTATCGGGATCGACCTCCGTCAGGTCTTCAAATTGGCGCCTACCGTCGGCATAGCCGCGGATGGCCAGTCGGATTTTCAGAATTTGACGCATCTCTTACTCGCCGCCCCCGAGGATTTGCTCAATCACGCCGCGGATGGGCGACTTCGGACAGGCCACGACCAGCCAGCCGGCGCGGAGACCAATGCCGCTATCAGCCACCCACGCATCGCCGCCAATGTCTTCCTTCACCCGGGCCCAGAAGATCCCGCGCACGACCTCCTCGAATGTATGAGCCCGCGACGCCTTTCGAATCGCCTCGGAAGATTCCTCATCGGAGTTGGCTGTGAACTTGGCTTCTAACGCAAGCTTCGCGGTCTGGGCCTCCAATGCCTGCGCCAGTGCCCAAAGCTTCTGTGCGTCGATGTTGTGCACCGTCCCCAGTGCCCTCTCGTTGTCGCGCGCGGCGTTCAGGTGCCGCTGTACGCGCAGCAGATCCGCATCGGAGATCTCGGTAAAGCCTCGTTGCAGTTCAATTATCACCGTCAGTGTCTCGGTCAGAGTGTTCCTTTTTCGGTCCTTGCGGAGGCGGTCCACCGGTGAACAGGCGCAGGGCGGAATATTGGCGATTGCTGAGGAGCACACTCTGAAGTTCGATTAGGGTGATTCTCTGTCGGATTCATTTTTGCGACCCTGTTCGGAAGTGAGTGATGCTTCCGCCAGGGCAGCTCCCAGGATTAGAATTCTAGCAAGAATAAAAGCACACCTGAGCACAAATTTATAACTATAAAAACTCACCGGTCATAAGTAATTTCCATACTAACAACAGTAAGAATCCATCGACTAACTAGTCGATCCCGCATTGTTCAATTGGGCGTTCCTGGCCGGCCCGGTTCGCGCAGAAGGCGGCGACACTGTCGCGGGCTTAATCGGATCGCGAACCGCCGATCGATCCACTCAGCGAGCAATCGAGCGGTCCAATTGGTTCCCGCCAAACCCGAGTCCTCCGGCGGGCGGCAAGTCACGGTGGCGATCTCGGAGCACTGGGTCTCACTCAATCGCGGCGGGCGTCCGGAGCGCGTCTCCTCGTGCAGTCCCGATAGGCCATGCAGCCGGTATCGATGAACCCAGTTGGCCAACGTGCGGGTCGACTCCCCCAACGCTTTTGCGACCGCCTGATAGGTCATCCCCTTCGCCAGCAGGAACACGCCGTGCAGCCGGTGCGCGTATCGAAGCTCTTCAGATCTACGGATCTCTGTTTGTAGTTCGGTGACGCTCGTCTGAGAAAACCGCACCCGGTATCGTTCCTCTTGCCCATGAAATGCCGATCAATGCGAGTGCAAAGACTCACACCCTTTCAATCCAAAACATACCCATTAGACGAGCGCCGATTACATATCGATTTAGGAGCGCGGCGAGGCATGAAGTTACTTTTGACCGCCAGTCGATTTGAAAATGTAAAAAGTTTGATGGCGGCGGCAGAATTCGAAGGAGGACGGGCAGCCAGAGCGTCAAAAACGAGGTGGGCGTCGGCCGCAAGTTGCGCTTGCCGAATTCAGCGGATGCGCGAATTCAGGCCCGATGCGACGGAGTTGGACGAGTCCACGGGGTCATTCATGCGACCGCGTCCGTCTTGGTGGCGACGCCTGCGATCTTGCGTTTGGAGACCTTGGCTCCGCGGGCCTTGGCCAGCCGCGCGCGGACCTCGTCGCGCTCTGCGTCGCTGGCGTTGGACACTTCGCGCGCATCCGCCAGACGCGCGCGGATACCGCTCGTGGTTTCCCGCTGCCGTTCCAGATCGACGAACGTGTACTCGTTGGTCATTTCTACGCTCGCGTGGCCGGCGAGCTTCGACGCCTCGATGCTTGATGCGCCGCCATGCTTCTGGCGCCACGTGATGTTGGCACGCCGGAGGGAGTGGAGTCCGAACCCGGGGAAATCAACCTTCTCATCCGCCGCCGCCTGCTTGAGCGCCTTGCGGACGCCGGAATCCCACATCGGTTTCGATTTGTCGGTGTCTTGCGGAAAGAGCCAAGCGTTCGGGTCTTTCGTTCCCAGTTTTGCGATGTGCCACTGAAAATCCGCGACAAGATCAAGATCAGACAGGCTTAGCCTGGTGTACCAGATCTCACAGATGAGCAAGTGGGGCTGGAGAAGCCGACCCTGTTTACTTCCTGTATTAGGGCTTCGACTACATCCGACCGACAATCGACCGTCGGCTCCGGCGGCAAATAGTGGTAGGAGGCCGTCACGGCGCGCGCGCATGGGCGGGATCGGTTTTCAGTTGAGGACCCCCGATGGGAGATTGAGGTGGGAAGCGGACTGTCCTTATCCGCCCGATGGTCAGGCAATCGCCTATACCGCTGCGGCGCCGGGAGTGGCTCCGAAGGTTATGGTAGTGCCGCCAAGAAAAGGCGACCGGACACCGCGTCCTCTGGACAACAGCAAATATGCGCAAGGCTCGCCGAGTTTTCTCCGGACGGGCGTTGGCTGGTCTATTGTTCGCCTGAATCCGGCAAACCACAGGTGTACGTACAAGCCTTTCCGGGACCCGGCGCGAAGGTCCAAGTATCCAGCGACGGCGGCACTGATCCAGTGTGGAAGCGAAACGGCGGCGAGCTATGCTATCGCAACGGCGACAGCATGATGGTCGTGGCTGTTTCGACAATCCGACATTCTCCGCGGAGGCCGCAAGAACTGTGGAAGAGCCACTACTCGCCCGGAATGAGCAGTTCATGCGGCGGGCCCGGGCCGACTTCGTCCAACTACGATGTAACGGCTGACGGCAAGCGCTTCCTGATGGTCAAGGACGACGATCAGGACTACGCAACCTCGAAGCAAATCGTGGTTGTTCTGGGTTGGGTCGACGAATTGAGGCGGCGGTCCGGTCTGAAGCTGCACGCTGGCCTGGCCATCTCTGATTCGGCTTCCGGCCCAGCCGCGCCGCTGTTGCGAGCTCCTTGTCGGACACTCGTGGCTGGCGCGGTCCCGCCGCGCGGCAACCCCGACGATTCGTAAACCGCCCTCGACTACGTCGTCCAGACATACCCGGTCGTGCTACAGACGCCTAGTTCAAGCCCATGCGCCGCACCAAGTCGTGGAAACGAGGGTCGGCGTATAGTGGACTGTCCTGCGCCTCCACATTCAACCAAATCATCGTATTCGCCCTTTCCTGGTAGCACTTCTCGAGCCACTCGAAGGCTTTGTCAAGATCGCCTACTCCTTCGTAAGCGGCTTCGATTGATCGCGGCGATACGTACCGCTGCCGAGAAAGAGCCAGGAGTTCGTCGAGCACCCGGTCTGCGTCCCGCCTGCGCCCGGCTAATCCGTAGGCACGGCCCAGCGCGCCCAATTGCGAGGGGTTCCGATTGCTTGATTGAACGGCCTTCTCGAGCGTGGCGATCGCGGAGGTGTAGTCATGTATGGTCACCTGAGCGCTCCCAAGGCGCCAGAGTGCCCACTGATAGTTGGGATTGCTCTCCAACACATCACGGAAGATCTGGATGGCCTCTTCGTGCCGTCCCGCAAATCCCAGGAGCCAGCCGACCTGCGTCCGGATGACCGGTGAAAGAGGATCGAGATCGCGCGCCAACCTTACCTCCTGCAACGCACGGTCAAACTGCCTCCGCGCAGTCAGGTAGTGAGCGAACCAAAGATGAGCGGGCGCATAATTGGGGTTTGCTTGAATCGCTCGAAGGAAGCCCTGTTCCGCGGCGGTCCAGTTCCAGTCGTACAAATCGCAGTAGGCAAGCGCGGCATGCGCCTCAGCAAGATTGGGGTCAATCTCCAGCGCTCGCCTGGCGGTCGCCGCGGCGAGGCTACGCGTTTCCCTAGGCGATCTGGCGCCGATGATGTTGGTGCCGAGTTGGTTATAGCAATCCGCCAGACCGGCATAAGGAGCCGCATAGGCTGGATCCGCGTCGATCGCTTTCTGATACCAGTCCATGGCTTTTCGAATGTCGACTTCCGTGCGTTGGTCCAGGAAATGCCTCGCGCGCAAATAGGACTCAAAGGCATCGCGATTGACGCGGGCCGCCGGCGTCCGGGGCGCAGGCAGGACACCCGCTTTGATTTCATGCGCAATCGCTCGTGCAAGCTCTTCCTGGAGCAACATAACGTCAGTTACGTTCCGATCGTAGGTCTCGGCCCAGAGTTGATTGCCGGATGCAGCTTGAATCAGTTGAACCGTCACGCGAACGCGATCGCCCGAGCGGGCTATCGATCCCTCCACGAGGGCGTCGACGCTCAATTGGCGCGCGGTGGCCGCAAGTGGTTGATTGGAATCGCGAAAGCTCCTGGCCGAAATCGGTGACGTGACGCGAATGGGCATTGTCCTTCCCAATTCGGTGGTCAGCAGTTCCGTGAATCCGCGGGCCAGGAGATCCTGTTCCGGATCACGCGCGAGATTCTTTAGCGGAAGGACCGCGATGGAGCGGATGGAAGGCGTGCCTCCCGAACGCACCTGCTGGTACACGACCGCACTCGCGCACAGTGAGGCGATGACCGCAACCACGGCCCACATTCGCATGGCGCCCGAGAGGACGTCCCTGAATGGAGCCGTAATAGCCGCTACCGGGGACCGGCTCCTCCGCAGCGCTTGTTCGAGGATGCTGCGAACCTCCTGGATCTCCTGAGGCCTGCGGCCGGCATCCTTGTCGAGACACCGCCGGATCAGGGTTTTCACCTTCGGCGGAGTTTTCGCCGGCAGCGCGGCCCAGTCCGGCACACTCTCCAGCACCGCGCCAACGGTTCCCGAGAGGGTATCCGCTCCAAAGGGCCGCTTGCCGGTGAGCATCTCGTACAAAACGCAGCCGAACGCCCAAATATCGGTCCTCTGGTCGACCATGCCGCCGCGAGCCTGTTCCGGGCTCATGTAGGCCGGAGTGCCCGCGAGCTGGCCGGCCGCCGACTCCATTGGGGTAGCGGCCGATTGTTGCGTGAGGTCCGGCTTCTCACCGCTTCCCGATAGCAGCGCCTTTGCCAATCCGAAGTCGAGCACCTTGAGGCGGCCTTGCGGAGTGACCTTAATATTGCCCGGCTTCAGATCGCGGTGAACAATTCCGTGGGCGTGCGCCGCTTCCAGAGCCTCGGTTAACTGGCACGCATAGTCTAGAACATGGTTAACGGGTAACGGACCGGACAGGGCTTGGCCTTCGACAAGCTCTAACACCAGATAGGTCGTCCCCTCCGATTCCTCGATTCCGTAAATGGCCGCGATGTTCGGATGGTTCAAAGCCGCCAGCAAGCGCGCCTCGCGCCGGAATCGCGCCAGCCGATCCGGATGAGAGGCGAACTCCCGCGGCAGTGTCTTGAGAGCGACATCGCGGTCCAACTTGCTGTCATGTGCGCGGTACACTTCTCCCATTCCGCCGGCCCCGAGTAATCCTTCGATGCGGTAGGGTCCGAGCATGCCTCGGAGGCTCGCGTGCTTCGGGGTTGCGTCTTCGTCTTCTAGGAAATCCGCCGCGACTTGGTCAAGGGGCGTTTCCAGAAGACCGCCGGACTGCGCATCGGCATCCAGCATCGCCTCAAGCTCACGGCGCAACTCCTCATCTCCCGCGCAAGCATGCGCAAGAAACACGTCGCGCGCATGTGGGTCGCGATCGGAGGCTGCCTTGAACAGCTCCGTCACACGCGCATAGCGCTCAGGTGTCATGGCGGCCAAGCTCCTTGTGGAGCCAGGCTTTGGCGGCGCGCCAATCCAGCATGACGGTTTCGGATGAGACTCCGAGGATATCTGCCGTCTCGTCCACGCTTAGTCCGCCGAAATATCGCAGCTGGATGACTTCGTTCTGCCGCGGATGGAGCCTCGATAGACAGGTGAGAGCTTCGTCAAGTGCAATTAATCCCGTCAGGCGTTCCTCGGAGACGGAGATCCCCTCATCGAGCGGGACGGCTTGCCATCCGCCCCCGCGTTTCGCCGCTCGGCGCGCTCGCGCATGATCGACGAGCACATTCCGCATGGCTGTCGCAGCCACACCATAGAATTGAGCCCGGTTCTGCCATTGTTTCCGGGAGTCACGCACGATGCGCAGATAGGCCTCGTTGATGAGCGCGGTTGTCTGCAAGGTGTGACCCGGAATCTGCCGCCGCATCTGCCGGCGAGCCATCTGGTGCAACACCTTATAGACCAGTGGCATGAGCTGCTCGAACGCGGACGGATTCCCGTTGCTCCACTGGTTGAGTAGCTTCGTGATCTGGTGGGGGGACGCCTGCATAGCCGGACCTTGGAATCCGCAAACAGTATATCACTTGCAACAGCTTTACAGTTTTTTCGCTGGTTTACGTATAACCCAAGTGAAGGGGAAGAAAACTGCTCATGCTACGCGCGAGTTCGTCTAGACCGTTTGGCTTTCTTGTCGTTACCCTCCTAATCTGCGCCGGCGCCGCCCGCGCCACGGATATCGGTGGAGTGATTTCCGCCACACTCACAATCACAGCGGACAGCCGGTTGGTGGATGATGTCACATGCACCGTCACCGGCGCGCCCTGTATCGCTTTCGGGGCCTCGGGCTTGACGCTGGACTTGAACGGCTTCAGCCTGACCGGGCGCGGCGATCCTCAAACCGGTTGCTCAGGCGCGTCGACAGCGGGAGAAATCGGAATTCTCGCGAGCGGCCTGAAGGACGTGATCATTCGCGGACCGGGCACGGTCGAACTATTCAGGAACTTCGGCATCCAGTTGCTCAATACCACCGGCGGAACGATAGCAGACGTGACTGTCGCCACCAACTGCATGTCGGGAATTTTCGTATCCGGCGGGTCAGCCAACAACGTGGTGGAGCGCAACGTCTCAATACGAAACGGGCACCTCACCGCAGCCTGCGGGGGCATATGAATCTCTGGCTCAAACGAGAACCGGCTCCGTGCGAACCGGACAATTGGAAACGGATTTTTGGCCCCAGGGAACAACTTCGGCATCGGATTTACGGGTACATCGTCCAACAACGTGGTGGAGGACAACACCATCGTTGGGAATTCGAATGGGATCTTTCTCCAGGCTACCGCGGTGACTAACATCTTCCGCCGGAACCTGGTCATGGGGAATCCGCCCATTCAAGTCGCTGTGACCGACCCGGCCAGTAGCGGCTTCGATATTCGGAACCTGTCGCCCGCCGGCGCGAATACGTTCCAAGCAAATGTTTGTCTCACCTCCGTGAATGCGCCGTGTCCGGCCGACACCGCGCCCTCTCTGACCGCCAGTCCAAATCCAATATCTGTCACGGCCAACACGAACTTCGGTGTGACCACAATCAGTTGGATGGCACCGGGCGCGGAAGCCGTGCAGGTTCGCGTCAACAGCCCAGACGGCGGGCTACTCGCGAGCGGTGGCGATCGCGGATCGGCTCCGACAGGTCTTTGGGTAGCCGATGGGACGACTTTTTATCTTCAGGATGTCAGCAACGGTAAGCCCCTGACTGCGGAGAATACCCTCGCCACAGTCGTAGTCCGCTTGCAGAGGAAGTAAGGCACACAGGAGGAGATGATGAAGCACTTCTGGCTAATTCTGGTTGTGTCCGCTGCGGCGCCGTCCTGGGCGCAATCGCCGGACGCCACGCTGGACAAAATGATCGCGGCGGGGAGGAGTCCGCAAGAGTTGGCCGCGTATCTTTTCGAATCTCACGGCTGCAAGAATTGCCACACTGCCGGCAAAGATGGAAAGCTCGGCTTCACCAAGAACGGCGCGGATCGGGCCCAAGGGTTCCAAGGGTGCATTGCGACCCTGAAAGCGATGAGCGTCATCGCCAAGGTGCCCGAAGATCAGCGATCGGTGACACAGCGCCAAAGGGCGGAACGCTTCCAGGAGTTCGGCTGCGCCACCTGCCACAAGGTCGCTGACGGCAAGGTCGGGCTGACGGCAGTGGGAGCGAAGCTGGCGCATCTGCACTTGGGCTGCGTTGACGTGGAGAAGGTGTTAGCCGGCAAACCCGCCCAACAGTGAGAACGAGGGCGGACATCCTCCGGCCCAGAATTCAAGCACCACGCTCGACCGGATGATTGCCGCCGGCAAGAGCCCGCAGGAACTGGCCGTTTATATGTTCGATACTCACGGGTGCAAGAGTTGCCATACGATCGGCCACGACGGCAAACGGGTACACGGAAAGGGGGAAGCAGAGGGCTGAGGGCTTTGAAGGCTGCATCAAGATGCTGGCAGCCATGACGGTGATCGTTCAGAAGCCTGAAGAGAAGCGTACCGCTCAACAGCGCCAGCGAGCCGCGCGCTTCGAGGAATTCGGCTGCACGGAATGCCACAAGCTGGCTCCCGGCAAGCTGGGCCTGACCGAAGCCGGCGCCAGGCTCCGGCAGTTACAACCTGCGCCCGTTCGATGGATTTGGCGAGCCCGAAATCACCAGATGTCGGTCCGCGAATCCAGTTCCTTCGCACACGCCTGCTCCGGCGACATGTAGGCCGCCGTGCCCACGATCGTCATGCTCCCGGTGACGCCCTCCGTCAGCGTAACCGTGTTGTCGGCCGAACGAAATTCATCTCGCGGAAGGTGACGGCGCCCTTCCACATAGCTTTCAATTACGACTAGCCGACCGGTGGGTTTCAGCGCCTGGCGCACGTGGGCGAGCATCGCGGCGTGCTCGGTCATTTCGTGAAAGGCGTTTGAAATCAGCACCGCATCGAAGGAAGCAGCCTGGAGGAGGGAATCGTTAGCCTTTGAGTTCAGTTCGGACTGCAACGTCTCCGGTCGCAGTTTCCTGAAGGGGATATTGATCTGGAATTGGGCCGTCTTCGGCGAATCGTCCTCTTGGCACCACTCTCCGATCGGAAGTCCGGCTTCCCGCGCGGCGTCCAGAGGGGGTTGCCATGGATGCTCCCTGTATGACAGACCAGGATCAGACTATTCAACTGCTTAATTGATTAGTTGAAAGGTCTGCCCTATAATTAGGCTGAGGATCCGATGGCCGGCACATCTCTCAAGAAGGCTGTCTACGAGCAACTTGGCCGCATTGGCAAGGCGGTGTCAAGCCCGCCAAGATTGGAGTTGCTGGACCTTTTGTGCCAGGCGCCTCGAACCGTGGAAGCGCTGGCGCAGGAAGCCGGGCTGAGCGTCGCGAACGCTTCGCAGCATCTGCGACGCCCTTGCCGGTGTCCTTACTCGGCCCAATGATGTGGCGTTTCCGGGTGCTCTTGGCAGATCCATCCGGCAGGAATTGGTCTTCCCAATACCTGAAGTACCAGTAGGGACTCTTCCCCTTATGTTCCTGAACCTTCGGGTGCTGGACCCGTACTTTCAATTTGACGCCTCCTGTCAGCGACAGGAGGGTACCTTCCTTCTCGGGCATAAGCAAGTCCCCTAGTTTCAATCAGATCGAGACGGCGGTGGCGGATTCGCTCTGGCAGATATAGAGCGTCTCGCGCGCCCGGGTGACGCCGACGTAAAACTGGCGGATCACAGCGTCGCGCGGCGCGCCGGCGCGGTGATACTGCGCGTCGCCAGCCTGCGAGAGATCCGGAAATAGATAGACCACGTCGGCCTGGCCGCCCTTGACCGAGTGGATGGTACCAACGACGACCTGCGGCGTCTCGAATAGCGCGCGCGGCCCGCGCCTGGCCGCTATGTCGGCAGGAAATTGCGACCGTGCGTGCACATCGACGGTCACGTGATCCCGCCACCACGCCAGGAGGCCACGGTAGTCGCCTTCGTAAGCTTCCAGCAGGGATTCGAGCGCGGGCCGCTCAAATAGCTCTTCGAACGCCTCGTTGCTCACTCGCTCTTCGCTCGCATAGGCGGCGAGTTTCTTCTTCGCGCCGTAGCGAAGGATGCCCTTCGAATGGAGGCAATCGGCCCACTGCGCAAGGTCGCCGTGCGTCCACGGGCGGGCGCCCTCACCCCAATCCGGATGCGCGACCAGGAGCGCCGCAATGCGGTTGGCGGTCGAGCCGCGCCGGCCGGTCCGGATCGGGTTCCAGAAGCCGTTCGACCGCCGGTACGGGTTGTGGAACGGGATCCCGTTCTTCCGCAGAACCGCGACGAGCGAGCGCAGCATGTACGAGCACGAGGCCAGGAACATCACCGTCTGGCCACGCTCCAGGTGTTCTCTGGCGCTTTCCAAAACGAAGTAGTCCGGAGAGTTGTACGATCCGCGCGTCAGCCGCTCGACGCTGCCGACCTCGTCGCGCGCGAGATACTCCTTCTCCTGGCGCCGGGTGACCTGATGGATCAACCCGTTCGCCAGGCGGTGGACCGCGTGCGGCACGCGGTACGACTGCTTCAGGATGATCTTGTGATCCTGTGGAATGTCCGGATCGAGCAGGTTCTCCGGCATCGCGCCGGTGAACGAATATATGGTCTGATCGTCGTCGCCCGCCACAATGAAGTAATTGGTCCGCTCGCCCCACTTCCGGACGAGCGTCAATTGCATCAGGTTGAGATCCTGCGCCTCATCGGCGAAGATCACGGACGGGTTCTTGGGAGCATAAGGCACGTCGCGCAGGCACGTCTCGATGAGGTCCGTGAAGTCCAGAAGCCCGTTCTCCCGCTTGTAAGTCGTCCAGCGGGCTTCAAACTCCCGAAGAGTGGCCGGCCAAAGGTCGCGGCGAAGCATCATACCGCGGTAGCGGGACAAGCGGCCCAAGATCTCGTCGCCGTTCTTTTCCGTCTCGTCGCCCGCCTCTTCTGCGGCTTCCTCGCCATCGAGCTTGTTGTGCTTCTTTATCGGCGTGATAGTCAGGTGCGGATTGGCGCGGTTCCACTCATCGACGTTGGCCTCGGCGATCTCCGGCCCGCCCAGCGTGTGGTAGCAGTGCGCGTGCAGCGTGCCCACCCGATCCGGATCGACCGGGAGGTCCCGGCCGGCGAGCTCGGCGGCGGCAGCGCGCGAAAAGGATGTGACCATGACGGCCTTCGGCCCGTACCGCTCGACGGCGCGCCGGATCTGGCGTGTGAGACTCGTTGTTTTGCCAGTTCCAGGTGGCCCATATATCCTGTACTCCGAGGTCTCTCCGTGGTCCTGGTCGCCAATCTGCTCGATGGTGCCGGTAGCTCCGTTAGTCATGGGTGGCCCCTTTGTGCTTGTAGTCCGCCGGGGCGAACTCTTCCGGCAACAACCATCTCGATTGCTCCTTGAATCCCTGTCCGCGGTGCCGGAAACTCTTCGCGCCGAGCGCCGAGATCATGCCGGCGACAGCCTTCGTCGACACCGGCGACTGCGAGGCGGTCTTGTTGACGTACACCTGGAGGTCGCCTGCGCACACTGTGATCCTTCCGTGAAGCACCATCGGCCTCCGTTGGTCTTGAATGCGCTGCTCCTCGACGGCCGGGATGAAACCGGTTTCCGACAGATACTCGTGCAGGTACATCCGCGCCGCGCCTTCCCACTCCATCTCCTCGCTGCCTTCCTCGATTTCGCAGGCGTCGAGAATCATTTGCGCGACTGACTCCCACAATTTCGGCTTGATCTTCGGAATGAGCCTGCCGACGGCCGCCGCGATCGCCACACGCATGGCTTCCAGGGAGATGAGCTTGGCGACGCTTGGGAATTCGATCTTGCCTTCGTTCAACTCCATGCGGTACTGCGGGTCCTTCCCGTCGATCTTCACGAAGCGCAGAATCCGGATGCCGAGAACTTGGGAGATCTTCTCGCACATCTTGGCCCTGGCCATGGCCGGGTCGAGGGTGGCGTTCTGCTTGGGCTGGGCATTCTCCGGCGCGCCTGGCGCGCCCTGTTCGCCAGCAGGGCCGGTCTGTGTTGGCGGCTCTGCAGTCGCAGCAGACGGCGCCGGCGGCGCGGTGAACGGATCGATCCCCTGGCACCGCTTCGCCGCCTTCGTGATGGTCCGCTGAAAGTAGTCCACCCGGGTGCGATGTTTCTGGCGATGAACGTGCCGGTGGTGGACCATGAGGTCCACCATCTGCTGCTCCGAGATGTTGGCCTCGAGCCCAAAGCACGCCAACGCGAGGTCGTACCCGCTCTGGCTCTGGTCCTTAAGATCGTGGCGTTGGCGCGCCCAGGTGTTCCGGAACCGCATATCAGCCTCGCACCAAGCCTGGATCACTTCGTCCGGAATGCGGGCGTTCAAATTGATGGCCAGCGGCTTGTCTGCAAAGCGTTCGGCCCATTCGCGCGCAGCGCGCTCCTCCGATTCCGGGTCGGGAATCGCGGCCTCGTCCAGGAACTCCTCGAAGTCGGACAGATTGTACCGGCGCCCGGAGGCAGAGCAGGTCTCCACAGGTTTCGGATGGGCCGGATCCTTGACGTTCGTAGTAGACGGGATGCGAAGGACGCGCGCCAGATCCGACAGCCGCTCGTATGCCCACCCGTGGCTGGCCGCGGTCAACTGCAGCATCGTGTGCCACCGCATGACCAGGCGGGCAACGTCCTTGCGGTCTTCCTCGTTTTCGAAGAGGTATGGCTCCTTCAGCAGCCACCAACAGTGGAGCCCGTTGCCGGTCGCGATGATGATCGTCGGTGGGATCGTCGGCGGCAGGATTGAAAGCGCCTGCTCTGCGCTCCTGGGCAACGCCTTTTTGCCGTGCGCGTCGGAGAGCAGATCCAGATCCGCCCACATGCCGGTTACTCCGGTGATCTCTTCGGAGACGCACCGGTGCGTGGGCCCATGGTCCTTGCCAGCCAGGCCGACGCCGACGTACACATCGCGGCTGCCATTGACGCTTGCGACATATTCGGCTGCGGCCGGAACGCTGGTGAACCAGCGCGAGCGCTTGTCGGGGTGCGTCCATATCAGGATGAGGTGATCTTCCGGCTTGTACTGCCACAGTTCGTTTAGGAACTCCAGTGGCGTCATTTCGTCAACTCGCTGCAGTCGGATTCGTCCTGGATCAGCCGCTTCTCCTGCGTCCAATCAGAGAGGGCCAGCAAGAGCCCTTGAATATCGGGATGGCCGGCGAGCAGCAGCGCTTCGGCGCTGGCGATCTCGGCGTCGCACCGGGCGAGCCCGTCCAAATCAGCCATTCGCCGCCTCCGGCGCGCCGCCATCCTGTGGATGGAGATTCGCGGCTTTGCCGTCGCTGCCATTTCTCTTGCTCTCCGCGCGCCAGCCGTTGGTGGGCGCGCCATACCAAAACTCTGCCGTGCGAATCGCGTGTCCCAGGAAGGGCGAAGCGAAGTCACGCCGTCGGCCAGCGGAGCCGCGCGAGCCGGCAAACATCAACCAGCGATCTCCGTCGCGGACCAGCCAGATCCGGAGAGTGCAATCGCCCACTGCGCAGGTCGCATCGGTGGGGATGGACGAATTGTGGGTTGCCGCGGACCCGACGCTGATCGGCGACCTCGCGAGCCACTTCGCGTACGGGACGAACTTGTCATCGAGCCACACGTGGAGCACCGCTTCAGGGTCTTCGTACGGCGCGTCGTCTGGCACCTCTGCCAGCGTGACTGGGCGAGGATGGCCCGGAATACGGGCCTGGCGTTCCTGGCGTGCTTCGCGCAGCGCCGCGCGGCTGTAGAAGCCGCTCATGCCGCCCTCCCGAGGACCGAATCCACGTGATCGATCCCCGACACACCGACCCGTAGTTCATTTGAATGCGCGCTCCGCAGAGGCTGCGCAAAGGAACGTGGCGGGTGGGTACAGGGTTGTTAGCCACTGCTTCCGGCGTGCCAGATCCTGCATTGCGTCCTCGCCGTCCGCGCGGGCGATCTCCTCAATGATCGGAATGCCGGTATCGACCGAGTGCTCCACCTCCGCGCGCGTGGCGGGCTTCCCTTCGCACCACCACTCGAGGCTCTCCGGATCGTGAAGTTGGATGACCGGCTTACCGGCGCCGTCATTGAAGATGCTGAACGAGCGCGCCGTCCACAGGAGGCTGACACCCGGGTTCCGTTTGATCGGGATCCCGGCATTCTCGCAGGCCTGCGTCGTCTCGTCTTCGCGCCGCACCATGTTAGGGCGGGAGAGGAACGGGCAGTTCCTGGCCGACCAGCGGGCGCACTCCAAATGGCTGGCCGGCTCGCTCGTCGTGCGGTTGATCCCGCACATCGGCCCGACGACGAACGTGAGCCACTGGCCCAGCCGGTGTCCGCAGACCCAGCAGCGGCGCTCGCGGACAGCGCGAATCCATTTCTCAGCGTCCATCGCCCGGAATTCAGGCTTACCGTCCAGCCAGGCCACGAACCACGGCACAGGGTAGCCGCGATCATCTACCGGCAAATCGCGCATGCGATCTGGCAACGCTTCAAGTTCGGGCCTCATCGTTTTGACTCCTCTCCTGGAACCCGTGTGTCTGGCGGGCGGTCCCATCCCCACCGGTATTGCGGTAGCACTGCTGCGGCTTTCGGTTCGTGGTCCGGATGGACCTGGACTGCGTGCTTCGTCACGAGTACGGCATCGACGCCGTGGTGCTTCAGGTATTTCGATACGCTGAACGTCAAGGCAAAATTGCCCGCGCTGAAGACGTGGACGGTGGTGCGCTTCATGCAGCGCCGCCTCCGGCCTTGCGCACGTCATCGGCGCTGGGCAGGATCCGGCACGCGAGGCCATTCCACGTGAAATCCGTCGATCCACGCAGATGGGTGCGGACCTTCGCCACCTCAGCGTCGTCCCGGCGCGATTTGCGCCAGTGTTCCACGACCCAATGCCGAAGCGCGCTACGGCGGCTCTGACCGTTCGGGATGTCGCGGAGTCTGAAAACCTCCCTGGCACCGACCGGGTCCGTGAGGAACGAGATCGTTGGGCAGCCAGCCCAACCCAACGAGACCCGCCATTCATACTGCCGGCTGAACGCCATCCCCATTGCAAGTTGGATGGCCAAGTGTTCTTGTTCAAAAAAGGACGGGGCGCGCAATCCTGAGTGGCTCGCCACAGCCACCCATTTGCCACCACGGTATTCATAGAGCATTCGAGCGCTCTCGTAGGTGGCGTTCGCCTTGATGAATGCGATAGAACTCTCCACTACGACCCCGGTCCGCATCGGGAATCTGCCCCGAACGTCTTTGAGTGGCAACCGGCGATGCCGCTGAAGAGTGAACGCTTGGTCCGCAGACATGTTCCCGCCGTCGTCATCACGCGCTCCACCCAGCCAGCAGATATCGAACGCGCCGACATCGGAGGGCTTGGCATCGGCGAAGAACAACCGCTCCGATTGGTCGGTCCTCGCTCGCTGAAACGTCTTCAACCAGTCCTCCATGAGCGGGTCCGCATCCGAGAACCACGACAGAGAGAGCTTGTGGAACGACGCCGACTCCTGTTGGAGTTCCGACAGGGACATGTAGCAGAGAATGTGGTCGATAACTTGGTCAATCCGCTCTTTTTCGATCATGCCGACACCTTTTCTAAGCCGAGAATGAGGAGCGCGTCGCCCACGCTGCGCGCCACGCCGGTGATCGCGCCCCCCGCCTTCCATTCCATGAGCCTCTGCGTCTGGAGTTCGGTCAACTGCGAGGAGGAGTCGTTGGGCCGCTTCACCTCGATTTCGAAGTGACGCCCGTTGATGGTGCCGTACAGATCGGGGTCGCCGGCCATTCCCATCGCGGTGCCGTGGCGCTTCCGGACGACGACGTGCGGATTGATCTTCAGAGTCTTGATGATCCTAGTGACGATGGCTTTTTCAAGAACGGCTTGGCGCCTCATGGCCGACCTCCTGGATCTCCTCCACGCTCACGGCGGGCTCGCGCTGCGGCCCGAACTGCACCGGCGACAGACGCAACGATCCGCACTTTGCGCAGGTCTGCACGTCCACGTTGGCGTGGCCAAAGAACTCCGCGCGCCGCCGCGGAAAGCCCCAATCGTGACGGCAGAACATCACATCTCCCTCCGGAGCTCCAGCCGATACGTGGCCTGAGCTCCGTCCTTGCCAACGTTCGCGGTAGTGGTGAGGACCACTACCGCGCCACTGGCCATGTCCGCGCGCGCGGCATCCATCTCGGCGTCGGTCAACTCGATCGACCCCCGGGTCCGCGCGAAGAACGCCACCAGCGCGATGATGAGCGTGTCTTTCATCGCGCCCGCCTACTTCGCTACGCCCGCCAGCACGTCGAGGCCGGTGGCCTGCGCAATGCGTTCGCGGATCTCCTTGAGGGCGTCCTCGACGAAACGGTGCGGCCGGACGATTTCATACCAAAAGACGGCCTTCCCTTCATGCAGCCGCCACCGGAACCGCACCGGAATGCGATAGGCGGGCCCGCCCACGTGGATGGGAATGCCGAGGATGAACTGTTCCGGAACATCGAGCGTGCCCTTCTGCGCCGCGCCACGGACGACCTCGTTGTAGGTGAACTGAATTTGGCCGGTCTGAAGGCGCACTCCGGAGGCGAACTCGACGTCCTTCTTGGCCTCGAAAGTGAGCGCGATTTCGAGCAGGGTCGCTCCCTCTGGCTCCACGATGTCCGGAAGGTTGTCCTCCAGGAACCGTGCGAAATCCACCTGGGTCATTTGCTTCTTGTTCTGCGCCATCCACGCCTTGAACTCTTCGCTGCGGCGCGCGACGAATCCGGCGACGTGTTCGCACCAGCCAGGCGCGCCGTTGCCGCCGTGGTAGTCGATGATGACCTCGAAGCGCTCATGTTCCTGGTCGAAGAAGATGCGGCTGACCTCCGGGTTGCCAAACTCGTCCACATACTCGATGAACGATGCGGCGTCGTGAAGCTCCACCGTCTGCTCGATGCGCAGCGGGCTGGACATGAACTGTTCGAGCGATTCGATCTTGTAGTCTTCCGGCACCACTGTGTAGAAGCCGGTGGGCGCCGGCGTTTCCGGAAGCGTGCGCGGATCGCCAAGTGCGGCCCCCGCGGCGATCGCGGACTGGACGTCCCCGATCTTGCTGTTGTCGTTGTCGTCGCTATACGGCATTCGTCTTCACCTCCCTGAGATCTCTCGGTTGGTCAAACTCGACTACGCGGAGCGGAAGCGACTGCTGCTTCGGATCGTTGCGGACGAGCAGGTTGTTGTCGGTGGCGTAGAAGACCGTCATGCCGCGCTCAGCTTCCGGCATTTTGGTCTTCACCTGCGACTCGACGAGCAGCACGTCGGGGTTGCCCTTCGAAGCGGGCGCCACCTTCAACGTGAGCGAGATCGATCCGCTCTTGCCGGTCGCGCGCACGGATGCGACGACCTTTGCCAAGGCGTCGGACAGTTCCGCGACCGCCGCGCCGTTGTTGATCTGAACGATGGTTTCCTGAAACACATTTCCTCCTTTACTCGGTGGTCCGGACCCGGCCGGCGAAGCTCTTCGACAGTTCGTGGAATTCCACCGCACGCTGCGCCTCTTCCGGACTCAGCCGGCGAACGAACTTCATGCTGGCTTTGCCATAGATCTGGTTGCCGTTTTGCGCCTTCTCCAGCAGGATCTGGACGAGCGCGTGGAAATAGGGCACGCCTTGCGACGCGAGTTTCAGGAAGAACTGACGCGCGTTCTTCAGGCTTGTGGGCGGCAGCGAGGCGACCTCGGGAAACATCGAGTCGCCGCGAAGCATGAACAGTTGCTTCATCTGCTTGCAGGCCTGGCCGTCCCCCGCCTGCCCGTCCGCATCCACGGCGCTGCCGTACTGCGCCATCGGGCACTTGGCGCAGTCGCCGCCCAGGTCGATCCCAGGCTTTGCGTGGCCCGTGATCGCGTCGGCCGACGAGCAATCCGGCGGAACGCTCCCGGCGTTCTTGGCGGCGTAGTAGGCGCGGGTGTCGCGTGCATAGACGATCACGCCCTCGATGCTGGGCGCGGTCTCATCCCCTTCGAGCTTGGGAACGAGCCAGAACGCCGCACCGTTCATGATCTTGATCCGCGGCAGGTCGAATTCCGAGACCGCACCGCTGGCGATCTTGATGGCGAACGCTTCCTGGACCGCCACCGCTTCTTCTTTTGCGAGCCTGAGCGCCTTGGGCGCTTCGCTCACCCTTGCAAGTTCCTGCGACATCGTTTCTCCTTTCAGGCTTTCTTCCGGCTGCTGAGTTTGTGGACCATCGAGATTTTGAGGACCTCGCCCAGCGGTTTGGGCAGCGCGGCGCGGACGTCCTCCTCCCCGGCCAAGCGGTTCTGCTGCTTAGCGAGCAGCAGGACCTCGCGCCACACCTCGCGCACGTAAGCCGTGAGCGAGTTGCTGTTGTAGTTCTCGGCGACGTACTGGCCCAACTCCGAAGCCTTCAATGCGGCCGCGACTTCAATGCGGTCGTGGAGCGGGCTTGCGTATACGTCGGGATAGATCGAGAGCGTGCGGGTGGACCCATCGACCGTGACGGCGATCGACGGCACACCGGCTTCGATGAACTGCTGGATGATGAGGCCCTCCAGTTCGTCGAGCCTCTGGTTCGCCCGTTTCAGTTCGGCGTCCAGGTCGCGCTTGCGGTTTTCCAGGGACACAAATTCCCTGAGTTGCTCCATGTTCATGAGCGGCTTGGCCTCCTTGGCTCAGTTCGTGATTTCGGCGAGAATCGACTGCACTACTTCCGCGCGCTTCCCTAAGGCGCGCATGATCTTTGCGTCCACCGTGTTCCTCGCGACAAGGTGGATGTGTTCGACTGGGCGCGTCTGGCCGGGGCGGTGGACGCGGGAGAGTGCCTGATCGTACTCGCCGAGGGAGAAGGACAGCGAGTAATACATCGAAAAGCGGGCGCGGGTGAGATCGACACCGACGCCGCCCGCGCTGATTTGCGCCGCGAGAACCTGGCCCTCGCCATCCTGCCAACGTTTCAGTTCGTCGCGGCGCCCGGACAATTCGAGGCTCACGCACTTGTTCTGTTCGCAAGCCTCGTGAATGGCGTCCAGGTCGGCGTGGAAACGGCAGAAAACGACCACCGGTTCGTCGCTGCCAATATCCTCCAAGGTGTCCGCGAAGAGCTTCTGCTTCGCGTTGTCGATCCGGTGAACGACGCCATCGTCGGTCGGGACGACTCCTCCGGACACCTGCTGGAGGCGCAAGAGTTTGACCATCGCGTTCGCGGCCGTGACGGTCCCGTCGAGCACGCGCGCCACGAAGTCTTCCTCGAGGTCGTGGTACACCCGGCGCGCCTCGCTGGCCAGATCGCAGTGGTACGTGACGTGGGTTTCCGGGGGCAGATCCAGGACTTCCTTCCCCACCCGGAACGTGATCCTGCTCATCAGGCGTTCCAGTTGATCGAGCTTCTGAAAGCCCGTGATCTGCTTGTTGTGGTAGCCCCCCATCACGGCATAAGTTTGCCGGAAGGCGCTGAAGGACGGCCCAAAGATCGTGACATCGAGAAACCGGAAGACGGCGTAAATATCCATCGGCCCGTGCGGCATCGGCGTGCCGGTCATCGCGACCCGGTAGATGGACCTCAGGCGCATCCGCTTGAAGAACATGCTGGCCTTGCCGCCGGGAGCTTTGATCCGGTGGGCCTCGTCCGCGAGCACCAGATCCCACTGGACCTTCTCTGCCCAGGCCGCGAACGGGTCCCGCCAGGCCGAGTCGTAGTTCACGATGCAGATGAAGGGAACGCCCCGCGCGTGGGCCAGGCGCATCTTCTCTTCCGCCAGTTCGCGTTTCTTCTCAACCGTGCCGGTGTCCTCATCGAGCGCGACGACGACGGCATCGGCGCCCATGTGGCGTTCGAGTTGAGAGATCCAAACCGACACGACCCGGAGAGGCGACGCGATCATCACGCGCCGCGCGCGCAGAAACAGAAGCAGCATGATCGCGACCAGCGTCTTTCCGGTGCCCATCCCCATGGCGAGCAAAATTGCGCGTGCGCCCGCGGCGAATCTGTCGAGACAAAACTTGTATGCGGCTGTTTGGTGACGCCATGGACGGGTCAACAACCCATCGGGGATTGCGATCTCGGGCTCCGGCGCCACCACGGACGCCGGTTCCAAGACGTTGCTGGCGCCCGTGGGTTCGTCGCTCCGGAGAAGTGGTTCTCTCGCCTGCCATGGATGCGCGCCGGAAGTCAGAACTTCAAAATCGCTTGTGGTGTTGAGGTTGCGGATCTTCGCCCGGATCGCAGCCGCAACCCGCACCGTCGCGGGGAACGACCAAGCCTTGCGCCGCATATCCCACGCGCCGCCGGGAATCTGCCCGCAGAGCAGCATGTCCACGATAGACGGCCGCAGAACGATCCGCCCGGCATCCACCTCAACCTTGCTGCCGGTCACGCTACCTTCCTCCGCGACCGCGCCATTTGAGCGCGCGCGTCGTCGATAGCCCGCGAGACCGGGGCGGAAACGGCTCGGCCGTTCAGCACCGCGTAGACCATCGAAGCGGACGTGCCCGAAAGCTCCATCGCGAGTTTGATGAACTCAGCGCCCCACCGTTTGTTCGTTCGCTTTCTAGCTTGCTTCCGGGCAGACCTCTGCCGTTGAGTCACCATCGCTGACCCTCCCAGTTACGTTCAGGCACACGAATCGCGCTGTGCCTGAATAGTATTTGTTTTGTTGGCCTTGTTGGAGTGCTTTCTAATTGCGAAGTACAGAACGAAAAATAACTCCAAAAGCCAAGCACGTCAAGCGTTTGCGATTTGTACAACTTGGCGATTTTGATCGGAAATATTTGAATGAAATAGGGGTTAAGAATCTGAAAATAATTATTTTTATAACTATAAAACGCAAGGGCCTTACAGGGTGAGATCCTGCGTCCGGTGCGGCGATCAGGAATGTTTCGGACTCCCGTTACCCCTGGCCGTCGGGGGGATGCCCGAAGATGCAGCAGATGGGTCCCCAGGAATCAGGCTTCCAACCGGTTTCTCCATGAGCTTGGTGGCCGCAACAGATTGGTAGGACCGGACTGAACAGATTTCGAACTAGAGAATGACCAGCGGAATTGTCACCAGGAGGCGGGAATGATCAATTCAGAGCTCGTAACGTCGACGTCACATGGCTGATTCGCGATTTGTCAGGTTGCCTCCTCGGCTCATTTCGTGAGTTGTTGTTGGGTCTGTTGATGGTTCCGTGACGGCAGCTCCCCGATAATCCTCAACAATGGCGACATCGTCAAGCCTTGGACAAAGACGGAAAATGCAACAACGGCAAAGCTCACTGTGATGATTTCTCCGCGCCCAGCCATTTCAGTCGGCAGGCCGAGGGCCAAGGCCAGAGCGAGCGCACCGCGTAACCCACCCCACAGCAGAGCATGTTGATGTCGCGCCGTCACGCGAAGACCCGATCGGCTGAAAAGTGCGCAGATTGGGTAGACGGCAACTGCTCTGCCAATGAGCACAAAGAGGACGGCCACAACCGCAGGCAGCCAAACGGCCGTGAAATTCTGCCTGGCCTCGTGCATACCGATCAATAGGAACACAAGAGAATTCGCCACGAAGGCAGCGTACTCCCAGAAAGCCTGGACCGCCTCGCGACCATGATCCGACAGGGCTCCAAGCGGGCCTCGATTACCAATGATTAGCCCTGCCGTGATCGTCGCGAACACGCCCGAAAAATGGAAGGTCTCAGCCAGAAGGAATGAGCCATATGCGGCAACCGTTGTGAAGGTGAGCTCGACCAAATGGTCTTCGGTTTGCTTTGTCAGAAGAAGGGCAAGTCCACCTATCAATGATCCGCACAGAAGGGCTCCGCCTACGGTCAACACCAAAGTCGTAGTCAGACCAGCCGCCGTGAGGGGACGCCCTGTTGCAAACACCACGGCGACGCCAAAGGCGACCGCAGCCGTACCATCGTTAAACAGACTCTCCGCCTCGATCAGCAGTTGTAGACGGCCATGAACTTTGGCCTCGCGGAAAGTAGCAATCACGGAAACAGGGTCCGTTGCGGCAATGAGGGAGCCGAAGACCAATGCATTCGGCCATTTCCAGTTGGCCAGGTAATGCATCCCTATCGCAGTGACGGCTCCAGATAGGACCACTCCGACGCTCGCCAAAGTGAGGATTACCGGGAGTTCCCGGCGCAACTGATTCCAACGAAGGTAGAATGCCGCCTCGAAAATGAGTGGCGGCAAGAGCGCGTTGAAAATGATCTCTTTGGTGAGGCTGATTCTTGGGGCCGAGGGCAACAGTGCCAAGATGATTCCCGCCACGACCAAGCCGACGCTGTAAGGGAGCGTTAATCGACGGGTAACCATAGCAACGACGGCCGCTACCAACAATAGCAAGAGCGCACCGTTGCCAAAGCTTAGCTCCATACGATCCCCTTTCCATCCGACGCCCCCGGCGAGGACTGCGCCGGCGAACGGCAGTCGCGCGGCTTGCGAGAACTGTTCCAATTACAGCATCCGGTGCCACGCTTGCACAACACTTGCTGTCATTGATGAACGGAATGCGAAATAGAGCCGAGTGGAAAGCCCAGGGACGGTGAGAGCATCGCGTTCTGCGGTATCGGGTGCCGGTGCGTCGGAGACCGGCATACAGGCAATATGAGCCAACTAAAGGATTTATGCGGCCCGCCCCCTTTTGGAATCGCATCGGAGGTTGCGATCCCAAAAAGGGTGGGGTTCGGGCCGGTTCGCGCTCACGGGCGAATGCCCGGGATGTTCAGCCGCATCTTATAGAGGCCGCTTCGAGCGCAAAGGTACAGGGTCTTTCCGTCGTCATCGCCCCAGGCCATGTTGTGTGGATGTTTCGGGGCGATCACCGTTCCCAAATGTTTGCCTTCGGGCGAAATGATCCACAAACCGCCTGGACCAGACACGTATAAGTTGCCGCGCTGGTCCACCTTCATGCCGTCGAGCGCGTCTTCGCCAGGCGCGGATGTCATATCAAAGAAGACCTTGCCATTCGACGCCGTGCCGTCGGCGTGGGACTCGTAGCGCATTACGACCTTCTTCTTCTCATCCCAGTTGGTCACGTAGAGGTATTTTTCGTCGGGTGAAAAGGCGATGCCGTTGGGCCCGGTCAAGTCGGTCGTTACCAACTGAAGTTTGCCGCTCTGCAGTGAGAAAACGCCGCTGAACGCGAGTTCTTTCCGCGGGTCGTCGAAGAACTTAGGAAGGCCGAATGGCGGGTCGGTGAAGTAGAGGGTGCCATCCGACCGGTAGACCAGATCGTTCGGGCTGTTCAGCCGCTTGCCTTCATAACGGTCAGCGAGCACCGAGAGGCTACCGTCCTTCTCGAGACGGGTCACCCTGCGGTTGCCATGCTCGTTGATGGTGAGTCTACCCTGCTGATCGAGCGTCAGTCCGTTCGAACCGGGCTGTCCGTATTCGGCGATGTCCGCACCGGAGTAGCCACTCGGGCGGCGGAAGACCGTGAGTTCGCCGTCCTTGGTGTACTTGTACTGGGTGTTTGCATTCGGATCGCTGAAGATCAGGTAGCCGCCGTCTCTCACCCAAATCGGGCCTTCGGTGAATTGAAAACCTTCTGCCAGCTTGAAGATCTTCGGGTTCGGGCCAACGATCTCGTTGATCGCAGGATCCTCGCGTATCACTTCGACATTCACTTCACTGGGGGTGATCGCTACCGGGCCGCGCTCACCCCTGTAGAAATCGAGCTTCGCCAGCCGCATCCAGATGAAGTTAGTGGGAGGGTTGGAGAGCGGGCCGTTTGCCCCAAACACCGCAATCTGGATTTTCTGCCCGGGCTTTATGTCGCGTCCGATGACGAGCCGGTTTGACGCGTTCCAACCGGCGATCACCGAGCCACCCTGTTGGCCGACGGCACGGGTCAACTCGCCATCCACCCAGATCTCGGCGTAGTCGTCCACAGAAGTTTCGAAAACGACCGTAGATCCCAGTGTGGAAAAGTCGCCCACCTTGTCGGGAATGGTGATGCGGGTCCGGTACCAGTTGAAGCAAAGCCTTCCTGTGGAACGCCGTTGTTCAAGTGACGTCGGACTGATCTGTTCCCATTGGGAGTCATCGAAATTAGCACCGCCAGCGTGGGGAGAGTAGTCGTAAGTCTTCACCGGCCTGCCAGTAGGTTGGCCGTCCGCACCGGGCCCGGTGAAGGCCGCTTCGACGATCTTTGTATCGCTGTAGCGCCACCGCGCCTGGACGAGGCTTGCGCCTTCGTTCGTCATGAGGTTGACGCTGGCCTCTGGACGGCTAGTCGGCGTCATGTTTCGGAGTTCGGCGCCAGCAAGCAGACTGGCCAAACCGAAGATCAATATCAGGTCAATACTGCGGAGGAAGTTCTTCATCGCACACCTCTAGCGGGCCTTCACCACGTAGTACAGGAAGGGGTTCGACACTTCCTTGAACCAATGAGGCACGCCTGCGGGAACAATCATGACGTCACCCTTCCTGAGTTGGCGCGTCTCCCCGCCGGCGATCTCCGTGCCGCGCAGTTCATCAGGCTCGGTGACCTTCGCGTTAACGGCCGTCCCCCCGGTCACGAGTGTCGCGGTTCCGTCGAGAACGTAGACGATATCGGCGTCCTTCGTGTGGATTTCCGCCATGCCCGGCTTCTCGCGCCTGCTGGCGTGCACCATGTAGCTCTCACCCTCCTTGAAAAGAACAGCGCCCTTCTCGAATGCGGCACTCACACGCGAACTGTCGAAGTAGGTAACGGGAGTTGGAGCACCAGAAACCGCGGCAGCCGCCGTCATGGCCAGCTCCTCGTCCTGCTGAGCGCTCGCTGCGCCGCTCACGCCCACGGCGCCTACGATTTGACCGTCAATCGTGATCGGCACTCCGCCCTGCAAGGGAGTAAAGTCATTCAACGCGACCATCGCGGTGCGTCCTTTGGCGATAATTTCTTCGAACACTCGCGTCGGCTTCTGAAACATCGCCGCCGTGCGAGCCTTACCGATGGAGATATTTGCTCCAGCGGCGAACGTGCCGTCAACGCGTTCCAGGGCCATGAGGTTGCCCCCGTCATCCACCACGGCGATGACGCCGCCGGCGTGGTTCTTGTGGGCCTGAGCAACGGCGGCTGCAATGGCGCGCTCCGCGCCATCCAGGGTGAGAGTCTTTCGTTCTGCGATCTCAGCGGCTCGAGCGGAAAGGGACAGGCTCGCCAGCACCAGAATCGCGGTGCCAATCAGATTGGGTTTCATGCTTGATTTCTCCTTTTCAGTGATCTGAATTCCGGCTATGAAATGCCCGCCGCGAGGGGCTTTATTCCGGAGCACCGTACCGAAGGCGTCAGCCTCGGCGAAGTCTGCAGGCTGATCGCCATGACCAACAGCGCAGTACCTTTCCTATGGGCTCTTGCGCCCATGTCTACCGCCGTACACGTGCCGCGCTTGATTCGCTTACCAGATGAACAAGTCTTTATGGACACATCACCGTTTTCAGACGGGGTGTATGATGGGCGCTTCATGAGCTGCGAGGAGAAGACCCGCTTGACGGCACGGTATGAAGCGGCCACCACAAGATTTTGCGAGGCCGTTACCGAGCTGAATCAGAATATGGGAACGTCACCAAAGACGGAATATGACCGTCTCGCCCGCGTAGCGAATGAGCTGCGGCTGAAATCCGAGCAGGCGCGGCTAGAGCTTGAGCAGCACCTCGGCGGGCATTGCTGCTGAACCGTCATATACCAGAGCCAGGGAGGTAGCGCTGCAGGACTGTCTCCGGGCCAAGTGGCACGCGCTCCGTTTCCGGAGCGCGTTCGAAGCGGGATTTGGCAGGGTGGGAGGCAGGGCAATGGGGCGTTAAGCGACCATCTGGTTGAGGAAGTTTTGGAGGGAAGGAGCAAGCGCAGCCAGCACGCCCAAATTATTCGTCTGCGATAGATCCGAAACCGTGTACACCAGGAATCCGCGGCTCTCAAATGCAGCTACTTCGAAGCCTCGCGCGCTGGCCGTGTACATAGGTATCCCCGTTTGCGACAAGGCCCGAGGCAGATTCGCTCCGTCGAGAGACTCGCCATCCTGCCTCTTTGCGATCACCAACGAAAGCAGGGTGCGACCATTCTGGAAGGTCAGGTGTACGAAGTTGCGACCATGGTAGCGGCACTCATGCGCCAGAACCAATGGAAGATCGGACGGCAGGTGCTGGTGAACGATGGGAACCAATTCCTTGAATTCCACCGGCAGCTTGTCGACTCCGTCTTCTGAGCGACGGCCGCGCTGCCTGAGTAAGGCGCAATGCAGATGGTCACCGAGGCCGACGCGGATGATACTCTCGACCTGCCCTGAAATCGCCGCGACGTACGACTCCTGGGATGCCGTGGTCAACCGAAGCGCACCGAGCTGATAGGCAACCCACGATCCGAAGCAGACTGCAAGGGTAGCCGCAATCGACATCAGTAGAAATCTTCTCGGCCGTGGTTCTCGCGTTTGCCGCAGGCGATCGCGTACGCGATCTTCCAATCCCTGGGGCACCCGTACCTCACGCACGGCAGTTTGGAGCCGCGCGCGCACATTCCGGCGCTCTTGCGATTCCCGCGTGCAGGCCGTGCACCGCTGGAAGTGCTCCATGAGCTCGAGGCTGCTCTCCGTCAAGAGTTCGTTGTCGATGTAGGAGTCTAGCCTTGACAGCACTTTCTGACACGCTTGCTCGCCAAATCTTGTTTGAGTCATAGTCACTTGTCCCCCTGGACGGATTTGCCGATGCCATAAGAACGCGCAACCTGGACCAGTCGTTTGCGAAGAAGCGCCCGGCCCCGGCTGAGCCGCGACATCACAGTGCCGATTGGAATTGACAGAATCTCCGCAATCTCTTTGTATGCGAATTCCTCCACATCGGCCAGGAGCACTACGGAACGAAATTCGGCAGGAATCTCGTCCAAGGCTTTCAGGATCTCGCTGTCGGTGACGTGCTCGGATACGGAATCAGGTTGGACCAGGTTCGCTTCGAGAAATTCTGCTTTCTCCTTCAAGAGGGGAAAGCGAAACCATTTGCGGCGGTGATGGCTGACGCAATGGAACAAAATCTTGTACAGCCACGCGCGACAGTTAGTCCCGGGCTCAAAATTCTCAAAAGAGCGCCACGCCTGGAGGTAGACCTCTTGGATCACGTCTTCTGCCTGGCCCCGCTCTCCCGTCATGCGCAGGGCCGTCCGAAACAGGTCGTTAAGGTGAGGCATCGCCTCTGACTCAAAACGTTCCTCCGCGGATCTGTCGTAGTGCGCGGATCCAACCGAGGTCGGCGAATCCCCCATCGCCCCATTTAGAAATGGTGGAGGGCCCTCTCTCGCACATCCAGTCATTGCTTGTGCAGCTTGCATACTTATAAAGGACACGACTGCTGCGTTTATTCCGAAGGCGATCTGCCAATGGGAGTTTGTGGCGGAGTGTTTGGGCGCACTGACCGGAGTACCGCCTCAACTTCTAATGTGTGGGTGGTGTTGCCCATTTGGATCGTGAACCGCAGAGCGACGAACAAGCCCGCCATCCCGCGTCGGTGTCGTGTTGCAGCTCGTCGCGCGGTTCGCCTGTCTGGTCAGGACTGAAGGACGGTTCATTTGGCATGGGGGACGGCGAACGACACCTCCACCGCTACCAAACTGGCGCTCCTGAGCTCGCCCAAAGGTCATCGTTCACGGATGGCAGGCTGCCCGCATCGATACCCCATGACCGCTCGCGTAGCTGGATCGAGACCTCGATGAGCTTCCTCGGCAACCACTGCGGCCAACTCGGGCCGCAGGACCTCGCGAGGGATCTCCTCGAACCCCAGCCGTGCGTAGAACGGGAGGTTCCAGGCCACAGCCCGAAAGGTCGTCAGGGTAAGCATGCCGTACCTGGAGACGGTCGCCCATTCGCAGACAGTTCGGACGAGGGCCGTGCCTAGGCCCCGACGCCCGTGAGATGGGTCGACGTCAAGCTCTTCGAGATGGGGCAGGTCGTCCGCGAGCATCTCCACCAATGCGAAGCCTACCGGAATATTCCCGTTAGCTGCTACCCAGAGCCGTCCCTTGCGGGCCGCCTCCGCGAACCTGCCCACGTCGGTAGTCTCGGCCAGGACTGATTCCGGCGCATGGCCCCGGAGCAGTTGCGCCGCCGCTAGCTCGATCGCAGAGAGGGCCGGAACGTCCTCAGCCTGAGCAGAGCGTATCGAG